>NZ_AP014945.1:0-302492 GCF_001548275.1 Caldimicrobium thiodismutans
AAATTTTCTGTTTATTAAGTCTTTGATTTTTTGGGGAAAACTTTTTATAAAAGTTAAATCTGGGTGTATCTTTACGACACTCACCATTTTATTTGCAAATTTAAACTTCCTAAGTTATTTTTGAAATATCCTTTCAGTGGGGGAGATTCCTTTATGAAATCCTTAAAGAAAAAGGGGTGGAGTTATTTTAAAGAACGGCTTAAAGAGGAGCTACCCCAAAGCATCTATAAAGTATGGTTCTCAGAGTTAAATGGTTTTATTAAAGATGCAAGCCTTTTCATTGAAGTTCCCAATGAATTTGCTAAGTCCTGGCTTAAAGAGAACTACGAAGACCTTTTACAAAGATTAATAAAGGAAGCCAACCTTCAGGGATTTGAATTTGTAGTCACCGAAAAACCCAAGGCAGAACAGATGGTTATTCCCTATAATCCTGTTGAGGTCATTGGTAGAAGGATATCCCCTCGTTATACCTTAGAGGATTTTGTGGTAGGTAGATGTAATGAACTTGCTTATAAAGTATGTTCCCAGTTAGTTGAGAATAAACCCAAGGGCTATTTTATTTACCTTTATGGCAATTATGGTCTTGGAAAAACCCATTTGACTCAGGCAGTGGGTAATGGGCTTCTTAAACAGGGTTTCAATAGGGTTCATTATTTTACTGCTCAAGATTTTTTGAGCTGTTTATTAAAATATCTCCGAGCAGGACAAATTGAGGCCTTTAAAGAAAAGATAAGAGAAAGCTGTGATTTACTTTTACTGGATGGCATTCATTTTCTTTCGGGTAAGGAATATACTCAAAATGAACTTTCCTTTTTGTTAGATTATCTTTTAGATGAAAGAAAAACGGTTATTTTAACTTCTATTGGATCTCCACAGGAGTTGCGAGATATGGATAGTTCTTTAAAATCCCGTCTTAATGCTGGTTTAATGATAAGGCTTAATCAACCAGATTTTGAGACCCGAAAAAAAATTATACGCTTTAAGGCCAGAAAAGAAGGTTATAAGTTTCCTTCAGAGGTAGTTGATTATCTTGCCCGGAACCTGAGAGGCGATATCCGACAGATTGAAAGTGCAGTAATTGGGCTTATTGCCAGAGCAAGTTTTCTAAAGGAACAGGTTTGTCTTCAGCTGGCAAAGGAGTTATTAACTGAGATTTCTTCAGAAAGAGAAGGCTCTCAAGAGATGGATCTTATCATAGAGGGAGTAGTAAAATTTTATGGAATTACCAAGGAAGACCTCTTTTCCCCTTCCCGTAAAAAAAATCTAAGTCTTGCCAGGCAGACGGTTATCTATCTCCTCCGTCATCTGGCTAAAAAAAGTTTAAAAGATATTGCCCAAATGCTGAAAAAAGAGCATTCAACGGTGATTTATCACCTTAAAAGCATTGAGAAAAGACTAAATCAAAATCAGGCCTTTAAACTGCAGTTACAGTTTTTGATTAAGGATCTTGCCCCTGAAATTGAGTTAGCACAAGCAGAATGCACAGAGGAAAATGAGTATTTAGAGGCAGGCTTTGAAGCTTAGAGAACCTGCTCTTAAAGCTCTAAAAGATTTATTTGGTGAAAGACTTCTTTTAGCTGAAGAAGATATTTTGCCTTATGGGGCTGATGCCTCCTCTCTTTTTTTTAAACCAGAGGTAGTTGTATTTCCTGAGACCAAGGCAGAAGTTTCAGAGCTTCTCAGGCTTGCAGAAAGCTTTAATTTTCCTGTTGTTGCCCGTGGTAGTGGGACATCAACTACAGGTAGTTCTCTACCTGTTGAGGGAGGTATGGTTGTCTCCTTTGCAAAGATGAATCGTATCCTTGAGATTGTGCCAGAAGAGCGTTTAGCTCGGGTTGAACCAGGGGTTTTAAATGGTGATCTTAAAAATTATCTTAAAAAATTTGGCCTCTTTTATCCACCGGATCCAGCAAGCTATGCCTTTTCAACAATCGGGGGTAATGTAGCAACAGGGGCAGGAGGTCCTCGGGGTTTAAAATATGGCACAACCAAGGACTATGTTCTTTCCTTAGAGGTAGCGCTTTCTGGTGGAAAACTTTTAAAAACTGGCCCTACAACTTTAAAAGGAGTTGTGCCTTATAACCTTACCCCTCTTTTTGTAGGATCTGAAGGCACCTTAGGCCTTATAGTGGAAATAGTCTTAAAACTTTTGCCCTTGCCTGAAAAGAGAAAACTTTACCTTGTTTTTTCCCCTGTTGAATCCAAAACTCTGGAACTTATTACTGAAACCCTTTTAAAGGGTCTGACTCCAGCCTCAGCGGAATTTGTAGATAGGACAACCTTAAAGGTAATAAAAGAGAAAGTAGAGGAAAAAGTTAGAACTGACCAGATTTTGAAAACCACAGAAAGTCTGCTTTGGGTTGAATTTGATGGCCGAATAGAGGAGGTTAAAAGGGATTCAGGGGCCTTTGAAATTATTCTTGAACAAAAAGGTTTATCCTTTTTATCTGCAGATAAAGAGGAGGATATTGAAGCTTTATGGGAAATAAGAAGAGGCATTTCTCCCTCCCTTTTCAAACTTGGACCTAAAAAGATAGCAGATGATGTGGTTGTTCCCAGAAGGAAAATGGTTGAATTTTTAAGGTATTTACGAAAATTAGAGGAGGAATCAGGGATATCTATAGCCAGTTTTGGCCATGCTGGAGATGGTAATTTCCATGTGAATTTACTTTTCAAAGAAGGAGAAGAAGAAAGGGCTAAATCTATTCGAGAAAACCTTCTAAAAAAGGTCCTTGAATTTTTTGGGAGTATATCAGGTGAACACGGAATTGGTTTTTCAAAAAGACCTTATGTTGTCTGGGAACTTGATCCCTTACAAATTGAATTAATGAAAAAACTTAAGGCTCTCTTTGATCCTAAGGGACTCCTTAATCCCCATGTAAAGCTTCCATGAGATTGCCAATTATTCAGTTGCAGGAAGTCTGCGTTTGGAGGTAGGGAATTCAAGGATTTCTAAGACGGCCTTATAAGTTTCCTCTGAGACCTTGACTTCTTTAAAAACTCTTAGACCAGCCTCATTTATGGCTTCACGCCAAAAATTATCCCGTTCAAAGTCTCTACTTTCATAATCATATTCATAATAGACCTCTTTTATGCCGGCAGAAGCAATAAGTTTCAGACATACATAGCAGGGGGCTAAAGTGCAGTAAAGACTTGCTCCTTCAAGGGAGATGCCAAATCTTGCAGCTTGGGCAATAGCATTAGCCTCTGCATGACTTGCCCTGCAATAGTTATATTTATCTATATCAGGAACCCCTTTTTCTCTTCTGAAACAATAATTTGGGCCTCTATCTGTGCAATGCCAGGCTCCTGGCATTGGACCATTGTAACCTGTAGCAAGAATTCTTTTGTCTTTCACTACAACTGCCCCTGTTGGTCTGGAATTACAACCAGAACGAACTGCAACAAGTTTGGCAATGACCATGAAGTATTCATCCCAGCTCGGTCTACCCATTTCTTTTTATCTCCGATAAAA
The DNA here is from genome assembly GCF_001548275.1 of Caldimicrobium thiodismutans. Taxonomy (GTDB): domain Bacteria; phylum Desulfobacterota; class Thermodesulfobacteria; order Thermodesulfobacteriales; family Thermodesulfobacteriaceae; genus Caldimicrobium; species Caldimicrobium thiodismutans. The sequence continues at coordinate 3,476 of NZ_AP014945.1, forward strand.
GGGAAATCTAATACAGAGGTCTTTAATTTTAGACCGGATTTCCCTTCTAAGGGTCTCCTTTTCTGGATTTTTTAAGATTTCGCACATCCACTCTGCAACTTCCTCAACCTCCTTTTCTTTTAATCCTCTTGTAGTTATGGCGGGAGTCCCAATTCTAATACCACTTGTTATCTTGGGAGGTAAGGGATCAAAGGGTATAGCGTTTTTATTAACTGTGATGCCTGCCTCTTCTAAAAGTTTTTCTGCTTCAGCCCCGGTAAGACCTTTACTTGAGACATCAACAAGCACTAAATGGTTGTCTGTTCCTCCTGAAACCACTCTAAAGCCTCTTTGCTGAAAGACCCGCGCTAAGGTCTGGGCATTTTTTACTACCTGTTGTTGATAGCTTTTAAACTCATCTTCAAGGGCCTCTTTGAAACAGACTGCTTTAGCAGCTATGATGTTCATATGAGGTCCTCCCTGAATGCCAGGGAAAACTATTTTATCAATTAATTTCCCATATCTTTCTTTACAGAGAATAAAACCACCTCTTGGGCCTCTCAGGGTCTTATGCGTAGTTGAAGTTACAAAGTCTGCAAAGGGAACTGGAGAGGGGTGAATACCAGCTGCTACTAAACCTGCTATGTGAGCCATATCTACCATGAGATAGGCCCGCACAGCTTGAGCAATATGATAAAAGGCCTCAAAATCTATAGTTCTCGGATAGGCACTGGCCCCAGCTATAATCAGCTTAGGTTTTTCAATTAAGGCGATTTTAAGGATCTCATCATAATCAAGGGTCTCTGTCTCTTTTGAGACCCCATAATGGACAATTTTATAAAGTTTGCCTGAAAAATTGATTGGAGCTCCGTGGGAAAGGTGTCCACCATGGGAAAGATTCATTGAAAGGATTGTATCTCCCGGGTTAAGAATTGCAAAGAAGACCGCCATATTAGCCTGAGTTCCAGAATGGGGTTGCACATTGGCATAATCTGCTCCAAAGAGGAGTTTTAGCCGTTCTATAGCAAGACCTTCCACATTATCAACGAATTCACACCCACCATAATATCTGGCTGCGGGATAACCTTCTGCATATTTGTTCATAAGGGGAGAGCCCTCTGCCTCCATTACCGCTGGGGAAGCCAAGTTTTCAGAGGCAATCATCTCAAGTTGATACTCCTGACGGTCTGTCTCCCTCTGAATTAACTCAAAGATTTCAGGATCAACTTTTTGTAAAAGGCCCATCTTATCCTCCCAGACCATATTTCTCAAGTTTGTAACGAAGCATCCTTTCTGTAATTCCAAGGATTTCCGCTGCTCTTACTTTTACCCCTTTAGCTTTTTCCATAGCCTCTTTGATTCTACTTTTCTCAAGCCTTTCAACCGCTTCTTCTAAAGGAAGATTCCAGAGGTCTTCACCCACCCATCCCTTTTTAGAAGTTTCTTCACCCAGACCCAGATCTTCGCGGGTAAGAACCGCTCCCTCAGCTAAGATTATACCTCTTTCTATGCGGTTTTCCAGTTCTCTCACATTTCCGGGAAAGGAATGCTGAAAGAGGGCTGAAAGGGCCTCCTTAGAGAGTTCCTTAACCTCCTTTCCATACTTTTTATTAAACTTTTCTATAAAAAATTTTGCTAACGGCAAAATATCCTCTTTTCTTTCTCTTAAGGGAGGTATATGGATATTAATCACATTCAATCTCCAGTAAAGATCCTCCCTAAAAAGTGCATCCTTAATCATTTTTTGAAGATCACGGTTAGTTGCAGTAACCAAGCGTAAATTAACAGTTAATTCCCGCAAGCTACCAAGTCTGCGAAAGGTATTATCCTGCAAGACCCTTAGAAGTTTAGCCTGTAGAGAAAGGGGCATCTCACCAATCTCATCCAGGAAAAGAGTTCCCCCCTCTGCTAATTCAAAAAGTCCAGGTTTAGACTGAATTGCACCTGTAAAGGCACCTTTTTCATAACCAAAAAGCTCTGCCTCAAGAAGGGTCTCAGGAATGGCTGCACAATTAATTTTTATAAAAGGGCCTTCATGTCTTGGGCTTAATTGATGAAGAAGCTTGGCAATGACTTCTTTGCCTGTCCCAGATTCTCCTGTAATGAGGACAGGGGCTTGAGTTTCTGCTACCTTGTTAACTAAGGTCAAAACCTTTTGCATAGCTGGACTTTCAGCAATAATTCCTTCTACTTTTTGGAACTCTTCACGAGAAAGATATTTCAATCTCTCCTTTAATAGATAAACCTCCTTAGTAAGCTTAGATTCATTCAATGCCCTTTCAACCAATAAAAGAAGTTCTTCAAGGTTAACTGGTTTGGCTAAATAATGATAGGCCCCCTTTTTCATAGCTGTTACCGCATGTTCAATGCTGGCAAAGGCTGTAATCATAATGACAGGAATCAATGGATATTCGCTTTTCAAGGTCTCAAGAAAACTTAAACCGTCTCCATCTGGAAGTCTCCAATCAAGGAGGATAAGATTAATTTCCCTTCCCTGTAAAATCTTTTCAGCCTCTTTTAGATTTTCTACTGCAAGGACATGATAGCCCTTTTTTTTGAGAAAATCTTCTAAGATCTCTCTCTGTAATTTTTCATCTTCTATAATTAATAAATTTTCTTTTTTCATGCTGAAGCCTTCCACTTAAGGTGAAAAATTTTACCACCTTCTTTAAGATTTTCTATCTCAACAACTCCCTGATGAGCCTCAATGATTTTTTTTATCAGATATAATCCTAATCCAAAACCCTCTTTTTTAGTGCTGAAAAAGGGTTCAAAAATTTTATCCTTAATTTCCAAGGGGATAGGTTTGCCACTATCATAAAGTTCAGCTATATAAAAATCGCCTCTTTTGGCAAGGGTTAATTTTATATGTCCACCTTCTGTTAGGGCCTCACAGGCATTTTTAATTAGATTTTCAAAGGACTTTTTAAGCCAGAAGGGATCTCCCCAAAGTTCATTGACTCTGTTTTCAATCTCAAAGGTTATTTTTCCGGAAGAAAGATTGGCAACCATTAATTTTAATTCCAGAAGAAGGCTTTCAGGGTCAAAAAATTGTGGTTGTAATTGAATATCTTTGTGGAATAAGAGGATTTCCTGTGTCCAATTCAGGAGCCCTTTGAGTTCTTCTAAAATCCTTTTCTGGCTAAGTCCTTCCGCTGATTCTTGCATAGAAGAGGTTTGTATAAGCAAAAAAAGATTGTTTAGATTATTTCTTAATTCATGTGCAAGGGTTGCAGCCATTCTTCCCAATAGGGCAAGCTCTTTTTCAGCCTGAAGTCTTTTTTCAGCCTCCTTTTTTTTCTCTTCAGCCCTGTGAAAACGATAAAGCAAATACATCACCATAACCAGAGTTACACAATAAAAAAAGATAGTAAGAAAGGCATATTTTAAAAAGGCCCTTTGATAATAGGACACATCTAAGGTCATGAAAATACAATATTCTTTGTTTTCAATCTTAGTTTGATGTATGGCCTTTATAAGATTTCCCTCTTGGTAAAGGGCGTTTTTGCACTCCCTGAAGGGGAAAGCCTTTTCTTTAAAATTCCAGGACAGAAAAGGATCTTTTTGATAAAAAATAGCAAGATTAAGAAATTTTTCCCTTTTAAAAAGCTCTTCCAAAAAATCCACTAAATCAAGAAGCCATCCTTTACTCTCGGGTAATTCAGAAAATTCTGGAATAAAGGGAATTTTATAAAAATTTTCCAAAAATCTTACATAATCTGAGAGCTTTCCTTCAACCTGACTAAGAGTATTTTCTACTTTGGTTTTTATGCTTTGCTGTAGATAATGTTTAAAATAGATAAGTTGAAAAAAGGTAAAGACTGAAAAAAGAAGGATAAAAATGAAGGTTAATATACTTAAAGGGGATTTAAGAAAGGAGAGTCTATTTTTAAACATAGCCTTTGTATTTGCCCCAGAGTTTCTTTAATCTTTCCTTAAAAGTAGATTCTACACCGATCTCCTTAGGTTGATAGAATATGATCTTTTTAAGGGCTTCAGGCAGGTATTCTTGCAATACAAAGGCATGCTCAAAATCATGGGGGTATTGGTAATCCTTTCCATAACCCATTTTTTCCATTAGGGCTGTGACGGGGTTTCTGAGATGAAGAGGAACAGGCTGGGCTCCTGTTTTTTTAATCAAATCCTTAGCTTTTTTTAAAGCCAGATAAGAGGAATTACTTTTTGGAGCCAAAGCCACATATAGAGCTGCTTCAGCTAAGGCAATCTCACCTTCTGGAGATCCAAGTATCTCATAGGCCTTAAAGGCAGAAAGGGCTACTACTAAGGCTAAAGGATCCGCTAAACCCACATCTTCTGCTGCACAAATTAATATTCTCCTTGCGATATAAAGGGGATCTTCTCCTGCCTCAAGCATCCTAACCATCCAATAGATGGTTGCATCAGGGTCACTTCCCCGCATGCTTTTGTGAAAGGCTGATATAAGATTATAGTGCTCCTCTCCACTCTTATCATAGAGGAGCGGCTTAGTTAAGAGGTTTTGTGTCAAAGCTTCAAGGGTGATTTCTTTTAGACCCTCCTGTATGGCTCCTTCAACGAGTATTTCAAGGGTATTCAAGGCAAAGCGACCATCCCCTTGAGAGGCCTGAGCTATGGTTTTTAAAACCTCATCTTTAACAATATAATTATAAGTTCCGTATCCATTTGTTTCGTCAATTAATGCCCTCTTGAGGAGTTGTAAAATTTCATCCTCTTCAAGAGGATATAATTGTAAAACTCGCACTCTGGAAAGGAGGGGAGCTATTATTTCAAAGGAGGGATTTTCTGTAGTTGCTCCGAAGAGAAAGATTAGCTCCTTTTCCACATAGGGAAGTAAAAAAGCCTGTTGGGCCTTGTTAAACCTATGGATTTCATCAATAAAAAGGATAGTGTTTTTACCAAGTTTTTTTAAGTTTTCTGCCTGTTTAATAAGATCTTTTAAATCTTTAAGGGTAGTATCTACAGCACTTACTGCCACAAAGTGGGCTTGAAAGTATTTCCCTAATAGATAGCTAAGGGTAGTTTTGCCAGTCCCCGGTGGTCCCCAGAAGATTAAAGAAAAGGGCTTTTCCCTTTTAAGAAGATAGTATAGAGTTCCTCCTTTTTCAAAAAGATGTCTCTGCCCAACGAACTCTTTAAGACTCCTGGGCCTTAATCTCTCAGATAAACTTGCCATAAATTAAATATAAATAAAATTTTTGAAAATAAAATCCATATTCTTTAACACCTAAATCTGCCTCTTTTTTATAGAGAAAATTGCTTTTTTCTGGCAGATAGAGAGGATTATTTTATTATCCTAAATTTTAAAGCCCTCCCAGAATGTAAACTTATGCGATTTTATAAGATGGATAGGTTACTATTAAGGAAAAAAATCACAAAAGGATTGACAATTTAAATTTTCATGTTTTTATATCCTTTAAAATTTCTCAAAAGGGGTGCTCTATGATAGAGATAAGGCTTCATGGAAGAGGAGGTCAAGGAGGAGTTACCTCAGCAGAGCTAATTGCCATAGCTGCTATTAATCAAGGGAAATATGCGCAGGCCTTTCCAAGCTTTGGACCTGAAAGAAGAGGAGCTCCAGTGCAAGCCTTTGCGAGAATCAGTGACTCCAGAATTAGAACCCGGGAAAAGATTTATCATCCTGATGTAGTTCTTGTTCTTGATGCAAGCCTACCCAAGATAGTTAATGTTACTGCAGGACTTAAGGATGGTGGGATTGCCATCCTCAATAGCTCCCATTCTGAAGGGGAAGTCAGAAAAATGCTTGGAGGTTATAAAGGAAGGCTGGCAATTGTTGATGCTAATAAGATTGCTCTTGAAGAAATTGGAGTTCCTATCACCAATACCACTATGCTTGGTGCCTTTATTGCTGCAACAGGTCTGGTTGATCCAGCTTATATGGAAGCAGCTTTAAAGGAAAGATTTGGGAAATTAGCGGAAAAGAATATAAAGGCCTTTCAAAGGGCAATAAAAGAAACTAAAATTTACGGGTAAGGAGTTTAGCCATGCTAAAAGATCAAGGACTGATGAGTTGGAAAGAGCTTGCACCAGGCATGTATATTTTGGAGCCTGGGAACTCGGTCAAATTCAAAACAGGTGATTGGAAGTCCCATAAGCCTGTGCTTGACAAAGAAAAGTGTATTAAGTGTGGTCAGTGTTATCTTATGTGTCCTGAGCCTGCCTATGAAGAGAATGAAGAAGGATATTTTATTTGTAATTTAAATTATTGTAAAGGCTGTGGAATCTGTGCAGCTATTTGCCCCAAAGGGGCTATTACTATGGTTTTAGAGGAGGCCTAAGATGGGAAAAAGGGTAGCTAAGGAAGTTTCCATAGCGGTTGCTGATGCGGTGGCCCAATGTAAGGTAGATGTGGTCTCCGCTTATCCTATTACTCCACAGACCCACATTGTTGAGCACTTAGCAGATCTGGTCAATAATGGTGAGCTTGATGCAGAATACATACCTGTTGAGTCTGAACATGCTGCTATGAGTGCTTGCATTGGTGCAGCTGCAACAGGCGCCAGAACCTTTACCTCTACAGCCGCACAGGGCCTACTTTTTATGTATGAGATGTTACCAATTGCTTCAGCCTTTAGACTCCCCATTGTAATGGTTATAGCTAATCGAGCTATTTCCGCTCCCATCAGTATCTGGAATGACCATGGAGATGTTATGACCATGCGAGATCTTGGTTGGATTCAGACCTTTGCTGAAAATGGTCAGGAGGCAGTGGATCTTGTTTATCATGCCTATAGAGTAGCAGAAAAGGCTATGCTTCCAGTTGCTGTTAATTTAGATGGTTTTATTGTGACACATGTGGTTGAGCCAGTGGAGTTGCTTGATCAGGAGCTTGTAGATAAATATATCCCTCCTCTAAAAATGAAACATAAACTTGATCCCAAAAAACCTATTACCATTGGAGCTATTGGTGTTCCTGAAATTTATACTGAGGCCAGAAAGGCTCAAGATGAGGCTTTCAAGGCCTCTTACAAAGTAGTTGTTAAGGCCTGGCAGGAGTTTGAAAAAATTTCAGGTAGACGGTATCAGCCCATTGAGACTTATAAGATGGAGGATGCAGAAGTTGCCTTAGTGATAATGGGAAGTTTAGCTGAAACAGCTATGAATACTGTTGATGCCCTGAGGGAAAAGGGTAAAAAGGTCGGACTCATAAGAATTCGCCTTTGGAGGCCCTTTCCTACTCAGGATTTTATTAAAGCCCTTGGCAAGGTAAAAGCTATTACTGTCTTTGACAGGGCTCTGAGTCATGGAGCAACAGGAGGCCCTGTGGGAATAGAGGTAAGAAGTGCTCTCTATCAGTCAAATAAAAGACCCAAGGTGCTCAATCTGATCGGTGCTCTGGGAGGAAGAGATGTAACAACTGAGGATTTTGAAGAACTTTTTGACAGAACCTTTAGTTTTATAAAAGCCAAACCAAGGTTTGCATACGAAATTTTTGGAGCAAAGGAGTAGAGCCATGAGACCAGAACTTGCCAAATTTAAAGGTTTAAATATTAAAGAGCTTCCCAAAGAAGATTGGATTGCCCCCGGGCATCGTGCCTGTCAGGGGTGTGGGACAGTGCTACCTCTAAAGTTGGCTCTCAAGGTGCTTGGACCAAATACCATAGCTGTCTCTTCCACTGGTTGTATGGAGATCATTACCAGCCCCTTTCCCTTTACCTCCTGGAAAATCCCTTGGATTCATGTAGCCTTTGAGAACTCAGCCACAGTTGCCTCAGGAATTGATTCCGCTATTAAGGCTTTGAAAAGAAAGGGAAAAATACCCAAAAGAGAAAAAATAAACATTGTTGTCTTTGCAGGTGATGGAGCAACCTTTGATATTGGTTTACAATTTGTTTCAGGAGCCCTGGAAAGAGGACATAACTTCATTTATATCTGCCTTGATAATGAGGCCTACATGAATACGGGTGTTCAAAGATCTGGTGGAACCCCTTTTCTTGCCCATACAACTACAAGCCCAGCTGGAAAGGTTATCCATGGGAATATAACCTGGAAGAAAAACTTAGATGGTATCATTGCTGCTCATAATATACCCTATTTTGCAACTGCAAGCCCTGCCTTTTATATGGATTATATGAATAAGGTGAAAAAGGCCTCCCTGGTTGAAGGCCCAGCCTTTATCCATGTTTATTCTCCCTGTCCCACAGGTTGGGGTTCTAAAGGAGAAGATACTATAAAACTATGTAAGTTAATTGTAGAGACCAGAATATTCCCCCTCTATGAAGTTATTGATGGAAAGTATTATATTCTTAATCGTAAAGTGGATAAACCAAAACCCGTTGAGGAATATCTCAAGCTACAAAGGAGATTCCGGCACTTAAAACCTGAAGAGATTGAAATGATTCAAAAGAGGGTTAACGAGGATTATGAGCGCATAGCTAAGATGTGTGAAGTTTTTGCACCGCCCAAAGATTAAGCTTTGCATAAGTTCATATCCTTACAAGAAAATGAAAGGGTGGTAAGAGGTAAGAGGTGAGAGGTAGAAATAATGTGAAAACACATACATTTCATCATCAATGTAGGGGCAGGTCTGTGTGTCTGCCCCAATAATGCAAAGGAACACATAACGGGCAAACACATAGGGGGCCCCTGCAAAGTGCAGGTTTATTTTCCTACAACCGAAGTAGGAGAAAAATTTTCTTAAGTCTAAAAAGATATGGACGCACACAGGTTCTTGACAGTAAGAAAAGAGAGATTATTATATATTTTAAATGCGGGCGTAGCTTAGCCTGGTAGAGCGACAGCTTGCCATGCTGTAGGTCGCGGGTTCGAATCCCGTCGCCCGCTCCATAAATTTTCAGTGATTGTCAATATGGAAATTACCTACTACGGCCATGCCTGTTTTAAAATAGTAAGCCAAGAAGGAAAAAAAATAATTATAGATCCCTGGCTTACTCATCCCCTTGCCCCTGAGGATGTTGATCTTGGGCCCTATGATTATATTCTTATTACTCATGCCCATGGGGATCATCTTGGTGAGGTTCTGAAACTTTCAAGGACCGCTATTACGGAAGTTATTGCTATACATGAAATCCAACAATATCTTCTTGCTAAAGGGGTTCCTAAGGCAACAGGGATGAATATAGGTGGGACCTATCGCACAAATGGAATAAGTTTTACTATGGTTCCAGCGCTTCATAGTTCTTCTTTTCCTGATGGAACTTATGCAGGGGAGCCTTGCGGATTTATCATTACCCTTGAAATGGGGATGAAAATCTATCATGCTGGTGACACAGGTCTTTTTGGTGATATGGCTCTTATAGGAGAACTATATAATCCTGAAATTGCCATGCTTCCCATTGGTGATCATTATGTAATGGGGCCAAAGGAAGCTGCTAAGGCCTGTCAGTTAATTAAAGCCAAAAAAGTAATCCCTATGCATTACGGAACTTTTCCGATTCTTACAGGAACAGTTGAAGCCTTTAAAGAGGAACTTGCAAAGTATTCCTTTAAACCCGAGATTATACCCTTAAAACCCGGAGAAACCTACTTCTTAGAGTAACCTTGCCACTAATTTTATCCCTTTGCGGTCATCATAATTCAGGCAAGACTACCCTTGGAACCTTCCTTGTTCAAGAGTTAATTAAAGATGGTTATAAAGTTGGGGTAGTTAAGTCTACTAAGGAAGAAGGAGCACTTACAGATAAACCCGGCACTGATACCTGGAGATATAGAAGGGCAGGGGCTTATAAAGTTTGTCTCTTCCAAAAGGATTTAGTCACCCTTTATTTACCTTCATTCTGTAAGTCTCAGGATTTTTTGGAATATTTGAGGTATCTCTTTTATGATTGCGATCTTTTGCTTCTTGAAGGTTTTAAATATTTAGGGGGAATTTCAAAAATTTGGGTTTTAAGTAAAGGGGAAGATCCAGAAGAGATTAAAAAGAACTTATCTATGGTAGAGCTAATTGTTGATTCATCAGAAAAGGATAGGACATTAGAATATGTTAAAAAAAAGTTAGAAGTGAAATCTAAGACTGAAGTGTCTCTCTGGGTTAATGAAGGAGAAATTACCCTTAAACCTTTTATTCAGGATATCTTAAAGAATTTAATCCTTGGATTTCTTAGAGGCTTAAAGGGTGTTCCTGAAGAAGTTTATCAGATTGAAGTAAAAATCAAAAAGAAATAAAATATATAAAGTCCTATAGCAATCCCTATAAAATGAAAATATCTTTGGAAGGGGATTTCTCTTTCAAAGTCTTTATAATAAAAATAAAAGACAAGATATAAACTCCCTAATAGTGAGAGGGTAAGGAGAAATAAACTAAGATATTTTATAACCGTCTCAGGGATAAAATACTGATAATTTAATAAAGTAGGGATGTTAAATTGACGCCCTAAGGTGGGCAAAAAATCTCCTACATTTTTAAAAAAAAATCTGAGTCTATAAATAAGTTCTCCAGTAAAGGCCATGGGAATAAGAATAGCGATAGTAAGATTAAATTTTCCGAGGATAGGGTCTTCAACGAGTCTAAAATAGCTTGCAGCAAGTTTTGTCAGGACAATTAGGAAAAGGGAAAACCAGAAAAATAAAAGGGTAAAAAAAAGATGGGGCTCAAAATGGAGACTTTCAACCCAGCTTTGAAAATAAGGTGTATCTTTAAGGAACCGGGCAAGTTGAGACCCTATGAGAAAGGGAATTACATAAGCACAGGTTATTCCTTTACCTTTATTGAGAATAATTTCTCTTAAAGGATGCCTTAAATAAACAGCAGGAGAATCATATGGGCAAAGAAGTAGACAATGTCCACAGATAAAACAGTTAAGATTATTTTGAACAGCTACAGCCCCAAGGTAAACAGGACAGGGTTTAATTTTCTCTTTTCCTTTCTTGCAAAAAGCACCTTTACAGCCTTTACAAACCCTATAATCTGGACGGAATTCAATTAAGGCCATAGTTGATGCAACACCGGTTATTCTTCCAAGAGGACAAAGATATCTGCACCAGGCATATTCTCTGAAAAGGATACCCATAATACCAGCTAAAAGGACTATACTTAAAATAAAAAGAGCCGTATATCTTGGTGAATAAACTAGATCAGTTGTGCTTTCAAGCCAGATGATTAAAAAGAAAAGAGCAGTTGCTATATGTATGCCATAAGTTTTAAGAAATGAAGAAGGTTCTTTTAGGAGAGAAAGTTTTAGTTTCTGAAATAATCTTGCCAAGCCAGGAAAAGGACAAAGGGCACACCACATTCTACCTAAGAAAAACCAGGATAAAACAAGTGATGACCACCAGACTCCCCAGGCCAAGAAAAGCATAATATTTTTTTTAGGGTCTTGAGGGCCAAAAAGTCCCATAAGAATTAGTATAAGAAAAATAATGTCTCCAAGGGTTCGGATAAGGGCAAAATTCTTCCGATTATAGAAAAAGTTTTTTATTTTTGAACTGATCTTAAAGAGATTAATGCGATTATTCCCTTCAATTTCAGGCCAAAAAAGAGTTTTTAATATTTTCATATAAATTAGATTAAAATTTAAATTATTTTTTCTAAAGAGCTTGTGAAAAAGAGAGCAAAAAGAAGAGATTAAATGCTCCTATATAAGTTTAGATCCTTACAAAAAAAGAAGGGTGGTAAGAGGTGGGAGGAAAAGTAGTTGAAAAAATCCTATAGAGTCTCAAAAGATATGGATGCATGCAAATGCTTGACAATGGCCTAAATTTACTTATATTTTTTATTAAATTTGGTCATGGAGGTGAAAAAAATGTTTAATGTCTTTAAGACTTTTATTTTTCTGGCTATATTAACGGTTCTTTTTATTTTGGTTGGTTCCCTTATTGGCGGTAAAACCGGGGCAACTATAGCCCTTTTTATGGCTGGAATAATGAATTTTATAGCCTATTTCTTTTCTGATAAGCTTGTGCTTGCTATGAGTGGAGCTAAGCCAGTAAGCCGTGATGAAGATCCCGAACTCCATGCTATTGTAGAAGAGGTTGCCAGAAGGGCAGGGATTCCAAAACCTCAGGTATATGTTATCCCTACAGAGACCCCTAATGCCTTTGCAACAGGAAGAAATCCTGAAAAAGGTGTGGTTGCAGTAACAATGGGGATTAGAAGACTTCTTGATAAAGAAGAGCTTGCAGGGGTAATAGCCCATGAAGTAGCCCATATCAAAAATAGAGACATTCTTATTTCCACGATTGCAGCAACTATAGTTGGAGCCATAAGTTATCTTGCTCAAATGGCTCAATGGGCCCTTTTCTTTGGAGGAAGTCGAGAGGATGAAGATAGAAATCCCCTTGCACTTGTTGGCACCTTAGTTGCTATTATCATTATTCCTATTGCTGCAACCCTTATTCAACTTGCTATTAGTAGAAGTAGAGAGTATTTAGCAGATGAAACAGGAGCCAGGGTAATTAAAAATCCCCGAGCCTTAGCCAGGGCTCTTGAGAAACTTGATTCCTGGAATAGGGCTTATCCCATGGATGTTAATCCAGCCCAGGCTCAGATGTTTATCGTTAATCCTCTTTCAGGAAAAAGCCTTTTATCTCTTTTTTCTACTCACCCCCCTATAGAGGAACGGGTAGCAAGGCTTTATAGAATGGCCCAAGGCGGCTTTTAATTTTTATTTGGGATTAACCTTTGGAAAATGAAACTTTAAGGTTTATTAAATATATCCTAAAATATGCACAGGGTTTTCTAAAACCCCTTTTTCTTGGGCTAATTTTTTCGGTCCTTTCTTCTTTTGTGACTGGTCTTGGCACCTGGTCAATTAAACCTATTTTTAACTTTGTTTTTCTTGAAAAACACTATGAGTATTTCAAATATGTCCCCCTTTATCTTGTTTTAATTTTTACTTTAAATGGCCTTTTTTCTCTTTTTCAGGCTTATTTTATGAAAAGCTTATCAACAGGAATAATTAATAGTATTCGTCTGGATTTATTCAAAAAATGTTTGACTCTTCCCTATGCAAAGCTCCAGAGAGAAAGAAGCGGTCAAACTGTTTCTAAGGTAATTAATGATACCTCTCAAATAGAGCCCATTCTGGGGGAGAGTTCTCAAACCTTGATTAAAGAAACATTAACTGTTTTGGTTCTTTTGGGGGTTGCCTTTTATCAGCGCTGGGATCTTACTTTACTTGCCCTTATTACCCTTCCTGCCATTGTTCTTGGAACCAAATATCTGGGAACAAAGACACGAAGGGCCAGAAGATTAACTCAGGCCTCAACCGGTGAACTTACCCATCGCATGAGTGAAATCCTTCAGGGAATTAAAGAGATTAAATTGGCAAGTTCTAAAGAGATTTTAATTAAATTTTTTGCTAAGGAACTTGAAAAATTTTATAAACTTAGCCTTAAGGTAACCAAATATCGAGAGTCTTCAAAAAGTTTAGTTGATTTAATGACTGGAATAGGTGGAGCTATTTTGATTGGATATGGTGGGGTATTGATTATAAGGGGGGATCTTAGTCCAGGAGCCTTTCTTTCTCTCTTGACAGCCATCCTTCTAATTTTTAATCCCATCCGTAAGATTGCAAGGGCTTATACTGGGCTTAAAGAGGCTCAAGGGGCCTGGATTCGTATTGAGGAGGTCTTTAATCTTGAAGAGGAAAAAGGAGGTTATATTAAGGCAACTTCACCTCAAGAGGGTTTTTTCCTTAAAGGGGTTAGTTTTTGTTACGATGATTCCCTGCCTAAGGTCTTAGATAACATCAATTTAAAAATTCCTGCCCGAAAAATGACTGCTTTAGTAGGACCAAGTGGAGCAGGAAAAAGCACCTTAATATCCCTTCTTCCAAGGTTTTATGATCCAACAGAGGGAGAAATTTACTTAGATAATAAACCTTTAAAAGAATTAGATCTTGAGAGCTTGCGAGGGCTATTTGGAATGGTCTGGCAAGAGCCTTTCCTTTTTAATTTGTCCATTTGGGACAATCTGATTCTTGTTAAACCCACAGCCAGTGCAGAAGAAGTAAGAGAGGCCTGCAGATTTTCTCAAGCCTTAGATTTTATTGAAGCCCTACCCAAGGGTTTTGGAACAATCCTTGGAGAAGAGGGCTTAACTCTTTCTGGAGGACAAAAACAGAGACTGGCTTTAGCCAGAGTTTTTTTAAGGCGCCCCCCTGTGATTATTCTTGATGAGGCAACCAGCCAAATTGATAGCTTAACAGAAAGGGCTATTGAATCTGCTCTGGATACACTCCGTAAAGACCACACTCTTATTGTGATAGCCCATAGACTTTCAACTATTATTAAAGCAGATAAAATAATTGTTTTAGATAAAGGCAAGATTGTATCAGAAGGCACCCATACTGAACTTTTAGGCCTTTGTCCTCTTTATAGAGAACTTTATCATACCTTTGTGCGCTGAGGTATTGGAATGGTCTCAGTTTTAATCCCCTGTGCTGGAAAGGGCTTAAGGCTAAAAGCTGAACTTCCTAAACAATTTCTATCTCTTAAGGGCATCCCTCTTTTTATTAGAACTTTAAAAATATTTGATAACCATTCCCATTGTTCAAGTATAATTTTATCGGTATCTCAAGATTTTAAACAATATATTAAAGAAACCTTATTAAAATATTCCATTAAAAAGGTTTATGCTATAACTGAGGGAGGGGAAACTCGTCAAGAGTCTGTTTACAGGGCCTTGCTTGCTTCTCCTAAGGAAACAGAGATTTTTTTAATCCACGATGCTGTTAGGCCCTTTGTTTCTTCTGATTTGATAACAAAGATTATTGAGGAAACCAGGATCCATTCCGCAGTTATTCCAGCTATACCTGTAAGAGATGCTTTAATTAAGGTTCAAGATGATTTTCTTAAAAGGGCCATTAGTAGAGAGGGCCTCTACTTAGTTCAGACCCCTCAAGGAGTCAGAGCTACGCTTCTTAGAGAGACAATGGAGAGGGCTTTTCAAGAGGGGCTTACTTTTCCCGATGAAGGCTCTCTTCTTCATTATTATGGTCATCAGGTAAAGGTAATTTCAGGGTCTTTTCTGAATTTTAAAATTACATATCCAGAGGATTTCCTTCTTGCAGAAAAATTAATCTCTGAGTAAAATAGAGGTCAAACTTTCAACTATAATCGGATATGGAAATACAACTTTTTACTTTACTTCCTGAAAAACCAGAGGACTTTCTTAATTTTGCTACTGCAGGCCTGAAAATCCCTCAAGAAGATGCCTTTAAGCTGTTCTTTCTAACCTTTAAAATTAAAGCCAGTAGAGACACCCCTATTTATGAATGGTTAGAAAGAACTCCTTCCTTTATTAAATTTGATGAAATAGCCAAAAATCAATTTTTGCTTACTCTTTCTATTTTTACTCTCAGAGACTTATTAGTTGAACACTTTGATTTAAAATTTACAAAAAATCTCTATCTTTCTGTAAAGGATCTTTTGCCAAGTTCCTTTTTAAAGGGGTGTTTACCTAAGAGAGAGGTTATTGTCTCTAAGGATTTATTTTTTGAGGTTCTATCCAGGAAAAAAATTAATCAACTTCCTCCTTTTTTGAAGGTAAGGCATCTTATTTTAACTTTTCATTTTAAGGGAAACTGCGATGACTTACTTATGCTTACACCGAGCCTGAGTTTTTTTGTTTTAAGAAGAATTAAAGAAGGGCTTTATGAGATTTTTTTACCTCAATCTATATCAGAATTTGTATGCTTAGCCAGGGATTTTACAGAAAAAAAATTTTTTAAAAATATTGAGATGGAGGCTTTATTTTATCAATTAAGAAGTTTATTTCCTGAATGTTTTGGAGAAATATAAAGGAGGTAGCCCTATGGGAATGAATCTTACCCAAAAGATTATCTCAGCACATTTAGTAGCTGGAAAGATGAACCCTGGTGAGGAGATTGCTATCAGAATTGATCAAACCTTAACTCAAGATGCTACAGGCACTATGAGTTATCTTGAGTTTGAGGCTATTGGAATTGATAGGGTTAAAACTGAGCTTTCTGTCTCCTATGTTGATCATAATTTGCTTCAAACAGACTTTAAAAATGCTGATGATCATCTTTTTTTGCAGACTATTGCTATGCGTTATGGAATTTGGTTTTCCAAGCCTGGCAATGGAATCTGCCATCAGGTTCATCTGGAGAGATTTGCAGTGCCAGGCAAGACTTTAATCGGGTCTGACTCTCATACTCCAACAGCTGGTGGATGCGGAATGTTAGCAATTGGAGCAGGGGGGCTTGATGTGGCAATGGCTATGGCAGGAAAGCCTTTTTTCTTAAGAATGCCTAAGGTGGTAGGAGTTTATCTTTTTAATAGACTAAACCCATGGGTTTCTGCAAGAGATGTAGCCCTATATCTTCTTTCCCTTCTTACAGTTAAGGGGGGACTTGGGAAAGTTCTTGAATACTTTGGTGAGGGAGTAAAGACCCTTTCTGTTCCAGAAAGGGCAACTATTTGTAATCTTGGAACAGAAATGGGGGCTACAACGAGTCTTTTTCCATCTGATGAGATAACTCAAGCCTGGCTTATTGCTCAGGGCAGAGAGCAGGATTTTATTCCTCTTGCAGGAGATGCAGATGCAAGATATGATGAAATTATTGAAATAGATCTCTCTAAAATTGAACCTCTCTGTGCCTGTCCTTCATCCCCGGATAATGTAAAAAGAGTATCTGAAGAGGCAGGAAAACCCGTTTTTCAAGTTATAATTGGGTCATGTGCAAACTCAAGTTTAAAGGATTTAATGGTAGTCTCAAAGGTTATGGAAAGGTATAAAACTCACCCTATGGTCTCCTTTGAGATTAATCCTGGTTCTTTACAGGTCTTAGAGAATTTGACAGCTTTGTCGGGTCTCCGCAGTCTTCTTGAAGGAGGTGTGAGGATTCATCAATCCGGTTGTCTTGGTTGTATTGGAATGGGCCAGGCTCCTCCAACTAATGCCATTTCTCTTAGAACCTTTACCCGTAATTTTCCGGGAAGGTCAGGCACAAATCCAGATTTCGTCTATTTAGTCTCTCCTGAAACTGCAGTTGCCAGTGCTATTAGGGGAGTAATCACCGATCCAAGGGAGCTTGGAGATTATCCAGAAATTTCTCTTCCCGGGCGTTTTTTAATCAATGATTCTCTCTTAATTCCACCTTTACCAGAGGAACAGGCAAGAAAAGTAGAGATTATAAGAGGCCCCAATATTGCACCTTTACCAGGTTTTGATCCTCTGCCTGAGGAACTTGAGGGAGTTTTTCTTCTCAAAGTGGGTGATAATATTACAACAGATCATATTATGCCTGCCGGTGCTCAGATCTTACCTTTAAGAAGTAATCTTCCTGCCATAAGTCAATATGTTTTTAAAAATGTCTGGGCAGATTTTCCCAGAGAAGCCCTTTCTTTAAAGGAGAAAGGGCTTTCGGTAGGAGTTTTAGGGGGTGAAAATTATGGTCAGGGATCAAGTAGAGAACATGCAGCCTTAGCCCCAAGGTATTTAGGGGTAAGGGTGAAACTTGCCCGTTCCTTTGCCAGGATTCATAGAAGTAATCTTATCAATTTCGGAATTCTTCCTTTAACCTTTGAAAATTCTCAAGATTATGAGAGGCTTGAAGGGGGAGACCGCTTTCATATTAAAAATCTAAAAATGAATCTTTCTTCTGGAGAAAAGAGGTTTAAAATAGAAATTGAGGGTAAGGGAGAGATTTGGGCTATTGGTGATTTTACAGAGAGGGAAAGGGCCTGTCTTCTTGCAGGATCACTTTTAAATCTGGCCAAGGAGTAAAGAGAATGTTTTTTGGAGTGGCTCTGGGATTAATTTTTTTAATAGCTTTTTCTCAGTCTCCAGAAAAGCCTTTACAGAGTTCTTCTCCCCAGTGTTTTTCAGAATTTAAGGCCGAAATTCGTCCCTATGCAGAGCAATTGCTAAATCGTATTAAGGAGGATTTGAAAAATAAAGTCCCAGAGGATTACATTAAGGAAGTGCTTTGCCGAAAAGAGCTTTCCTTTTCACCGGAAATTATGCTTAAAAGTCTTACCTGGAGAGAGGTCAATTTACCGTATCATCAGTTCTTTGAAAAAGAAAGACTAAAGAGGGCTAAAAGTTTTATAAAGGAAAATATAGAGCTTCTTAATGCGCTTGAACAACATTTTCAGGTAGATAAGGAGGTTATAGTTTCTATATTTCTTATTGAGACTGATCTTGGAAGAAAAACTGGGCGTCACAGGGTGTTAAACACCTTTTTTAGTTTAGCTCTAACTGGAGAGGAAGATCTTTTTAAAATTTATCTTCAAAATCAACCAGAGATTGATTTTTCTAATGAGACTGTCAAAAAGCGCTGGGAGAAAAGGAGCAATTGGGCCTATAAAGAGCTTTTATATTTTCTTGAAATTGCTTATAAAAATCAATGGGATCCCTTTGAGATTAAGGGCTCAATTTTTGGGGCCTTTGGTTATCCCCAATTTGTTCCTAAAAGTTATGTTGTTTACGGGTATGATTGGGATGGTGACGGAAAGGTTGATTTATATTCAATCTCTGATGCTCTGGCAAGTATTGCTAATTATCTTCAAAAAGAGGGTTATAAGATTGCGTCAGAAAGAGCAGAAAAAAAGAGAATCATCATGAAATATAATATAAGTGAACCCTATGCTGAAACTGTGCTCAAAATTGCTGATACCTTAAAGAATCTCTCTCTTACTCAAAATAATGAACTTAGAGGAAATTGAAAGAAGACTTTCCCTTTTTAAGGGTAAACTAAAGGATAATAGTCTTGATGTAGCCCTTGTTTTTTCCCCTTTAAACATTTACTATCTAACGGGCCTCTGGATAAAGGGTTTTTTATTCGTTACCTCAGATGATATAGCTTTGTTTGTGAGGCGCCCCTTTGAACAAACTAAAAAGTTATGTAAATTGCCTACTTATTTTTTAGAAGGCTTTAAAAGTCTCTCTGAGATCCTGAAGGAAAAATGGGGTCATAAGATAGGGCTTGAATATAGAGCCTTTTCCTGGGAAGAAGGAGAGAAATTAAAAAAAATTCTTAAAGATTTTGAATTAGTCTCTCTGGATAATATTATCTGGGATTTGCGAATGAAAAAGAGTCCCTTTGAGATTGCCTGTCTTAGAGAAGCTGGTAAGAGACTCTCTAAGGCCCTCAATATCACTTTAGCCCAGTTTAAACCTGGTATGAAGGAGCTTTTTGCAAGTGCTCTTTTAGAAAAGGCCTTAAGAGAGCTTGGCCATCCAGGTTATACGAGATCTGTTAATAATTTTGAGCTTTCTTATGGTTATTTGATTTCAGGAAAGGAAGGTCTTTTTGCTTTACCCTTTACCACAGGAGAGGGAGGAAGAGGTTTAGAAGGCTTTCCTGGAGGAGCAAGCTTAAAAAGACTGAGAAAAGGTGAGGCTATTTTAATGGACTTTAGTGGTTTTTATAAGGGGTATTATGTGGATCAGACGCGGATGGCAAGTTTTGGAAGGGTTAAATTAGCTGAACCCTTTTACAGAGCTTCCTTAGAGATATTAACAAATCTTGAAAAAATTGCTAAACCAGGTATTTCCTGTTCTGAACTCTATTGTGTTGCTGAGAACATAGTTAAAAAATATGGATTTCAAGAGTTTTTTATGCGACATGGGGATAAGATCAATTTTCTTGGACATGGCGTTGGCCTTGAAATAGATGAGCCACCTGTCATTAGTCCACGCAATGAGCAAAAACTTGAAGAGAATATGGTGATTGCCCTTGAACCAAAGTTTCACATTCCAGACCTTGGAGTAATAGGTCTTGAAGACACCTTTTTGGTTACCTCTGCAGGACTAAAAAGATTAACTTTATATTCAAGAGACTGGATATATCTCAATTAGATATTAAATTAGGGCAGAGGAGGAATCTATGAAGAGGAAAAGAAAGCTTCATACGAAGTTTATATTTATAACTGGAGGGGTTCTTTCATCTCTTGGAAAGGGGCTTGCTGCAGCATCTCTTGGCGCTCTTCTTGAAGCAAGAGGCCTCAGGGTTACTTTTCAGAAACTTGACCCCTATATTAATGTGGATCCCGGCACCATGAATCCCTTTCAGCATGGTGAGGTCTATGTCACAGAGGATGGGGCTGAGACAGATCTTGATCTTGGACACTACGAGAGATTTACTTCAGCGGTTATGTCTTCTAAAAATAATTATACCTCTGGAAAAATTTATTTTTCAGTAATCACCAAGGAAAGGAAGGGAGTTTATCTTGGCGGAACCGTTCAGATTATTCCCCATGTAACAGATGAGATAAAATCTGTTATTCTTGAACTTGCCTCCAAGGATGTGGATGTGGCTATAATTGAGATAGGGGGAACTGTAGGGGATATTGAGAGTCTTCCCTTTCTTGAGGCTATTAGACAACTTGGTTATGACTTAGGTAGAGAAAACGCTCTTTACATTCATCTTACCTATGTTCCTTATATTCAAACAGCTGGAGAACTAAAGACCAAGCCTACGCAGCATAGTGTTAAAGAACTTCGGGCCATAGGTATCCAGCCTGATATTCTTCTCTGTAGAACTGACCGCTTTCTTCCACAGGATATCAAAAGAAAGATTGCCCTCTTTTGTAATGTGGAAGAGGATGCGGTTATTACAGCTAAGGATGTAGAGTGTATTTATGAGATCCCCCTTATCTTTCATCAAGAGGGTCTGGATGAAAAAGTAGTTGAGAAGCTTAATATCTGGACTCGAGAACCTGACCTTTCCGCTTGGCAAAATCTTGTTAAGACCTTTACCCAGCCTAAGGATGAAGTTACTATCGCTATAGTCGGGAAATATGTTAATCTCAAGGATTCTTACAAATCTTTAAATGAGGCCCTTGTGCATGGTGGTATTGCACATCAACTTAGAGTGAAATTAAAATTTGTTAGTTCAGATGAACTTACTCTTGAAAATATAAAAGAGGCCTTTCAGGATGCTGATGGAATTTTAGTTCCAGGTGGTTTTGGAATGAGGGGTATCGAGGGAAAGATTCTGGCTATAGAATATGCCAGAAAAAATAAGATACCCTATTTTGGTATATGTCTTGGTATGCAGCTTGCAGTAATTGAGTTGGCAAGAAATGTCCTTGGCTGGAAAGAAGCTAATTCAACGGAATTTGATCCCCAGACTCCTTATCCAGTTATTTATCTAATGCGGGAGTGGTTTGATTACCGAAGAGGTTGTATTGAAAAAAGGGAGGAGGGATGTGACCTTGGAGGCACTATGCGCCTTGGAGCCTATCCCTGCAAATTAGTAAAGGACTCCCTTGCCTATCAGGCCTATAAACAGGATGAAATCTTTGAAAGACATAGACATCGTTATGAATTTAACAATGCCTTTAGAGATGATTTGATTAAAGCAGGATTAAAAATAGCTGGAACTTCACCTAATGGGGAACTTGTTGAAATAGTTGAACTTGAGGATCATCCCTGGTTTGTAGGGGTTCAGTTTCATCCTGAATTTACCTCTAAACCTTTAAAACCTCATCCTCTGTTTGCAAGTTTTATTTCTGCATCCTATGCTAAGAAAAGGGGAAAGCTATGATAGATTTACATACCCATTCTACAGCCTCAGATGGAACCTATTCTCCATCCGAGCTTGTGCATCTTGCTAAAAAAGAAGGCCTCAAAGCCTTAGCTTTAACTGATCATGATACCCTACAGGGATTAAAGGAAGCTTATGAAACCTCGCAGGTAGAAGGCTTAGAGTTTCTCTGTGGGGTTGAAATAAGCATTAAAATAGAGGGCCCAGGGCACTTTCACCTTCTTGGGTATTTTTTAACACCGGAGATACCATCCTTGGAGACAACCCTTCTTTCTCTTCAAAAGGCAAGAGATAAAAGAAACAAGTTAATGCTTGAAAAATTGCAGGCTCTTGGGATTGATATTACTCTGGAAGAGCTTGAAAATATTGCACAGGGCGAGATTGGAAGGCCTCATTTTGCCAAGCTTCTTATTCAAAAGGGAGTGGTAAAGACCTTTCAAGAGGCCTTTGATAGATATCTTAAAAAAGGTGCTCCAGCCTATGTCCCTAAAGCCCTTTTAACTCCAGAAGAGGGAATCAATAAAATTCTTCAAAGTGGTGGTATTCCTGTTTTGGCGCATCCTATCACTCTAAAGTTAAATGAAAAGGAACTAAGTAATTATTTGGCTAAGCTTAAAGAACTGGGAATAAAAGGTGTAGAGGTTTATTACTCTGAGCATTCTAAAACCTTTACAGAGTTTCTCTATACAGTGGCTAAGCGTTTAGATCTTCTTATCACAGGGGGGAGTGACTTTCATGGCACAAATAAACCCGATATAAAACTTGGTCGCGGTTTTGGTAATTTGAAAATACCCTATGAGGTTTTTCTGAAACTTAAAGAGGCCCTTGAAAAAATTAGCTCTTGACGGAAAATTTCAAAAGATTAAAATATAAAGTATAGAATACAAAAAGGGAGTAAAATGGAGCCTCAGGTTAATTTTGGAATGTCCGAAATAAAAAGTTATATCCAAAAATTTTTTGAAGAGGAATTAGAAAGAAAATTTAATGAATTTTGGGAGGCCAAACTCAGATTTAGAGAAGAAAAATTGCGAGAGCTTTCATTACTTGAGCGCATTATTAGAGTAGAGGAGGAACTTAAGGCCTTAAAGGAAATACAGATTCAGATGATAAATATGTTTAATGCCCGTTTTGAGGCCCTACAAAGGGAAATGGACAAAAGATTTGAGGCGATGGAAAAGAGATTCGAGGCGATGGACAAAAGATTTGAGGCGATGGAAAAAAGATTCGAGGCGATGGAAAAAAGATTTGATTTTCTTCAGAAGTTGATTGCAGGAGGCTTTGCCTTTTTAACTCTTCTTATTACCCTTTTCAAATTTTTCTCATAAAATTATATCATTACATGGGAGGTTCTTTGAATAGAGAAAGCCTCATAGAGGAGATTTTAGCACTTAAGGAAAAAAGAAAGGCCATTATTTTGGCTCATAATTATCAGCCTCCAGAAATACAAGATATTGCGGATTTAAGGGGAGATTCCCTTGAGTTAAGTCTTAAGGCCAGTAAGACTGATGCAGAGGTCATTGTTTTTTGTGGCGTTTTTTTTATGGCTGAGACCGCCAAAATAGTTTCCCCCCAAAAAAGAGTTTTAATCCCTGTTGCAGGAGCCTGTTGTGATATGGCCAATATGCTCTCCCCTGAAGAGGTGGTAAGGCTTAGAGAGAAATATCCAGGTATTCCTGTGGTAACTTATGTTAATTCCACTGCAGAGGTAAAAGCTTTGAGTGATATTTGTTGCACATCTGCTAACGCTGTCAAAGTGGTGGGGACTTTTTCTGAAAAAAAAATTCTAATGCTCCCTGATATGAATCTGGCAAGATATGTGCAAAGATTTTATCCAGATAAGGAAATAATATATTTTGAGGGTTTTTGTCCCTTTCACCATCTCCTTTCTCCTGAGGATATTTATCAAGCCAAAGCGGAGCATCCTGAAGCTATTTTTATTGCTCACCCTGAATGCAGACCTGAGGTGATTGATCTTGCTGACTATGTGGCTTCAACCAGTGGAATGTTAAGGCTCGCAAAGGAGCTTCCCCATGAAGAATTTATCATAGGAACAGAAATTGGTCTTCTTTATCCTTTAAGTAAAGTTGCCCCTGAGAAAAAGTTTTATCATCCTGCTCCTGATAAGATGCTTTGTCCTTCGATGAAAAAGACCCGCCTTGAGGATGTCCTTAATGCCCTTAAAAATTTTGAATTTGAAGTAACCTTACCTGAAGAGATTAGATCTAAGGCCTATCAGGCTGTCAAAAGAATGCTTGAACTGAGTTAATTAAGAGATAAGTCTCCTTAGGGCTTCAAGGTATTTCTCTCTGGTCTTATGAACAATCTCAGAAGGTATTTCAGGAGGAGGAGATCCATCTTTCCAGCCAGAATTTTTTAACCAATCCCGGATAAATTGTTTGTCAAAGCTTTTCTGATGTCTGCCCGGTTGATACTCCTCCTTTGGCCAAAATCTTGAGGAATCTGGTGTTAATACCTCATCTACAAGGATAAGCTTATCTTTATAGACTCCGAATTCAAACTTAGTATCTGCAATAATAATACCTCTTGTTTCCGCATAGGAACTTGCTTTTTTATAGAGATTTAAAGATATCTCCTTTACCTTTTCAGCAACTTCTTCTCCAGTTATCCTTTTCATCTCCTCAAAACTAATATTAATATCATGCTTTCCAAGCTCAGCTTTTGTGGAGGGAGTAAAAATGGGTTCAGGAAGTTTATCACTTTCCCTTAATCCCTTGGGCAATTTTAACCCACAGATCTCTCCTTTTTCCTGATATTCCTTCCAGGCAGATCCAGAAAGGTAACCTCGCACAATACACTCAACTGGAAGAACTTTGGCCTTTTTTACAAGCATACTCCTATCTTTAAGAATCTCTTCGTAGGGCTTTAAGACCTCAGGATACTCCTTAACATCAGCGGTTATAAGATGGTTCTCCACGATATCCTTAAGAAAATTTAGCCAGAAAAGGGTCATAAGGGTGAGTATTTTTCCCTTTTCAGGAATAGGAGTAGGAAGAACTACATCAAAAGCTGAAATGCGGTCTGTAGCAACAATTAAAAGAGAATCCCCAAGGTCATAAATATCACGCACCTTTCCTCTATGTAGGAGAGGGACACTGGTTAGATTTGTTTCAAAGAGAGCCAGCAAAGAAAGATTCTCCTCTAAGCAGATAAACGTGCAAGTTTGCGGGTTTTCTTTTTAAAGGCGCTTGCAAGTCTTCTATATCTTTCGTATTTAATCCAATCTTTATTTTTTTTAGCCTCATCTGCTAAAGCCTTAAATTTTTTGACCTTGGCTTTTATTTCTCGTATGGAGGCACCAACTTTTTTTGGCTCTTCCTTTATGCCGTAAACCTTTTTTAAAGCAGAGATGAGTTCCTCTTTATTCATTCCATGCACACCAGAGATTTCAGGAATCTGAAGGGCAATTTCTCTGAGCTCTTTGATGGTCATCTTTTCAAGTTTTTTTTCAAGCTTTGGTAGTTCCTTATTTTCCTCCATCGACATACCTCCTACAATTTTTTTGTTTATAATATAAGCATGTCTCCTTTGCTCAATTTTGTCCCTCAACTCCCAAAAGCCTGGTTGGGCTAAATGCTTTCGCCACATGGGAGGATAGAGTAAGGGACAACTTTAATTCTATTCCCATCAAAAATTTAATAAAAGGATTAATAATTCCGAGGTGATTTGCCATGGCTAACATTTTTACCTTACCCTATTTTCTGATAGTTGACTCCCAAGGATTTTTTAGATTTTTAAAATACCATCAAATTTCAAGAATTCAAGCTAATGTATGCTTCCATATCTTTTGAGACTTAAGAAGATTATTCTCCTACCTCGGTTGTAGGAAAATGAACCTGTATTTTGTAGGGGTAATCCTGTGCGTTTGCCCTCTTTTGGTAGATCTATGTGTTTGCCTGTTATGTGATCCTTTATAGTATTGGGCAGACACGCAAAGATTGGGCAGTCACTATAGATTTGCCCATCTTCTCACCTCTCACTTCTCACCTCTCACTTCTTACCACTCTTCCTTTTTCTTGTAAGGATATGAACCTATGCAGAATATTGTGATCCCTGGATCTTTTTCTTATCTTTAAAAGGGAATAAAATTTTTTATACCGTGAAAGATATATTCTATGGCAATACTTGCCAAAATAAGTCCCAGAAGTCTCACTACAGCCTTTGTTCCCAGATCTCCAAAAAATTTGAAAATTTTGTTTGAATGGGAAAGAATAAGATAGGTAATTCCTGCCACAAGAAGGATGGTTGTAAACACCGTCAATTTTTCCGGAAGCCCCCTTCCTTCAGTGAGGATAATAACAGTTGTTATAGCTCCTGGGCCTGCAAGATAGGGAATCCCAAGGGGGACTACGGAGACATCTTCTTTTTTTTGAACCTCTCTTTCCTCTTCAGGTGTTGCCTTGGCACTCCTTTCTTTTCCAAGAAGCATTTCCATAGCAGTTAAAAATAAGAGGATACCACCAGCAATTTTAAAGGATGGAAGAGAGATATTAAAAAAAGAAAGGAGATAGTTGCCAAAGAAAAGAAAGAGTGATAAGGTAATAAGTATAGTCAGACTTGCTCTTAAGGCAATCCTTCTTTTATCTTTTTCGCTGTAATTTGCGGTAATGCTTAAAAAAAAAGGGGCTCCTCCAATGGGGTCAATAATGGTAAAAAGGGCAATGAAAGATTTTAAAAAGAAGGCTAAGTCCATTTTCTTTTTAAGTAGAAAAGAATTCCAGGAAGGGCTGAAAGCAATATCAAACTATAACCAAGTAGACCAATGGAGACCCCATACTCAACAGGATAATGAAGTAAATAGAGGAAATAACTTAAGGTGCCTTCCCTGACTCCAAGACCTGAAATACTCAAAGGAAGAGCAGCAAGAAAACTTATAACCGGAATAATCACAAAAAACTGACTAAGAGAAATATTAACCCCAAGAGAATTCCCGAGAAAGACAAATTGAAAAACAAAAAGGATTTGAATAAGGAGACCTAAAAAAAGAGGTTTTAAAACAAAAGGCAATCTCAAGGGATTAAAAAAGGGTTCCTTTAAAATAAAAGTCAAAAATAAGCTGAAAAGCAGAAAGACTGCAAGAGAGGTATAAACGATTAAAAGAAAGAGAAAGCGTATTTTTGAAGGCAAAAATTCTGAATAAAGGGGTAAAGAAATGGAAAGGATTAACATGATACCCAGGAGTCCAAGGGCTCTATCCAAAACTACACTGAAGCTTGCCTTTTTCCAATTTAACCCAGCCCTGGTTAAACAATAAGATCTTAAAGCATCACCTGCTATGATGCCAGGAAAAATAGTATTAAGAGAAAAGCCCATAAGATAATTTCTGAGGTAAAAAAAGAGTTTTTCCCGAAAATTCCATGCTGAGCAAATCGTTTTCCATCTAACAGCTACAAGAACTTGAAAGGTTATTACACAAAAAAGAGCAAGGATATAATCATAAATCTTCATGCTTTTCCAAAGGGCAAAAATTTTTTCAAAGTCGGTTTTTTTGAAAAGATAAAAAAGAATTCCAAAGGAGATTCCAAAGCGAAGAAGAATTAAAAAAGCGGATTTGACTTTTTTAAATTCCATTTTTGAAAACTCTTAGATAACTTATGTAAGGCTTTTCTTTCTGGTGAAGGGGATTTTCAATTATGGCAACTAATCTTCCTTTAGGATCCAGAAGGCGAATCCACTTTTCTGTAAGGGATAAACTTAATTTTTGAAATTTGATCAAGGATAAAAAGGCGGTTCGATTAATTAAATGCCCTTCCCTTACTCTTTGCGAAAAATCTTCACTAATTGTGACCTTAGGAAGGAACTCAAGGGCTTTGGAGAGGGGGATCAGAATTTCCTTTATTTTTTCTGGATTATTTTTTACTATATTCTGAATTTCTTCAAGGGTGTGGGCCTGCTCAAGGGTAAAGATACTCTTTTGAGTTCTTCTAAGAGAGGCAAGGACCGCTCCACAGCCTAATTTTTCACCCAACTGGTGCACTAAGCTTCGCACATAAGTTCCCTTAGAGCATTTAAGATAAAAGGTGCATCTTCCCTCTTTAAAGTTTTTAATTTCAAACTGATAGACCTTTATTTTTTTAGGTGCCTTTGGAATTAAGAGGCCATCTCTTGCATATTTATAAAGAGGTCTTCCTCTGAATTTGGCAGCTGAATAGGGAGGAGGAATCTGCTCAAATTCACCCAAAAAATCTTTAACTACTCCTTGGATTCTTTCAAGAGTTATATCCTTAACCTCATATCTTGCCAGAACCTCTCCGGTTATATCGTAAGTATCTGAAGTAAGGCCAAGCTGGAACTCTCCTTCATAAGCCTTATCACCTTCAAGAAAGATCTGGGCAACTTTGGTAGCTTCATTCAAAAAAATAGGTAAAACCCCTGTTGCAATAGGATCAAGGGTTCCTCCATGTCCAGCTTTTTTAACCTTGAGAAGTTTTTTAATCTTTTCTAAAGCAGAAGTTGAGGTTTCCCCTGTTGGCTTATCCAAGACAAGAATTCCACTTATGCCCTTTTCTTTCACAGATATTCCTCTAAGGTCTTTTGAAAATCCTTTAAAAAGTCTTCAAGCGATATATTATTCACAGTAA
This sequence comes from Caldimicrobium thiodismutans, assembly GCF_001548275.1. Taxonomy (GTDB): domain Bacteria; phylum Desulfobacterota; class Thermodesulfobacteria; order Thermodesulfobacteriales; family Thermodesulfobacteriaceae; genus Caldimicrobium; species Caldimicrobium thiodismutans. The sequence continues at coordinate 31,491 of NZ_AP014945.1, forward strand.
AACCACAAGCAAATCTATGTCCTCCCCCTCCATACCTTTTGGCTAATGGTAAAACCTCAACAGGAGCCTTACTTCTTAAACTTACTTTGATCACCTTTGGTTTGGACTCTTTAATAAAAGCAGAGATCTTAACCCCCCTTATTGAGCGCATAAAACCAGCTAAATCATTTAAGGCCTTCTCTCCTCCAAGAGCCTTCAGCTCCTCAAAGGTTAGGTAGGAAAAGGCAATGGTTTTATCTTTTAAAAAGGTTAACTTTTGGAGAAGGCTCTTGAGAGCCTCAATCTGAGAAAAAGGGATATTTTCAAAAAGCTCTCTGGCTATGTATGATGGTCTTGCCCCGTAATCCAGAAGCTCCTGAGCTACCTTAAATATATCTCCTTTAACATTTTCATAACGGAAACCACCTGTATCATAATAAAGACCTGCAAGTAGGTTTTCTGCAATATCAGGAGTAATTTTTATGTTCAGCGCCTTTAATACACGAAAGATTAAAACTGTAGTTGAGGCCTCTTCTGGGTTAATACAAAGTATGGGAGATGAAACTTGAAATGTCTCACACTCTTCCCTTTGATGGTGATCAAAAATTAGAACTTCCTTTGGCTTAAGCTTTGTTCTTATGTCTTCAGGAATCCTTTTCTCGCACTGGGCATCAAATATAACAAGCAGATCCATATCCAAAGAGTTTTTTATATCTTCAGGCCCTCTAAGTTTTTCAATTCCCTTTAGAAATAATGCATTTGAAGGGAGCTCCTCAACCAGAGGGAGACAATTCTTTTCCGGAAAGGCAAGGGTAAAGGCAAGCATTGAAGCGATACCATCTACATCTGGATTTTGATGTGTGACAAGCACAATCCTTTGGGCAGAATCTATAGCCTGGAAAATGGGTTCAATTAACATTTAAATCTCAGGTTTTTTGATTTTTTCAAACAATGCTATAAGACGCCTTTCTTCCTCATCAGAGGTATCTATTTTAAACTCAATCTCAGGCATAAATTTAAGAGTTATTTTCTCTGAAAGTAATCTTTTGATATATCCTTTAGACCGGTTTAGGGCAGATTCTATCTCTTTGGGATCATTATCAAAGACTCTAAAAAAGATAATGGCCTTTTTAAGATCTGAGCCAATTTTAATGCCAGTTATACTGATTATATTTTTAAAAATAGGGTCATTTAGTTCATATAAAACTATTTCGGAGATAGCTTCTCTAAGAAGGCTGGCAACTTTTTCTGATCGTCTGGACATGTCTTACGACCTCAGTAATCAAGATATTCCACATCGGCACTGATCATTTCAAGGGCACTTTCTTTTTGGATAAAGTCAAGAAGAGTAGTTAGCCTGCTATCCACAAAAGGTCTATCTTTTCCAACCACACTTATACCCAGAACAATCCTTTGCCAGAGGTCATGGCCATCAACTTCTGCGATAGAGACCCTTTTGAAATTTGCCTCAATTCTTTGCATAAGAGCTCTCAAAATCTGTCGTTTAGCTTTTAAGGAATTGGGTTCAGGAAAATAAAGCTCAACTCTTGCAACTCCTACTACCATATTAGAGTTCCTGACTGATCTCCTTTATCTCAAAGGCCTCAAGGAGATCCCCCTCTTTAATATCATTGAAGTTTTCAATCTTAATACCACATTCATAACCAGCCTGAACCTCTCTGACATCCTCTTTAAATCTCTTAAGACTGGCAATTTTTCCTGTATATATAACTACTCCATCTCGGATAACTCGTATTTTATGGTTTCTATTAATGTTTCCTTCTCTAACATAACATCCTGCTACGACTCCAACCTTCGGAACTTTAAATGTGGCTCTAACCTCAGCCACACCACCAACTACTTCTTCATAGGATGGTTCAAGAAGTCCGGTCATGGCCTTCTTTATGTCCTCAAGGAGGTGATAGATAACATCGTAAAAGCGGATATCTACTCCTTCTTTCTTAGCTATTTCTTTAGCTTGAGGGGAGGGTTTCACATTAAAGCCTATTACAATAGCATCTGAAGCTGAAGCAAGCATAACATCACTTTCACTGATGGCTCCAATGCCTGCACGAATAATACTTACCCTCACTTTATCGGTAGAAAGCTTTACCAAGGAACTTTGAAGGGCCTCTAAGGTTCCCTGAGTATCTGCCTTAAGAACTAATTTAAGCTCCTTTAATTCTCCCTCAGAGAGTTTTTCAAAAATTTTTTCAAGACTAATCTTAGCTTCCTTAGCTGTTTCTGCTTCTCTGGCCTTGCGCTGACGATACTCAGCTACCTTTCTTGCCTTTTCCTCATCTTCAAGAACAAAAAAGTCATCTCCTGCTGAAGGGAGCTCTTCAAAACCAAGAATTTCAACCGGGGTTGAAGGGGTAGCTATACTTAATCTATTTCCGTAGCTATCAAACATGGCTCTGACTCTGCCATAGGTGTTTCCACAAACAAAGATATCTCCCTCTTTTAAAGTCCCTTCTTGAACAAGAATTGTAGCTACAGGACCTTTGCCCTTGTCAAGTCTGCTTTCAATGACTCTACCTCTTGCTGGTCTTTCATAGGCAGCTTTTAGGTCTAACATCTCCGCCTGAAGTAAAACAAGTTCAAGGAGATCTTCAATTCCAATTTTATTGCGGGCAGAGATATTGGCCATAAGGGTCTCTCCACCCCATTCTTCAGGGACAAGCCCAAGTTCAGCTAATTGAGATTTAACTTTTTCAGGGTTGGCATTGGGTTTATCAATTTTATTTATAGCTACAACAATTGGAACACCTGCGGCACGGGCATGTTCTATGGCCTCTTTAGTCTGTTCCATAACCCCATCATCAGCCGCAACAACGAGGATCACGATATCCGTTACTTGAGCTCCCCTTGCCCTCATGGAGGTAAAGGCCTCATGCCCTGGAGTATCAATAAAAGTAATCTTTTTTCCTCCATCTAAACTTACTGTGTAGGCTCCGATGTGTTGAGTTATTCCACCAGCCTCTCTACTAACTACATCCGTTTTTCTTATTGCATCAAGAAGTGAGGTCTTTCCATGATCCACATGACCCATGACAGTTACTACTGGAGGCCTTGGTTTGAGTTCCTCAGGAGAGGGAGGGGTATATTGCAAAAGAATTTCCTCTTCAATTAAGGCTTTTTCAACTTGATATCCAAACTCATCCGCTAAAATAGCCGCTGTGTCAGGATCTATAGATTGATTGATAGTAAGAGGCATCCCTAATTGTAGGGCTCTTTTAATGAGGTCTCCAGCCTTTACCCCCATAAGCTTAGCCAGTTCTCCTACCTGAATGGATTCAAAAACTCTTATTTTTTTCTCCTTAGGAGGAAGGGTAGATGGTCTTGAAGGGGCTTTTTCTCTGCGGGCAGGAGCCTTTATATGCGGTTTTTCTTCCTCTTCTGGAAATTCTTCAAAAAGAGTTGTAACCTCCTCTTCAAAGATCTCTTCAATTTCTTCTCTTTCTTCCTTTGCCCTTTTAAAGGAAGGGGCCTTCTTTTTGGGTTTTCTTTTCTCCTCTTTTAATTCCTCTTTTTTCTTTTTGCGTGGCTCTTCTTTTTCAGGAACTTTTGGAATCTCAAGGGGTGGAGCTTTGGTCTCTTCTGTAATTCCTTTTGGTCTAAAGGGTCTTTCTCTACGGGGTTTGAATTCAGTAACTATCCTTTTTTCTTGAGGGGCTTCAGAAATAACTTCCTCTTCTGTGCCTTCAGAAATCTCTGGTATCTCTTTTAGTTCCTCTTCAGTCTTAATGGTAAGTTTTTCTTCCTCTTCAAGGATAGGTGGAGAAGGAGGGGGCGAAGGAGGGGAGGGAGGAATTTCTTCTTCAGGTTCTGCCCTTTTCTTAACAATTAATTTTATTTTTTTGGGTTTTTCTTCTATTTCTTCCTTTTTGATAATGATAATCTCATTTTTTGGCTTATAGAGTTTACGAATCTCTTCTGCCTCCTCTTCCGTGAGGGTAGAAGAGACAGATTTTATAGAATATCCCCTTTCTTTTAGATCCTGTAATAGGTCCTTAGGATCCAAATTTAATTCCTTGGCCAGTTCATTAACTTTAATCTTTGCCATCTAATATAACAGCCCCTTTAAAGAAATTTTTTTAATCTTAATCTTAAAGTCTTAAAATTCAAGGTCTCTCTCTTTTTTTTTGGAAAAGATAGATTAATATTTAAGTTATGAAACAGGTTATCATTATTCCTGCTCGTTATGGTTCAACTCGTTTTCCTGGGAAACCTTTAGTTCAACTTTTTGGGAAACCATTAATTCAACATGTTTATGAAAGGGCACTTGAATCAGGGCTTAAGGAAGTTTATGTGGCAACTGATGATAAAAGGATCTTTGATACAGTGGTAGACTTCGGTGGTAAGGCGGTTATGACTGGTGAACACCCCTCAGGAACGGATCGCATCTGGGAAGCGGCAAACATTCTTGGCTTAGCCTCTGAGACTCTTATCATTAATCTTCAAGGTGACCAACCCCTTTTCCCTTCTGAGTATTTTTCTCTTTTGCTTAAGCCTCTTTTATTTTCTACTGAACTTTCTATGGCAACCTTAGCTGTTCCTATTCATTCAAAAAAGGATTTGGATAACCCTCATAAAGTTAAAGTAGTTTTGGATAAAAAGGGTAGGGCCCTTTATTTTTCAAGAAGCCCCATTCCCTTTTTTAGACCACCAGGTAAAGAGCCCATCTATTTAAAACACATTGGTGTATATGCTTACCGTAAAGAGTTTCTGGATATTTTTGTGAGACTTCCTCTGGGAGAGCTTGAGCAAGCTGAAAAGCTTGAGCAACTCAGAGCTTTAGAGTATGGATACTCCATTGCTGTAAGCCTTGTTCCAAGAGATATTCCTGAGGTGGATACTCCTGAAGATTTAGAGATTGTTAAAACTTGCTGGGAGAAACTATGAAGAGACCCCCGGTGGTTGCTAACTATTTTTATCCTGGAGATAAAGCAACCCTCTCTTCCATGCTTGAAGAGCTTATTGAATTTTCAGAGGAGAAGCTGCAAGCTAAAGGAATTGTTGTTCCCCATGCAGGGTATATTTATTCAGGTAAGGTTGCAGGTAAGGTTTACGGAAGAATTGTCCCCCCTGATTTTGCTATTATTCTCGGGCCCAATCATACAGGGCTTGGAGCTAATGTTTCCCTTTTTGGAGGAGAGGCCTTTTTAACCCCTTTTGGTGAGACAAAGATAAACACTGAGCTTGCTAACCTAATCCTTGAAAGATGTCCTTTTCTTGAGGTAGATAACCTTGCCCATCAGAGAGAACATTCCCTTGAGGTTCAGCTCCCCTTTTTGCAATATTTAAATCCTGAGGTTGAAATTGTGCCTATTTGTTTAATGGACCTCTCTTATACAGAGATAGAGGAGCTTGGAAGTGCTCTTGGCTCAGCTATAGAGGAATTTGAGGAGAAGACAGGTGAAAATGTGCTTCTTGTAGCAAGCTCAGATTTTAGCCACTATGAGACTCAAAATATCGCTATGCAAAAAGATTCACTTGCAATTGAGGCTATTTTGGAACTATCAGCAGAAAAACTTCTTCAAGTAGTTTATGAAAGAAGTATAAGTATGTGCGGGGTATTACCTGTTGCGGTTAATATAATAGCAAGTAAGATACTTGGAGCTGAAAAGGCTATTCTTATTGATTACAAAACCTCGGGAGATATTACTGGAGATTATTCCGCTGTAGTTGGTTATGGAGGTATAATTTTTTATTAAGGAGGTTTCAGATTGAAAGAGGTTATAACACGCTTTCCTCCAAGTCCAACCGGACACCTTCACCTTGGTGGAGCAAGGACTGCCCTTTTCAATTTTCTCTTTGCAAGACACCATAAAGGAAAATTTATTCTTCGCTTTGAGGATACGGATAGAGAAAGATCAAAGGATGAATATGTGGACTCTATACGAGAGGCCTTAGAATGGTTGGGATTAAATTGGGATGAAGGCCCCTTTTTTCAGAGTAAGCGTTTTGAGATATATCAGGAATATGCTCAAAAACTTTATGCAGAGGGTAAGGCCTATTACTGCGAGTGCACAAAAGAGGAGCTTGAAGCCCGCAAAAAGAGCCTTCTTGAGAGGGGGTTAAAGCCTCGTTATGATGGCCGATGTAGAGAAAAGAATCTGCCCCAAGGTCCGGGAAGGGCTTTAAGAATAAAAGTGCCTGATCTTTCGGAAATAGTCTTTGAAGACCTTTTGCGTGGTAAGATCCTTTTTCCTCCGGATGAAGTAGATGACTTTATCATTCTTCGTTCAGATGGCTCTCCAACCTATCAATTTGCTGTGGTAATTGACGATTTTACCATGGGTGTAACCCATATAATCAGAGGAGATGATCATATCTCAAACACCCCCAAGCAACTTATTATTTATCAACTTCTTGGAGTTTCTCCACCTCAATTTGCTCACATTCCCATGGTTCTTGGGTCTGATGGAGCAAGGCTTTCTAAAAGGCATGGAGCAAGATCTATTCTTGAATACCGGGATGAGGGCTATCTTCCTCAGGCAGTAGTAAATTATCTGGCAAGGTTGGGCTGGGGTTATGGAGATCAGGAATATTTTACTCTTGAGGAGCTTATTGAAAAATTTGATTTGAGCAGGGTTAATTTGTCTCCAGCCCGTTTTGATCCGGATAAGATGCTTGCCTTTAATGCCTTTTGGATTAAGACCTTAGACAATGGTGAGATCTTAAAGCATCTTAGATCCTTTTTATTTCCTTATTCAATAGAGAGATTTTCAGAGGATTATCTTTGTAGAATCCTTGAGAGTGTGAAACCAAGGGTAAAGACCCTAAAAGAGATGGCTGAGATGATAGACTTTTATCTTCTTGATGAAGTAAAAGTAGAAGAGAGTGCCAGAAATAAATTTTTGACCCCTCAAATTAAACCCCTTCTTGAAACCTTACTTTTAGATATGGAGAGGCTTAATTTTGAAGATGAGAAGATTCTGGAAAGGGAGTTTAGAAATCTTGCTGAGGCCTCAGGTCTTAAGTTAAAAGAATTTGCTCAAGCAGTTAGAGTTGCCCTGACAGGACGGACTGTAAGTCCCCCTCTTTTTGAGGTTATGAAACTCTTGGGAAAAGAAAAGGTTAAAAATAGGCTTGAAAAGGCTATAAAAATGATATTTTAGGAGTCAACTATCAGAAAATAGGGTAAGGTAAAAATGTTAGCCATGGCAAATCACCTCGGAATTATTAATCCTTTTATTAAATTTTTGATGGGAATAGAATTAAAGTTGTCCCTTACTCCATCCTCCCGTGTGGCGAGAGCTTTTAGCCCAACCAGGCTTTTGGGAGTTGAGGGACAAAATTGAGCAAAGGAGACATGCTTATATTATAAACAAAAAAATTGCAGGAGGTGTATTAAGATGTGGGATCTTTTAATTTTAATTGCAGTTATAGCCCTCTGGGTATTTATATCCCGTTTCATTTTTCCTAAAATGGGGGTTCCTGTTTGAGGAGTTCCATCTTCACCATCTCAGGATGAGATGAAAAATAAGACTACCAATTGTGCTTGCAGCCTTCCTCAGAAAAAGAAAAAATAAATTTTTTACAGGGTAATAATATGGGGAAAGGGCGGATTGTAAGTGGGATGAGACCAACAGGGCCTTTGCACTTAGGTCATCTCTATGGTGTGCTCAGGACCTGGATATCTTTACAAAGTGAATATGAATGCTTTTATTTTATTGCGGACTGGCATGCTCTCACAACTGAATATGAAGAGCCCTCAAAGATTAGAGATTATACTAAAGAGCTTGTTCTGGATTGGCTTTCAGCAGGCCTTGACCCTGAGAAAGCTGTTATTTTTGTGCAATCAGAGATTAAAGCCCATGCGGAGCTTTATCTGCTTTTTGGAATGATAACTCCTGTTTCATGGCTTGAGAGAAATCCTACTTACAAAGATATGTTACAGAATTTACAGGAAAGGGATCTTGCGACCTATGGTTTTCTTGGGTATCCAGTGCTTCAAGCGGCAGATATACTCATTTACAGGGCTGACAAAGTCCCAGTTGGGCTTGATCAGGTGCCTCATCTTGAGCTTACAAGAGAGATTGCCAGAAGATTTAATTATTTTTATGGAGAGGGGCTTTTACCTGAACCTGAGGCAAAGCTGTCGGAAGTTCCCAAAATTCCCGGTCTTGATGGAAGAAAAATGAGTAAATCTTACGGAAATGCTATTTTTCTTAAAGACCCACCAGAAGTGGTTAAACAGAAGATTCTCTCTTATGTAACTGATACCTTAAGACCTCGCAAAAGTGATCCCGGAGATCCTGAAAATCGTTGTATTGCTTTTAATCTTATCAGACTTTACTATACTGAAGAAGAAAAAAATGCAGTTATAGAGGACTGTAAATCTGCAAAACTGGGATGTCTTGAATGTAAAAGGAGGCTTGCTGAAAAGGTTATCTCTGCCTTAACTCCCCTTTGGGAAGAGAGGAAAAAATGGGAGGCAAAGGATGAGTGGCTTGAAATCTTAAAAGAAGGAAATTCTAAGGCTCAAGCTGAGGCCAAAAAAACAATGGAGATACTCAGAAGGGCTATTTTTAAAAAAGAGTTGTTTTAGTCCTCTCAGTTTTTTTTGACATAATTTTTTCTAAATTAACCCCTTTTTCTTCAAGGAGTTTTAAAAATTCTTCTTCATTCAAGGTTTTTATTCCCAGGGAGAGGGCCTTTTGATATTTTGATCCTGGTTCTTCTCCCACAACCACATAATTTACATTTCGGGAAACGGAGTCTGTAGCTTTGCCTCCCAATTTTGTGACAATCTCTTTGGCCTCCTCACGGGAAAAGGAGCGCAGTGCTCCTGTAAATACAAAGGTAAGTCCCTCAAGCACTTTTGGAAGGGCTTCTTCCTTTTCCTCTTCTTCAAAGGTTATTCCAGCCTGTAGCAATTTTTCTATCATCCTCTGATTTTCCTCATCTCTAAAAAATTCAACAATTGATTTAGCAGCTTCTGGCCCAACCCCGGGAATTGCTGTTAAATCTGCCATGGAAGCTTGTATAAGCTTATCTAAGGATTTAAATCTTTCTGCTAAAAGTTGAGCCATGGCCTCCCCTACATGGCGAATTCCAAGAGCAAAGAGAAATCTTCCTAAGGTTGTTTTTTTACTCTTTTCTATTCCATCCCGGAGATTTTTGGCCTTCTTATAGGCAAAACCAGGTAGTTTCATAAAATCTTCAATTTTTAAGTAATACAAATCAGCTGGGGTTTGAACCATCTCTTTATCCACCAGAGCCTGGGCAACCTTAGTCCCAAGTCCTTCAATGTTCATAGCATTACGAGAGGCAAAATGCATGATCCTTCTAACTCCTTGAGCATAGCAACTTCTATTAGGACATCTCCAGACCGCTTCTCCGGATTTTTTAACCAGTTTACTTCCGCAGATGGGACAGTGGGTGGGAAAATGAATTTCCCTTTCCTGACCAGTTCTTTTTTCTTTAATAGGCATAACAATCTCTGGTATCACATCCCCTGCTCTTTGGACAAGCACATGGTCTCCAATGCGGATATCAAGGTTTTTGATAAAGTCTTCGTTGTGAAGGGTGGCTCTCTCCACAACAACTCCACCAATTTTAACTGGTTTAAGGATTGCAACCGGTGTTACCGCCCCTGTTCTTCCCACCTGAAAGACTACATCTATAAGCTGAGTGGTAGATTGAGTGGGTTGAAATTTATAAGCTAAGGCATATCTTGGAGAGCGAGCCTTAGTTCCCAGTCTTTCCCATAGGGCTAAATCGTTAACCTTAATAACAATCCCATCAATTTCGTAAGGTAGAGTGTCTCTTATCCTTTGAATTTCTTTGTGATATTGAATGGCCTCTTCGATATTTGAGGCTAATTTCACCATAGGGTTAACTTTAAGTCCCCACTTTGGTAGGGTCTGCAATACCTCCCATTGAGTTTTGAAGGTATAACCCTCGGTATAGCCTACTCCATAACAAAAAAGGTCAAGCTTCCTTTTGGCAGTTACTTGAGGATCAAGTTGACGAAGAGAACCAGCAGCTGCATTTCTGGGATTGGCAAAGGGTATTTCCTTTCTGGCTATTCTTTCTTCATTAATTTTTTTGAATTCTTCCTTAGTCATATATACCTCACCCCGAACATCTATCCGTGAAGGAATTTCTGGGGCATCTTCAGAGAATTTTCTTAATCTCAAAGGTATGGTTTTTATGGTTTTTAAGTTATTAGTTACATCTTCTCCAAGGTAGCCATCGCCACGGGTTGCTCCAACCCTTAGAGCCCCCTGTTCATAGACAAGCTCTATAGCTAAGCCATCAATTTTGGGTTCAACAGTGTATTCAATGGGCATATTCTCAGGAAGATTTAAAAATCTTTTAATACGCCTATCGAATTCGATAACTTCAGATTCCTCCATAGCATCATCAAGGGAGAGCATGGGCTCTCTATGGGGGACTTCTTTAAATCCCTCAGCAGGTTTAAAGCCCACTCTTTGAGTTGGGGAATCAGGGGTAATTAATTCAGGATATTTAGCCTCTAACTCTCTAAGTTCATGCATTAGGGCATCATATTCAGCATCCGATATAACGGGGCTATCAAGCACATAATAACGATAGTTATGGTATTCTATTTCTTCCCTCAGTTTTTTAACCCGCTCCACTATCTCAGGAGGAATCTCCTTTCTTGTCTCCTCAGGCATTTGTAGCCTCCCCAAAGGATATTTTAAAAATTATTTACGATACTCTGGATTTGTCAACTACTTTTGTATAAGTCCTTAATTGCCGGTAGAAATAATCAAAAATACAAAAGCCCTCTTTTGTATGTAGATTTCTTGATGTTATAATATCACCCAGGAGGTGAAACCCAAAATGGAGGCTTTTTATATGACAAAACAAATGCTCTTTTCATTCAAAATAGGTCAAAGAACATAAGAATTCCCTTAATGGTTAACTGAAAGACTAAAAGCTGGATAGTATCTAAATTTTGGAACTTCTACCGGCAAATTTGGGATATTTATAAAAATTGATTGCGATTCAGGGTTTTAAATTTTGAACCCTTACATGGGGCTGACACCTTAGGTCTACCAGCTCTTTAACCTCTCACCTCTCACTTCTTAACCCTTACCACCCTTTCTTTTTTTGTAAGAATATAAATTTATTCACCTTTTGTATAGCTTTATTTCAATTCTAACTATATAAATTTTAGCCTCTTTTTAAAGGTCTAAATAGAATATTTAAATGAGCATAAGAGGAAAAAGGGCTGAATTTTTTGGCAATTTTTAAAATCAAAAAAAGACCAGAGATTATTAGAGCAATATAGGGAAAGAGATACCCATATCTTTGAAAGAAACTTTGATATCTAAAAAGTTTTATCTCACCAGATAAAATCTCTTCTTTTTCTAAATCGCTTTTAAAAACAACTCTTCCAAGGGGATCAATGATTCCACTTATTCCAGTGTTTGCGGACTGAAGGGTAAAACGCCTTCCTTCAACTGCTCGCACAAGGGCCATTTGAAAGTGCTGATATGGTGCTGAGGTTTTTCCAAACCAGGCGTCGTTAGTGGCAATGAAAATAAGCTCTCCTCCTTTTTGCAATCGTTTGACGAGTATCTGAGAAAAGGCACTTTCAAAACAGATTAGAGGAACAATCTGTAAATTTCCTTTAGAAAAGGGGATATTGAGATTTTTTGATTCCCCGGGTTTAATAATATCTGATACCACAGAAATCCTTTTCAAAAAGGGGAAATACTTCACCAAAGGAACATATTCCCCAAAGGGCACAAGCTTTTCTTTATCATAGAGGTCTTCAACATTACTACCTGTCCAAACAAGAAGGCTATTATGGACCTTGGGGATTCCTTCGGTGAAACTTACCCTGAAGATTCCAAAAATGAGGGCAAAGGGCTTTATATTTTCTGCTGAAACCCTTAAGTAAAGGTCCTGTAAAAAACTAAGGTATTTAAGGGTTGGTTCTCGATCATAAGGGAAATAGAAGGGAAGGGCTGTTTCAGGATAAAAGATAAGATTTGGCCTTTCCTTTAAAGCATTTATGGTAAGGGATTGGTAAGTTTTTAAAGATATCTCTATTTCTTTAGCTTCTTTGAGCTCTTGAGGTATATTTCCTTGAAGGATACTAACCCTTAGGGTTTCTTTATTTTCATTAAGTAAGGTCATCCATTTTTGCTTGCTATAATAACCATAAAAAGGAATAAGAAGGATAAGCATTCCAAATAAAAGAACCTGAAGGAGAAAATTTTTAGATTTATATGTAAAATTGGAAAATCCTTTGTATAAAAAATAAAAGTAGTAGTTAACTATAAAAACCATGAAACTTAGACCCCAGATACCAAAAAGATCAGCCACTTGAAGAAAGAGAGAAAAATTGCTAAGGGGATAACCTGTAAGTCCCCAGGGGAAACCGGTAAGAAGGGTAGATCTTAAAAATTCAAGGGCAACATACAAGTTTCCTGCAAGCATTCCCTTAAAAAAGGAAGGTCGGCTAAAGGTATCAAGGAAAGAAGCAAGATATAAAAAAAGAAAATAATATAGTGAAAGATAAGTTGAAAGAATTAAAAGAATTATAATTGCTAAGGGATAGGGGATTTGACCATACTTAACAAGGGTATAAACAATCCAGTAAAGGAGAATTGAGTAAAAGGGAATTCCAAAAAAAAGAGAGATTTTAAAGAGAGAAAGAATTTTTTTTTCCTTCTCTGCAGTTATCCAGAAAAGAGGAATAAAGGCAAAAAATATCAAAATTGATAAATTTGCCTTAGGGAAGCTCAGCCCGGTAAGAACAGCTGAAAAAAAGGGTAAAAAAAAGAACCTAAGGGATTTTTTTGATACGGACTTCTTTAATCTGTTTTTCATCTGCATTTAAAATCTCTATCTCTAAGGGAGGTAAAGAAAATTTTTCTCCTTTCCTGGGGATACGATTTAAATTATATAAGATAAAGCCTGCTATTGTCTCGTAATCCCCATCCGGGAATGTTATGCCAAGACACCTTTCAATTAAACGAATTTTAGTGGTTCCTGAAAGGGTGATCCATCCTTCAGGGTCACTGCGTAAACATCTCCTGGGAGTTAAAAAAAGCTCCTTTAGAATATCCTCAACCCTTATGATTCCAACCAGTTCTGAAAGTTCATCTACCACAAAGGCCAGATCAAGCTCTTGCTCTATAAGTTTCCTTAATGCAGTTAGGATAGTTATGTTTTCAGGAAGGGTTAGAGCAGGTTTGATGAAATCTTGCCAGTTAAAGATAGAGGAGTTAAAACCCCTTATTATATCTTTAAGTTTTAGGTATCCTTTGTAGTGATCCAATATTTCTCTATGGACAGGATACAGGGTGTGAGGATTGGTTATTACATAGCTTTTTACTTCTTCCCAGGAAAGGGTTATATCAAGAGATTTTACAAGATTTCTGGGAATTAAAAAATCAGCTACTTCAAGCTCTCTAAAGGCTAAAAGCTCTTTAAAAAAGGCCTCTTCATCAGGAGTAAGTTCCTCTAAGACTGGCTCTCGTTTACCAAAAAGGGATCTAATTACCTCTAAAAAAGAAGATTCTTCCATTTACCCCAAGAAATATTTAGAATGTTCTTCTAAGAATTTTACATATTCCTTAATTGCCTCTTCAAGTTCCAGCATGGGACTATTATAACCAACTTTTCTTAATTTGCTAAGATTTGCTTCAGTGAAATATTGATATTGTTTCTTTAGTTGTTCCGGCATATCTATGTATTCAATTTTAGGGGGAAGATCCAAGGCCTTAAATACTGCGATTACAAGGTCTTTAAAGGATCTGGCCTTACCTGTGCCTACATTAAAGATTCCATTAATTTGAGGGTGTTCCATGAAAAAGAGGGTAACCTCTACTGCATCTTTAACATAGATAAAATCTCTCAGTTGTCCACCATCTTCATAATCTGGGTGATAAGATTTAAAAAGCCTTACCTTCCCATCCTTCTTAATCTGCTCGTAAGCCTTAAGAGCAACACTTCGCATATCTCCTTTATGAAATTCTCTATCTCCAAAGACATTAAAGTACTTTAACCCAGCTATTGAATTAAGAAATCCCTTTTGATAAGCCCAGAGATCAAAGAGGTGTTTATAAAATCCATATGGATTCAGAGGTTTAAGTTCATAAAGCTGCTCCTCATCATCATTAAAACCCAAAGATCCATCCCCATAAGTAGCTGCTGATGAGGCATAGACAAATCTAATCCCATTTTTCAGGGCATAAAGACAAAGCTTCTGAGAATAAACATAGTTATTTTTGTAAAGAAAATGGAGATCATGCACGGTTGTATCACTGCAGGCACCAAGATGTATTATAGCTTTAAGATCATAAAATTTATTCTCTTCAATAGACTTAAGAAAATCTTCCCGATCAAGATAATCTTCAAATCTTAGGCCTACCAGATTTTTCCACTTAGGACCCTGAGAAAGATGATCCACAATCAGAATTCGCGTCTCGCCTCTATCATTGAGAGCCTTCACTACATTTGAACCTATAAATCCTGCTCCTCCAGTTACAACGATTCTTCCGGTTTTCATTTTGAACTCCCCATTTCGTCTCCTTTGATATTATATTTCTGTTTCAACCAGTTTCTGCTAATATTACACCTCTACCTTTATACCCTTGATTTTTGATTATATAATGGTTTATGGCTTTTACAAGGCGATGTATCCGTCCATATCTTTTGAAACTTAAATCTGCCTTTCCTTTTATAATTAACTGTAAAGCCTCCCCTGTAGATGTTGTAACCTCATAATGCCTCATTTGATTTTCTAAAGGAATTTATTTTACCTTCTCCTCCTTTTTATTGTCAATTTTTCCCCGAAAATAATTCCCTTTTTTCTCTAAATATGCTCTCTCAAGCATTTTCTGATATCTCCTTATCTTTCTATAAAGCTCCTTAACCACTCTTTCCTTTGAAATAAGCTTTGCTAAAGAACTAAGCTTGTAAATTTAAGAGAGGCGAAATAGATAGTTTTTTCGTGAAGGTTCAAGAGAGGAGCTGAGATTTTTATATGAGGCAACGATAAAATTTCAAATAGATTTTTAATGAGGCAATTCGATGCTTGAAAAACTACAGGTCAAAGGTAGAGTAGTGAGCTATGGAGGATAAAATTAAGCGACTTTTTTGGATTACATCTCTATACTTTTTTTCCGGGCTACCTTTTGGATTTTTCTATACTTTTTTACCTGTTTTCTTACGGATGCAAGGGGTAGATCTTGTTAAGATCGGTTTTTTCTCCTCAGCTGGAATTTTTTGGAGTTTAAAGCCCCTCTGGGCTCCCTTAATAGATAAATATCTTTACAAATCTTTCTGGATATCTATAGCGTTATTTGGAATTGCCCTGAGTATTGGTCTCCTTTCTTTATTCTCTCCTGAATCCTTTCTTTTTTTCCTTTTTTTATTTGCTTTGACCTTTTTTTCTGCCCTTTTGGATACTGCATTGGATGGGTTTATTATTGATTATATTTCAAAGGAAGAATTAGGAAAAGCTAATGGTCTGAGAATTTCAGCCTATCGCGTAGCCCTTATCTTTTCAGGAGGCATATTGGTAGCTCTTTCAGAATTTTTAAATTTTAAGCCCATATTTATAATTTTTTCCCTTCTGTGTTTATTTATGGCCTTACTTGTATTTTTGAATGGTGAACTCAGAATTAAAAATTCCTCTTCCTTAAACTTGAATATTATTGAGCAATATCTTGCCCCTTTTAAGGAGCTCTTAAAAAGAGAGAAAATTTTTATTATTTTTCTCTTTGTTGCCCTTTATAAAATTGGAGATGCCCTCCTTGGTGGTATGGTCTATCCCTTCTGGGTTGATAGGGGCTTTAGTAGACTTGAAATAGGGTTCATTTCTGGAACCCTTGGTTCTCTTTTTACAATACTTGGTTCTCTCATTGGAGGCTATTATACTGGTAAACTTGGGCTTAAGAGAGCCCTTCTTATTATGGGGTTTCTACAGGCTTTATCTAATCTTGGTTATACCGTAGTTGCATATCCCGAGTTAGATAGGAGGTGGGTCTATATTGCAAGTATTATTGAGAGTTTTACCGGGGGTCTTGGCACATCTGCCTTTTTAACCTTTTTGACTTCCCTTTGTAAACAGAACTTTTCCTCTTCGCAATATGCCATCTTTTCAACCCTTTTTAGTCTTACTCTGGTTATATCAAGAACCCTAAGCGGATTAGGAGCCAAAGCCCTGGGCTACTTTACTTTTTTTGGAGTGACCTTTTTGATAGCCCTTTTACCCCTTATTTTGATTCCCCTCATCTTAAAAGGGGATTACAATAAATTAAAGGGTAAAGAAGTATAATATAAAACCAAGTTAGAAAGAACCTTTAAAAGAGGATATAAAGTTCTTCCAATGATCCCTGTAATTGCAAGGATTAAAATGATAAAAAAACCAAAGAGCTCAAGTTTTAAGTAATTTTCTCTAAGTTCAGGAGGTAAAAATTTAACAAGGACTTTACTTCCATCTAAAGGGGGAATAGGTAAAAAATTAAAGATAGCAAGCCCCAAATTTAGTTTTATACCAAGGAAGGAAAGCAAGGCTAAGGGTTCTGAAATCTTGAGATTTCCAAATGAAAAATTAGCCAATGTAAAAAAATGGTATAAGAAACCAAAAAGGATAGCTGAGAAAAAATTTGAAAGAGGCCCTGCAGCAGAAGTTAAAGCCATATCTCTCCAGGGATTTTTAAAATAATTTGGATTAATAGGAACAGGTTTAGCCCAACCAATAGCCTGAGTGATAAAAAGAGTAATTGTCCCCAAGGGATCAAGATGTTTGATAGGATTTAGGGTAAGCCTTTTTGCTATTTTTGGAGTAGGGTCTCCGAGTAAATAAGCGATAAGGCCATGGGAGAATTCATGAATCGTTAAGGCAAAGAGTAAGATCGGAATAAGTAAGATAATTAGCTGTAAATCAAACATAAGCAAAATATTAGTATTTAAGTTGAGACAGGGCCTTTATATTTTTAAGAATATTCAAGGCCATTTGCACCTGAAAGTCTTCTTCAATCGAGGGAAATCTTTTCAAGGTCTCATCTTCTTTAGAATGGATTGTTCCATTTTTCTTAGGAATTTCCATTGCAGGCAAATCTAAATCTGGTTGAATTCCCTGTTTATTAATGGTGACACCACTTGGAGTATAATAAAGAGCGGTAGTCAAGCGAACAGCATAGTTATCCTCTATAGGTATAACAGTCTGAACCGAGCCCTTTCCGAAACTTTTTTCCCCTAAAACTAAGGCTCTTTTATGATCTTTGAGGGCACCTGTCACAATCTCTGAAGCTGACGCAGAACCATGATTGATTAAAATAACAAGAGGATACTTATGCTTCCTATCTGAAGGGTTAGGGGTTGCCCTAAAAACCATCTGGTTGTCTTTATTTTTTCCCTTAATTGAAACAATCGTTCCATTTTCTAAAAATTCATCACTTACTTCAACCGCTGAGGAAAGAAGCCCACCGGGGTTATTTCTCAGGTCAAGGATTAAACCTTTAAGAGGGGTTTCGGATTCTAATTTTTTTAGTGCCTCTACTAATTCGGCAGGGGTTTTTTCCTGAAATTGAGAAATACGGATATAGCCATAACCAGGTTCAATAAGTTTGGCCTTTACACTTTTGATGGGAATTACATCCCTTATTATGGTTATCTCTTTGAGGTCTTTATCGTTCCTTAAGATAGTAAGTTTTACTGAAGATCCCTTGGGACCCCGCAGGAGCTTTACAGCCTCGGTTATTTTCATTCCCTTTGTAGATTTATCATCAATTTTAAGAATACGGTCTCCTGGTTTCAGGCCTGCTTTCCAGGCTGGAGTATCTTCAATAGGGGCAACAACTGTTAAGATGTCATCTTTTATGGTAATTTCTATACCAATCCCGGTAAAAGAGCCCTTGGTCTCTATTTCAAGTTCTTTAAATTCCTCAGGTTTGAGAAGAGAAGAGTGAGGATCAAGAGAAGAAAGCATTCCATCTATAGCCCCAAAAATTAAATCCTTGGGATTTACTTCTGTTACATAATTTTCTTCAATTAACCGGAACACCTGAGAAAAAAGTTTTAGCGCCTTAAAAGTATCTTCTTTTTTTTCTAAGGATAGGGCCTGGGAAAACAAAATAAATAAGCTAAGACTCAGAAAAAGGGCTAAGAAAAGTTTCTTTTTTCTCTCCATTTGTGCCTCACTCCTGTGCTTTTATCAATTCAAATAATTAACCACTATAATAGAAAAAATCAAGAGTAAAAAAAGGGTATAAGTTCATATCCTTAAAAAAGAAAAAGGAGAGGTGGAAAAGGGTGAAAAGGTGAGAGGAGGTAAAGGAACACATAGGGTTACCGCTACTTTGAAAGGGGATGCAGATTTAAGCCTCAAAAGATATGGACTTATACAAAGGGCTGACAAAGTAAAAAAATATGGTTAAATAGAAACATGCAGAAATTTCTTTATCTTATTCTTAGCATTTTTATCTTTTCAGCCTGTTCAACCACTCCTGGGCCTAATCTTGCCTCTAAGGCCTCCTTAATTCATAAGGAGGTTAGCACCAAGGCAGAGGTATTGGCCTATTTAGGTCCTCCTGTTCAGGCCTTTGTTAGGCCTGATAAGAAGGAAGAGTGGTATTATTATTATCGGGTCAAAAACTTCTGGGAAAATTTTCCTATAGTAAAGGGTTATAAAGGAGAAGATTACACAGAAGTTTTAAAAATAGTCTTTGAAGGAGAAAAGGTGGTTGAAGTTATCTATTATACCTTAGTTAATCCTGAAAAGCAGAAGAGGTGATCCCTTAGATGATAGAAAATGGTGATATTTACAGGATTGCCCGGGAGAAAATGGTTGAAAACCAGATCCGGGCAAGAGGTATTCGTGATGAAAGGGTTCTCAAGGCTATGCTTAAAGTTCCAAGGCACCTTTTTGTTGAGCCAGCCCTTAGAGATCAAGCTTATGGAGATTTCCCCCTACCTATCGGGGAAAAACAAACTATTTCTCAGCCTTACATTGTGGCTTTAATGACTGAAGCCCTTGAACTTACAGGGAAAGAACGGGTGCTTGAAATTGGAACTGGCTCGGGGTATCAAACTGCTATCTTAGCAGAACTTGCCCTGTGGGTCTATACTATTGAAAAATATCCAAGCTTACAAGAAAGGGCCAAAAAGATTCTTATTCAGGAACTTTCTTATAAAAATATATCTTTTAAAATTGGAGATGGGACCTTAGGCTGGAAGGAGGCCTCACCCTTTTCTGCTATAATTGTTACAGCAGCCTCTCCCCAGATTCCTCAACCACTTATAGAGCAACTTGAAGAGGGTGGAAGAATTGTGATCCCTGTTGGAGATGAGTTTTCTCAAATGCTTATTAAAGGGGTTAAACGAGGTGGGACTCTTCATACCAAAACTCTTGAGCCTGTAAGATTTGTCAAATTGATTGGGGAGTATGGATTTAAAGAATAGAAGAATAGCAGTTATTGGGGCGGGGATTGCAGATCCCTATCTCTTTGAACTTGCCTATCAAGTAGGTTTTTCCCTTGGACAGAGGGGAGCTATTGTTTACACCGGGGGTTTAGGTGGGGTAATGGAGGCAGCCTCAAAAGGAGCAAGAGAGGCAGGAAGTGTTACTGTGGGTATTCTTCCTGGGAATAAGGCAGAAGAGGCTAATCCTTATGTTCTTATTCCTGTGATTACAGATATGGGACATGCCAGAAATGTTATCCTTGTCAGAACCGCTGAAATTGTCATCTCCATAGGAGGCGGCTATGGGACCCTTTCTGAAATTGCCTTAGCTTTAAAGATGTGGAAGCCTGTTATTGGACTTAAGACCTGGCAGGATATCCCAGGTGTTCACTATGTAGATTCTCCTGAAGAGGTTCTATCCAAAATCTCAGAACTTTTGAGTTGAAGAAACTTCCTAAGAGTTTGTAATTCCCTTTTTTTAAGGGATCTTATCTCTCCTGGTTGTAAATTTTTTAGTTTCAGTGGCCCAAAGGAGATCCTCAAAAGTCTCTTAACCCTACCTCCAAGAAAGCTAACCATTTTTCTAACTTCCCTTTTGACCCCTTCTTTAACTACAACCTCATAAATATATAACGGGCCATCCTTTTTAAGGAAGCGAAATTCTAAAGGTTTAATAATTTTTCCCTCTATTTCCACGCCTTTATCCAGTAAAGACTTAATTTTATTTTCTAAGATTTTTGGTTTCACCCAGACCCAATAAGTTCTCCTAACTTCATATTTGGGATGAAGAAGCTGATTGGCTAAATCTCCATCATTGGTTAAAAGGAGTAGGCCTTCGCTATCTTTATCAAGCCTTCCAACAGGAAAGACCCTAAAGGGAAGTTTTTCTAAGAAGGCCCTAATAGTTTGGCGATGATGGGGATCATGAAGGGAGGTAAGATATCCCCTGGGTTTATAAAACAGATAATAGACCTTAGGAGGGATCTTTAATACTTTTCCATCAACCATAACCTGATCTCTTTCTGGAGAGACCTTGTAGGAGAGGTCTCTGACAATCTGGCCATTAACTAAAACTTTGCCTTCTAAGATAAGGGATTCATTTTTTCTTCTGGAACCAAGCCCGCAGAGGGCAAGAAATTTAGAAAGACGCATCTAATAAAGAACGACTTCCTCTTCCAGAGATGGAATATAAATCTTATCAGTCTTAAATCTTTCTCCAAGAAGACCTCGGAAAACCTCCATCTTTTCAGGTTCACCATGAATTAAAAATATTTTTTCGGGATTTTTGAGGGGAGAAATCCACTCCAAAAGTTCCTTTTGGCCAGCATGAGAAGAAAAACCATTAATAGTATAAACTTTGGATCTTACAGGTATTTCTTCTCCAAAGAGATGAATCTTTTCCTCTCCATCTACGATTTTTCTTCCTAAGGTGCCTTTGGGTTGAAATCCAACAAAAACAAGACTGCATTCGGGTCTCCAAATATTATTTTTTAAATGATGTAGGATCCTACCACCACTTAAGGTTCCATTGCCTGCAATAATTATAGCAGAAGATTTAATCTGATTTATAGCCTTAGATTCCTCTACATCTTCAGTAAGAAATAGATTGGGCAAAGAGAAGGGATCTTTATGATTAAAGATTTTTAAAGCTTCCTCATCATAAAACTCAGGATTATCTTTAAAGATACGGGTTGCCTTTATAGCTAAAGGGCTATCTAAAAAGACATAACAGGAAGGTAAAAGCCCCTTTTCATAAAATTCTCTAAGGACAAATAGGATTTCTTGAGCTCTCTCTAAGGCAAAGGTTGGAATAAGGACATTTCCTCCCCGAGCACAGGTCTCTTTTATAACCTGAAGGAATTCTTCCTTAGATTCCTCAAAGGTCTTATGATTGCGATCCGCATAGGTCGTTTCAATTAATAAAAAATCTATATCTTCTGGAGGGAGATCAAAGTCTCTAACAATGGGTTTATTTTTGTTACCCAGATCCCCTGAAAAAAGAATTTTTTTTCCCTTCTTTAGGTCTTCAATTTCAACAGAGGCACTTCCCAAGATATGTCCCGCATCTCTCAGGGTGACTTTAATCTCCTTGTGAAGAATTAAAGGTGTGTAATAGGGAAGTTCTATCTGGAAGTATTTGAAGCTTTCCAGAACATCATATTCTTCATAAAGAGGGGGAGGGGGAAGATCAAGGCCTCGTCTAACTGATTTGCGGTAAAGAGTTTTATAATGTTCTCGCATAACCTTAGCTGCATCAAGCAGCATGATTCTTGCAATCTGAAAGGTTGGTCTTGTGGCGATTATTTTTCCTTGAAAGCCCTCTTTGACTAAACAGGGGAGTCTTCCACAATGGTCAATGTGGGCATGGGTAAGAATTAAATGGGAGATATCTTTAAGTTTACAAGGGAAGGGTAGGTAATTTTTTTTCGTTTCAAGGCCTTGAAAAAGGCCACAATCTATAAGGATTTTATGTTCCCGAAGGGTTAACAAAAAGGAGCTACCAGTTACACTTCGGGCTGCACCATAAAAGGCAATTTTGGCTTCCATATTTCTACCTCAAGGTTACGGTAAGAACCTGCTTGAGAGTGGTTTCACCCTTGAGCACCTTTAAAATACCATCTTGTTTTAGGGTTTGAAAACCCTTTATAAAAGCTACTTTTCTAATTTCCTGAGCAGGAGCATTATGAATAATAAGCTCTTTTATCTCATCATCAGGCACAAGGATCTCATGTATGGCAATTCTACCTTTAAATCCTGTATAATTACAAAATTCACACCCTACTGGTTCATAGAGGGTTGCTTTGGCAAGAGTTTCATCACCGAGTGGAATCAAGGGATTTTCTCCATACTCTCTTTTGATGCGTTCTATCTCATTTTTTTCTGGTGCATAAGGCCTTTTACATTTTGAACATAGCCTTTTAGCTAATCTCTGGGCTATGACTCCCAAAAGAGAATCTGCAAAGTTAAAGGGGTCTATGCCCATTCCCAGTAATCGGGTAATAGTTTCTGGTGCTGAATTTGTATGTAGGGTGCTCAATACAAGATGTCCTGTAAGAGAGGCTTCAATTAAAGTCTGGGCAGTTTCATGATCGCGTGTTTCTCCAATCATTATAATATCAGGATCAGCTCTTAAAAAGGATCTTAGGACCCGGGCAAAGGTAAGACCAATTTTTGGATTTACCTGAACCTGCCTTAACCCTTCTTGAACAATTTCTACAGGATCTTCCGCTGTCCAGATTTTACGATTGGGCTTATTTAAATGTTTAAGACAGGCATGCAGAGTTGTGGTTTTACCAGAACCTGTTGGTCCAACACATAGAATTAATCCATAAGGAAGTTCAAGAATATTTTTTAGTTTATTATAATTTTCAGGCAATAAATCCAATTCTTCTAAGGCTCTAAATTCAATTCCTCCAAGAATTCTCATCACCACATCTTCATTATTTTCAATAGTAGGAAGAGTCGCCACCCTGATCTCAAAGGATTTACCATCCTTAGTGCGAAATTTTATTTTTCCATCTTGAGGAAGCCTTTTTTCAGCAATATCCAGATTAGCCATAACTTTTATACGGGAGATACAACCTTTTTTTTGATTTTCAGGAAGGGTGGTATATTCAAAGCACTCTCCATCAACTCTAAAACGAACTAAAAGCCCCCTCTTGCCGGTAAGGCTTTCCCAATGGATATCAGATGCCCTTCTTTTATAAGCCTCTTCAATTATAAAATTAACTAAATTTACAATAGCGCTATCTAATAATTCCGCTTCTTCTTGGGGTTCTTCCTCTTCCATCTGTTCAAAATTAAGCTCTGCATCCTCAAAATAGACATCATAATATTTTTCTATACCTTCAAGAATATCCTCTTTAAAAGATACTGCCAGTTTAACATCCGGAAGTTGAAGTATCCTTTTAACCAATTCTATTTTTTCGGTGTCGTCAGGATTATAACAAAAAAGAATGGTTGATTTATTAAATTCAAAGGGTACACAAAGATTTTCAATAAAAAATTGCTTTTTAATACTTAGAACCTTTGGAATCCTCCTTATCTTTCTTTGAGACAAAAGGGCCTTTAGGTCATAAGATGGAACGCGATAATATTCTTCTAAAGATTTCAAGATTTCATTTTTAGGTATTTTATATTTTTGTGTGATCAAAGTTTCAAGGCTTTTATCTTGTTCTAAAGACGATAGATAAAGATCTTTTAGAATTTCAAAGGATATATTGTATTTTGAAGACAGGCTTTTATACCTTTCAAGAGACTTAAATACTTTTAACTTTTCAAGTTTTTCTAAATATTCTTCCTTGGGAAAGTTTTTTAAAAGGACATTTAAAATTGTAAGGGCCTCATGCAAACGAAGGGATTTTTCGCAAAGGTCTGCTGCATATTCCAAGAGCAACCTTTTGGTTGCCTGAGGAAGGCTCTTATTCTTGGATAGTTCTAATATATGAAAGAGTAAGATATCGCTGGATAGTTCTTTGAAAAGATTCTCTAAAAAAAGCTTTATTTCTTCTAAAGCCTCTGGATTTTTTTTAACAAACTCATAGAAAGCCTTTATTTTATCCATGAGGATCAAATTTAATCAATTTTAAATATTTGTAAATACCATGTATAAGTCTATATCTTTTGAGACTCTATAGGATTTTTTTAGGACCTAACACAAATTAAATCTCTCCACATACCCATTCTCCTTCGGAAAGAAAGGATAAAAAATCTGCAAAATCTTTCCTTAAGTAGGGGTTTAAAATTTTAAACCCCTTGAATTTTTTTGTGGGTCTGTTGTAGCACAGACATTCTTGTCTGTGTTTCTTTCATACATTGGAGTGTAATTTACCTCCACAGGCAAGATTGCCTGTGTTACTTTCAGACTTTTAAAACCTCCCTTGTATAGATATCTAATTCCTCTTTTACCCCACTTCTTTTTTCTTGTAAAGATATGAACTTATGCATTACCAGCACCGTGAAGATTATAATTTTTTTAATTTAGCTACATAAAAACCTACAGCTTTAGTTTTATGAGCAAAAAATCTTTTTGTCTTAGCCAGTTCGGGATGAAATGCCTTCCCTTGCCATTCAGTTAGCCCTGCATCCCAGGGCAAAGGAGCCTCCCAGTCAAGAACTTGAACAGCCCTTTTTCGCAAAAGATAATCTACTACTGCCTCATTCTCTTCAGGATTGATGGTGCAAGTGCTGTAAATCAATATACCTTCAGGTTTTAATAAATCATAAGCCCTTTGGAGAAGTCCCTTCTGAATAGAGGGGAGATTTGATCTTCCTGAGCCCTTCTGATAAAGTATTTCCCCTTCAAGGCCCACTTTATATCTTCCCTCGCCTGAACAGGGTGCATCCACTAAAACCTTGTCAAATTGAAGGCTTAAAGGGAACTCCTCTCCTTTATATCTTGTAATTACAACACTTGCTACACTTAGTCTTTTCAGATTGGCAGATAGAGCAGTTAAACGATCAAATCTCTTATCATTAGCAATGATAACAGCCCTGTCAAAAGTTATCATAGCCATAAGGGCGGTTTTCCCCCCGGGAGCTGAACATAGGTCAAGAATTAGTTCTCCTGGCTTAGGATCAAGGGCTAAAACAGGAAGAGCACTGCTTAAGGTCATAGAATGTATGAGTCCCAGGGCATATTCTTTTAAATTACCAAGAGCGACCTCTTCATTATTAACTACCCGATAAAACTTATCTATTTCCCTTATTTCTTCAATTTCTACTCCCTTTTGCTGGATTAAATTTAAAAGCTTTGGGATATCTCTTTCAGAAACCTTTAAATTATTTATGCGAAAATATTGTTGATGAGGAACTTTAAGGTATTCTAAGAATTTATCAAATTCAGGAATAATCTGAGAGTAACGAGAAAAGTAATCAAGATAATTAAAGGGTGTTTTATTGTCTCTGGCCATTTAAAAGAAGGTTCTTTAACTCTTTATGATCTTTGGCCACAATGTCTGCAAGGGAGAGATGTTCAGGTTTTAGGGTTGTGGTGATAGCAATACAAAAAAGACCAGCCCGTTTAGCTGAGAGAATTCCAGCTGGTGCATTTTCAATAACTGAAATCTTTTCTACATCAGCTCTAAGGATATCTTTTGCTTTTAAATAGGGATCAGGATGGGGCTTTCTTTTCTCAACCTTATCTCCAGTGAGGATTACCTCAAAGTAATTTTTTAGGTTTTCAGGGAATACCTCCCTCAGAATCTCTTCACTGGAGGAGGTAACAAGAGCTAAGGTTCGTCCTTCTCTCTTGAGTTCCTGAAGAAGCTCTGGAACCTCGGGAAAGGGTTTTATCTTTTGAGAAAATTTTTCTTTAAAAATCCTTTTTTGTAATCTAAAGGCCTTTTCAAAAAAGGCTTGAGTTGGCTCAACCCCTTTATTTAAAAAGAGGGTCTTTGCACTTTCAAGCTCAATAGCTCCTTCATGGAGATATATCTCTTCTTCAGTAAATTCAAGGCCAAACTCCTGAAAGGCAAGAATCCAGGCCTTGGCGTGATAGGGCATGGAATCAAGAAGGACTCCATCAAGATCAAAGAATAAGAAGTCTTTCATCTGGAAAACCTTTCCTTAAGCTCAGCCTCTGTCAATCCTTCTATTGAAAGGACCTTTCTTTTTGAGGTCTTTCCCTGTATTATTTTAATAGCATCAACGCTTTTTTCAAAAACCCTTGCTAAAAATTTACAAAGGGCTAAGTTTGCCTCATTATTTTCTGGTTTTGCCCTTAGAGAAATCTCCATATAATCAGGTTCTTTAAATACAAGAATTTCATCTCTCCCAGAAGAGGGCTTTACTTTTACCTTTAAAAGCATATCTTTTAGAATCTGAAAGTAAATCTAAAGATAAGTTCTTTGATAAAATATATCAGAAAAATGACTAAAATTGGGCTTAAATCAAGGCCATAAATTGGGGGAAGAATTCTTCTAATAGGTCTTAAAACAGGCTCTGTAGCTTTGTAAAGAAATCTTACTACAGGATGATAAGGAGATGGATTTACCCAGGATAGAATAGCTCTGGCAATTATTAGCCATACATAAATAGTTAAAAGTAAATCCACAACCTGTAAAAGAGCTCTGAAAAGGGCATCTAACATATTTTTCCAAAGGGGCAAACGGGATATCTACATTCAGCACAATTATAGCAATACCCACCATGCCCGAGTTTAGCAATATCAAGTCTTGTAAGGGTCTCACCTGCAAGCACTCTGGGGAGTATGAGGTCAAGGATTGTGATCTTAAAAAACATGGCACAAGCAGGGACCCCCAGAAGAGTTTGTCCACTTTTTAAGCGGGCATAAAGAAACATATTGCCAGGTAAAACCGGGGTTCCATAAAGATAAATCTCGGGATCAAGCTCACGGATGGCTACTTTGGTAAGGTCATCGGGATCAACAGACATACCACCAGTTATAAGGATAACCTCGCACCCTCTTTGAAGAAGATTGCTTAGATTTTCTTTTATAAAATCTTTATCATCCGGTGCAAAAAGGGGGCCTTCAATCTTTAGACCAAATTTTTCAAGCTTGGGAAGCATTTTTGGTGCAAAGGCATCCTCAATTCGGCCGTAAAAAACCTCAGATCCAGTAATTACAAGGCCTGCCTTTTCAAGTTTTTTAGGTAATATTCTTAAGACCTTAGTGGGATATTCACTACAGATTTTCTCTACTTCTTCTAAGAGAGTTTTTTTAACCACCAAAGGAATAGCTCTTCCCCCTGCAATGGCCTCTCCCTTTTTTACCCAAAGATTGGTGTGTTTGGTGGAGAGACTTATTTCTCCGAGAAGATTAATTCTTAATAACGCCTCCGTTTCAATCTTAAGAAGACCTTCATAAACCGCTTTAAAATTCACTTTTCCCTCTCTTATTTCTTCAGACCATTCTACACCCTCTCCTGCCACTGCTTTTGCAAGCCTTAAGGCAGCCTCATCTTCATGCAACTCATCTTCCTCAAGTTCAAGGACATAGAGGTGGTTTTTACCTAAATCTTTAAGCTTAGGAATATCCTCAATTCTCACAATGTGGCCCTTTTTAAAACGAGCTCCTTTAAATACACCTGGCACAATTTCTGTGATATCATGCGGAAGAACCATACCTACTGCTTCCTCAACAGGAATACTTTTATATCTCATTTAGCATCTCTCCTCTCATAGGCATCAATGATTTTTTGCACAATAGGATGTCTCACTACATCTTTTTTGGTAAAATAAACAAAGGTTATCCCATCAATGCCCTCAAGGAGCTCCATGGCCTCAAGAAGGCCGGATTTCTTTGGCTCAGGCAAATCAATCTGGGTCACATCTCCAGTTATAACTGCTCTTGAGCCTTGGCCAATGCGAGTTAAAAACATCTTCATCTGTTCTGTTGTAGTATTTTGAGCTTCATCCAGGATAATAAAGGCCTCATTTAGGGTTCTTCCGCGCATAAAGGCAAGGGGAGCAACCTCAATCACACCCTTTTGAAAGAGCTTCACTACTCTATCAAAGGAAAGCATATCATAAAGGGCATCATAAAGGGGTCTCAAGTATGGATTAACCTTTTCAACAAGGTCACCAGGAAGAAATCCAAGCTTTTCTCCAGCCTCAACAGCAGGTCTTACCAAAATGATCCTATTTACCTCTCCTCTCATCAGGAAAGAAACCGCCATAGCAACAGCTAAATAGGTTTTACCTGTTCCAGCAGGACCAATTCCAAAAACAATTTCTGACCTCCTTATAGCCTCTACATAATTTTTCTGGGTTATCCCCTTAGGGGAGACAGATTTTCTTCCAGAGGTTATAAGAATGGTATCTAAGAAGATATCCTTTAAGTGGGCCTTAGGGTTTTCAAGGAGGATCCTTGAAGCATATTCTACATCTGCTGGATAAATGGTATAACCAGCTTTTATAAGGGTATAAAGCTCCTCAAGGGTCTTTTCCGTAAGATCAAGATCCTCTGGTTCTCCAGAGATAACTATATGATTACCTTTAAGGATTAACTTTACTTTAAAGGCATCCTCAAGAATTTTAAAATGACTCCCCCTTTCACCATAAAGAGAGCGCACAACTGGATAATCTTCAAAGATAAGTTCCTTGGTGTAAAGATTTTCCTGAGGGGTTACCTCAGCAACTTCACTTCTTAATTTTGCTGTCATACTATTCCCTTCCTAAGTTTTTTTCTATATGTTAGATTTTAAAAAAATTTTTTCAAGAGGTTGTTTAAGTCCCAATCTTTGGTTGAATGTGGGGGCGAATTACTTTTTAGTTGAAACCTGCCCTGTAAATATTATTCAAAAAATAATTGACCTGGGTTGAGTGTATCTGTCTGTGGCAGGCCTGCCTTAATTAACTACCTGTATAAGTTCAGATCCTTACAAGAAAAAAGGAAGGGTGGTAAAAGAGGAATTAGATATCTATACAAGTCTGAAAGTAACACAGGCAATCTTGCCTGTAAAAGTAAATTACACTCCAAGGTATGAAAGTAACACAGACAAGAATGTCTGTGCTACAACATACCCCCAAAAAAATTCAAGGGGTATAAAATTTTAAACCCCTACTATTTAAGTCTCAAAAGATATGGACGCATACAATACATTGACAAGCTTAAAAAGTCTTATATAATTTTAAAAAAATTTCAAAGAGGTGCCCTATGCAGAAAAGAGAGGAAGTTTTTGAAATGAAGAGCCTATACCTTCAACGATTAGCTTTGATCTTTTCCTTTACCATACTTCTTGCATTACTCTCTCAGATTAGAATTCCTCTCCCTTTTACACCTGTTCCTTTGACTCTTCAAACCCTTGGGATACTTTTCATCGGCTATTACCTGGGGGCTAAACTTGGCTTTCTCAGTGTAGCTTTTTATCTCGTTCTTGGTGCTTTAGGATTACCCTTCTTTTCAGGAGTAAAAGGGGGGCTTCTTGTTCTGAGTGGTCCAACAGGCGGTTACCTCTTTGGCTTTTTACTCAGTGTCTTTCTTGTGGGAAAGGCAAAGGAAAGGGGCTTATTAACTAAAGCGGGTTCTACCTTTCTTGTGGCTATTTTAGCCCATCTTATTATCTACTTTTTTGGGACTCTCTGGTTTATGGCAGGTTTTTATTTCCTTGGTTTTAAGGAAACCTTGAGGGAAATTCTTGCCCTTACAGTTTTTCCCTTTCTACCTGTAGACCTAATCAAAGCCCTTATATTTACAGGATTTGTTTTTTCAGAGAGAAAATTTCGTAAGGTAGGGAGCAGATGAAGGTTCTTGTTCTTGGTTCCGGTGGGAGGGAACACGCCCTCTGCTATGTCCTTGCCAGGAGTTCTCTTCTTAAAAAGTTATACTGCCTTCCTGGGAATGGAGGAATTTCTGAGATAGCTGAGATTCCTCAAGGGCTTACGCTTACAGATTTTGAGGGAATTAAAGAGTTTTGCCTCAAAGAGAAGATAGATCTTGTTATCCCCGGTCCTGAAGACCCCCTTGTAAGAGGAATACGGGATTATCTGCAAAGAGAAAATATTTCAGTCTTTGGTCCAGATAAGTATACAGCTCAACTTGAGGGTAGTAAGGCCTTTGCTAAAGGGATCATGGAAAAGGCGGGTGTTCCAACAGCAGATTTTAAAGTCTTTGAGGATTACAATGAAGCTTTAGAATATCTTAGGAAAAAAGGGGCTCCTGTGGTTATTAAAGCAGATGGACTTTGTGCTGGAAAAGGTGTCTTTGTCTGTGATACAGAAGCTGAAGCTAAATCTGCCCTTGAAAAAATTTTCATTGAAAGGATTTTTGGAGAAGCAGGCTCAAAAGTAGTTATAGAGGATAAATTGGAAGGGGAAGAGGCCTCCTATATTGTCATAACAGATGGAGAGAATTTTAAGGCCCTACCTACCTCGCAGGATCATAAAAGACTGCTTGATAATGATGAAGGGCCAAATACAGGTGGAATGGGTGCTTATTCACCAGCTCCTTTAATTAATGAAGATTTGAGAAAAAAGATTGAGGAGAGAGTTATTGCACCAGTCCTACGGGTTTTAAAAGAAGAGGGACATCCCTATCTCGGCTTTCTTTATGCTGGGCTTATGATCTCCAAGGGTGAACCCTATGTGCTTGAATTTAACTGTCGCCTTGGAGACCCAGAAACCCAGGCTATTCTGCCAAGAATTGAGGGAGATTTTCTTGAACTTATTCAGATTGCCTTAGAGGGTAAATTATCATCT
Source organism: Caldimicrobium thiodismutans (assembly GCF_001548275.1). Classification (GTDB taxonomy): domain Bacteria; phylum Desulfobacterota; class Thermodesulfobacteria; order Thermodesulfobacteriales; family Thermodesulfobacteriaceae; genus Caldimicrobium; species Caldimicrobium thiodismutans. The sequence continues at coordinate 62,037 of NZ_AP014945.1, forward strand.
TATAACCCTAAAGAAATTGACAAGGCCTGTGTTTGTGTAGTAGTTGCAAGCAAAGGATATCCTGGAAGTTATGAAAAAGGTAAGGTAATTACTGGCTTAGAGAGAGTGAAGAATATGGCAGATATCATGGTTTTTCATGCAGGCACAAAAAAGGAGGGAGACACCTTTTATACTAATGGGGGAAGAGTCTTTGGTGTGACAGCTCTTGGGAATACAATCTCTCAAGCTATTCAAAGAGCATATGAAGCAGTAAACCTGATTCACTTTGAGGGAGCTTACTACAGAAAAGATATTGGTAAAAAGGCTGAAAAATATCTTTAGGTCTCTTTATTTAGGTATTCTTTATACCCCTCTTTACTTAATTTTTTACCCTTTTCAAGCACCATCTCCTTGAGTTTAGTCCTGTAATTTTTTAATTTTGCTCTTAGTTCAGGATATTTTATAGCCAAAATTTGAATAGCTAAAAGGCCTGCATTTTTGGCATTATTTATAGCAACAGTTGCCACAGGGATACCTGCTGGCATCTGGACAATAGATAAAAGTGAATCAAGGCCTTTTAAGGCCTTAGTCATAATAGGAACTCCTATCACAGGAAGTGTAGTGAGAGAGGCAGTCATACCTGGTAGGTGAGCTGATCCTCCTGCACCTGCAATAATAACCTCAATTCCTCTATCTTCAGCTGTTTTTGCATACTCATACATAAAATCAGGAGTTCTGTGGGCAGAAACTATGGTTATTTCGTAGGGGACTTCAAATTCTTCAAGGACTTCAGCTGCCTCTTTCATAACCGGCAAATCAGAATCACTTCCCATAATAATTCCTACCATCATCTTTGTCTCTCTCCTTTTATTTTGAGGATTTTTTTCACCTCTTTAGCCTTAGCTAAGGCCTCTTCAAGAGTATCTGCAAGTATGGTAACATGTCCCATTTTCCTCAAGGGGAAGGTCTCTTTTTTTCCATAGATGTGGACAGAGACCCCGGGTAAAGACATAGCCTTTTCAAGTCCTTCATAAAGAGGTTTCCCATAATATCCTTCTTCACCTAAAAGATTTATCATCACTGCAGGGGATAGAAGTTTTGTTGATCCAAGAGGGAGTCCTGTGATAACCCGAATGTGTTGTTCAAATTGACTTGTATAACAGGCTTCTATAGTATGATGTCCTGAATTATGAGGCCTTGGTGCAATTTCATTTACATAAAGTTTCCCTTTTTTATCCAGAAAGAGTTCCACTCCAAAGAGTCCAAAGCCATTAATGGCCTTTACCGCTTCTATGGCAAGTTCCTTGGCCTCTTTCTCAATAACTGGTTCAATCTTAGCTGGACAAAAAAGATATTCAAGAAGATTTCCCTCGGGATGAAAGACCATCTCAACCACATCGTAAACAGCAAGTTCTCCATTTTCACTCCTGACTACCATAACTCCCAATTCTTTTTCAATATCTAAGTATTCCTCAACAAAAGATGGACAGGGAAGGGCTTTAGGGAGGTCTTCTTCACTTCTAAGGATTGCCGTTCCCCGGCCGTCATATCCTCCTGTAATAGATTTTTGCACGCAGGGCAAAAGGGCCTTTAAGTCTTTTGGACTTTTGATTTCTATAAATTTTGGAATAGGCAGACCAGCTCTCTGGTAAGCCTTTCTTTGTTCAAGTTTGTTTTGGATTAGTAAGAGAACCCTTGGGCGTGGGACTACCCTTTTTTCTGGAAGAAGTTCAAATAGAGGGGCAACTTCAACATGTTCTATATCAAAGGTAATAATATTACAGTCCTTAGCAAAATTTTTGATATCATCAGGATCTTTAAAAGAACCTACAATCTGTTGAGCTACAGCACTTGCAGGACATTCAGGAGAAGGGTCAAGAACTTTTACAGTAAAACCGAGTTTTCTTGCAGATTGAGAGGACATCTTTGCAAGCTGCCCCCCACCAAGAATTCCAATGACTACATCTTGGGGATTCATCTTGCACCTCTTTTTTTTCTCCTAAAATTACATCAATTCATGTGAGAAGTCAATTATTTGTATGCGTCCATATTTTTGAGACTCAAGAGTTTTTTCTACTACTTCTGTTATAAGAAAATTGAATATGTATAGGAGACATTTTGTAGGGACAAACCTATGTGTTTTCCCTCTCACTTTTTTCCACCCTTTCTTTTTCTTGTAAGGATATGAACCTATGCAAAAAAGGTTAGGCTAAATCAAGGTCTTTTTAAAGATAAAAAGTATTGTCTAAATTAAATGAGAGGTCTCTAAAGGAGTGAAGAGGGTATGTTCCTGTTTTATCTTTTGTGTTTTATGATTGGAAAAGAGCCTGGGAGTATCCTGAAAGGCCTGTCTGCTAACTGGCAGGATAGAGAAATTTTTAATACCAGATGGTTAAGAGAGGGAGATATAAAATCTTTATATGGTAGACTTAAAGAGGGGGTGAAGAAGAGAGGATTTTAAGATATACCAGCGGTTAATTCAGGATTCAATAGAGCTTGTCCTTTCCGCTATAGAAGGTAAGCTTGGGCATGTCCCAGAGGAAGCGAGGGAGAGGGGTTGTGGGAAAAGGACAAAGGAGTTCTAATTGAAAAAAATATACTTGAGTCTCAAAAGGTATGGACGCATATATAACTGCATAAGTTCATATCCTTACAAGAAAAAGAAAGTGGGGTAAAAGGGGAATTAGATATCTATACAAGGAAGGCTTTACAAGTCTAAAAGTAACACAGGCAATCTTGCCTGTGGAGGTAAATTACACTCCAAGGTATGAAAGTAACACAGACAAGAATGTCTGTGCTACAACAGACCCACAAAAAATTCAAGTGGTATAAAATTTTAAACCCCTACTTAAGGAAAGATTTTGCAGATTTTTTATCCTTTCTTTCCGAAGGGGAACGGGTATGTGGAGAGATTTGTGTTATGGACTAAGAAAAAATCCTATAGAGTCTAAAAAGATATGGACGCATACATAAACTTGAAAAGTTCAAAAGATGGTATATAATGTAGAAGCATTGACAGTTACGGGGCGTAGCGCAGCCTGGCAGCGCACCTGCCTTGGGAGCAGGGGGTCGGCAGTTCAAATCTGCCCGCCCCGATCCTCAAGAATGCAAAGGAACACACTCATAACAAGCAAATATTTGAGTTTGGCCCTGCCAGATGGTTTCTACTCAAGTTCATTTTCTTACAAAAGAGTTTGCAGAAAAAATACTCATTAAATCTCAAAAAATATAGACCCATAGCATTTCTTGTTTTTTTAAATTTTTTCCTTAGAATTATGTAAATATCCTAAAATAAGAGGAGAGTAAAATGCCCTGGAAAAAGATTGAATTTAAAGATCTTAAAATTGAAGCTCAATTTTCAGAGGGAACTTTAGCCTTTCATCCCGAGGAGCTTTTTCCTCATCAAGAACGTCTTGAAAAGGCCTTTGATCTGGCCCTAAGGATAAAGGATGAGGGATATAATGTTTATGTTTGTGGCCCAAGAGGTATTGGCAGAACAAGATATACTTTAAAGCGTATTGAAGAGGTAGCCAGTAATTTTCCTACTCCTCCTGATTTATGTTATATAAATAACTTTGAAGATCCAGCCAGACCAAAATGTCTTCAACTGCCAGCTGGTTATGGAAAGAAACTTGAAGAAGGTCTTGAGGAGGCTTTAAATTTCCTTAAAAGAGAGACCTTTAAATCCTTTGAAGGAAAGGACTACGAAGAAGAACTTTCCAAGCTTACAAAAGAAATTGAAGCTGAGAAAGAGAAGGTTTTTGCCGAGCTTACTGATGCAGCTAAAAAATATAATTTAATGGTTCTTTTTGGACCACAAGGTGTAAAGCTTTTACCTCTCTTTAAGATTCAGGCCCCTGTTTCTGAAGAAGAGCTTTTTAAAGATCCCAGGATCCGGGAGGAGTATCAAAAAAGCTTGATTGAATTTGAACCAACCTTTCGTGAATACATGCGGAAACTTCGTGATCTTGATACCGCCTTTGGAGAAGCCCTTTTTAAATTAAGAGATAAGATTGCTGAAAATCTTGTAAATAAGGCCTTTGAAAGACTTGAAGAAACCTTTCAAACTTTAGAAGAGGTTAAGCTCTATTTCCAGAGCCTGAAAAAAGAGATAATTAAGAATATTCATCTCTTTATAGAATGGGAAAAGGCTCGAGGCAATATTATGGTGCAGAGTGGAATTAATAAGGCCTTAAATATGTTCAGAATTAATCTTTTAGTTGATAATTCGCAAACTCAAGGTGCCCCGGTTATTTATGAGAAAGTCCCAACTCTAAAGGGACTCTTTGGACAGATTAATTATCGTGCTGAAATGGGAATCCTATATGCGGATCATCTAAGTCTTACCGCAGGAAGTCTTCACAAGGCAAATGGAGGTTTTCTGGTAATTGATCTCTGGGAGATTTTGAAAAATCCTTATATGTGGATTATTCTAAAAAGAGCGTTACTTCACAAAAAACTCCACCTCATGGGCGGGATGATGGAGGAAATCCCTGTTCCCCATGTAGGACTTCTGCCTGAACCAGCTCCCTTCACAACTAAGGTTTTTCTAATCGGAGATCCCTATCTCTATTATCTTCTTTCAACTTATGATGAAGAATTTGGAGAACTTTTTAAAATTAAGGCTGAATTTGATCCTATTTTACCCTTAGATGAGCTAACAGTTAAAACCTTTCCCAGAATAGTGAAAAAAATGATTCAGGATGACGGTCTGAAAGAGCTTTCTGCTCAGGGCTTAAATGAACTTTTGAGGTATGCTATTACTGAATCAGGCCATAGAAAAAAGGTTAAATTTATTTTGGAAGATCTTAAAAATGTATTGAGAGAGGCTAACTACCTTTCTAAAAATCAGGAGATAACTTCAGAAGATATTCAAAGAGCATTAAAAGAAAAGATAAATCGCATGAACCTCTTAGAGGAAAAGATCAGGGAATATATTAAAGAAGGGAAAATACTTCTTTCTGTTGAGGGAAAAAAGATCGGTCAGATTAACGGTTTAAGTGTAATTAGCCTTGGAGACTATGCCTTTGGCAGGCCTTCAAGAATCACTGCCTCTGTTTATCCAGGTTCTAAAGGGGTAATCAATATTGAAAGAGAAATAGAAATGAGTGGTCCAATTCATACTAAGGGAGTTCTTACCCTTTCATCCTATATTTTTCATCGCTATGGTGAAGATTTTCCTCTTCAACTTTCCTGCACACTCACCTTTGAGCAAGCCTATGAACCTGTTGAGGGCGATAGTGCTTCTTGCGCAGAACTAATAGCTATCCTCTCTGCCATTGCCCAGATTCCTTTAAGGCAGGATATTGCTGTCACTGGCTCTATCGATCAATTTGGAAATCTTCAGCCCGTAGGTGGAATTAAAGAGAAGGTGGAAGGGTTTTATCGGATCTGTAAAATATTAAATTTCACTGGAAAACAGGGTGTTATAATCCCTGTGCAAAATGTAGATAATCTCCTTTGCGATGAAGAACTTCTTGAAGATATCAAAGGAGAAAGGTTTAATCTCTATTCCGCTGAGACCGTTGATGATGTTATTGAACTTCTTACAGGATTAAAGGCAGAAAAATTTCATAAAAAAGTCTATGAAAGATTAAAGAAATTTTACGAACTCTCCAAAGAAACCCCAATTAAGAAGAAAAAAAGAAAAAAATCCCCTAAAAAGAAATAATTTATATCTTTCTTGGAACCCTTTTATCCCCAACCCTAAGTGTTATTTTTTGTTTATCAAGATATTCTAAAATGGGAATGAGATATTTTCTTGAAACTCCCTCGCCAACAATCTTTTTAAAGTCTCCAATTGTTAGTTCTGAATGATTTTTAAAAAAGGCCTTTACATCCTCTTCAATTTTTCTTAGCACCTTGCTATGAAAAATAAGCTTTTCTGAAAGTTTAACAAGAATTCCTTCCCTGAGTAATAATTTTAAGACCTCCTCTGCTGCTTTTACATCTTTTCCAAATTCCAGTAGAATTTCCTCAACATCTCGTGGTGTTAGACCTTCTTTTAAAAATTTTTCTTGAAGTTGCTTTTTAAGTTCTTCTAATGTTGAAGATTTTTTCTGAAATTCAGGTATAAAATAAAGTTCCCTTTCTCTTTGAATGACTCCTTCGTGAATAAGATCCTCTAAAGCCCTTTCAAAGAGTATTTCTCGAGGGTCAAGAGACAATCTGCTTTTTAAAAATTCCTTGGTAAGACCAGGAGAAAAAGGGTTACTCTCATGAAATTTACGAAGTCTCTCAATTATCTCCCTTTTTAAGTGCTCAAGGGCCTTAAAGGTAAAAAGAAAGATGGTATCTCCCGCTTTAATCTCTAAAATATTGGATTTAAGATTAGAGATCATCTGGAGTAAATTTTTTCCAAAAATACTAACTGAAAGGGAGAGTTCTCTTAGAGAAATCCCTCTGCCCCCTTTTTTTTCAATATAATAAAGAATAAGGGACTCATCTTTGGAAGAGGCTAAAAATTCAAGTTCCTTTCTTTCCCAGGGTTTAGTTCTTTTTCTTCTCTGGGAAAGGGGATTTAATATTACACCACCTCCAACAGTCTCATTGGTTCCTGGTCTTCTTAATATGAATCTATCTCCACGCCAGGCACAGAGAGGTTTCTGTAAAAATATTTGAGCAATATCCTCTTCATCTTTAAGATAATCTTTATTGAAAAGGATTAATTTTCCCAGAATCTCTGAGGTCCCAACATAGAATAACAAGGTTTCAAAGGCCTTAAGAGGTGGCTCTACTTCTTTTAAAACCTTAATTTTTACATCTATCCATTGAGAAGGCTCAAGGACCTCTGGTTCAGCCAGCACATCTCCACGCTTGATTTCCTCTTTTTCAGCCCCAAGAATATTTACAGCAACCCTCATCCCTGCAAAGGCCTTTTCAACGGACTCACCATGAACCTGAAGATTTCTAACCTTTACCCTTTTCTGATGGGGATAGAGCATAAGTTCCTGATTTAGAGAAACCTCTCCGGAAAGAGCAGTTCCCCTAACGACTAATCCAAATCCTTTAATAAGGAAGACCCCATCAATAGGAAGTCTAAAAGGAAGAGTCCTCTCGCGTATTCTTAAGGTTTTTGCTTTTTCATCAAGGATTTTTATGAGTTCTTCTTTCCCCTGAAGAGTAACTGCAGAAAAAGGCACAATAGGAGCGCCTTTTAAAAAGGTGCCTTTTAAATAATCTTCAACCTCAGCCTTTACAAGCTCCAGCCATTCCTCGTCAACAAGGTCAATCTTAGTTAGGACTACAACTCCCTCTTTGATTCCGAGAAGTTCACAGATTTCTAAATGTTCCCTCGTTTGAGGCATAATGCCCTCATCAGCTGCTATAACAAGCATTACAAGATCAATGCCAGATGCTCCTGCCACCATGTTGCGAATAAAGCGTTCATGCCCTGGAACATCAACGATGCTGGCTTGAATCCCTGAAGGCAATTGAAGTTTAGCGAATCCTATATCAATAGTTATACCACGCTCTTTTTCTTCTCTTAAACGATCAGTATCAATTCCTGTTAGAGCCTTAACAAGAGCAGTTTTTCCATGATCTATGTGACCAGCGGTTCCTATGACTAAACTTCGCTTAACTTCATTCATTTCAGGCTAAAGAAGAAAGATCACCAAAACTATAAAAATACTCAGAAACCCTTTTTAAAAGGGAAAGACGATTAAAACGAAGCTTTTCCTCATCCACCATCACAAATACCTCGTCAAAGAAAGTGTCAATCAAAGGTTTAAATTGAAGTAATTCCTCAAGATATTTTAAGTAATTTTTTTCTAATTCTAACTGAAGTAAAATGGGTTCAAGGGTAGAACTCTTTTCAAAGAGTCTCTTTTCAGCTTCATATTCAAATAGCTGGGGATCTATAGCTGGAAGAGTAGTTAAATCAATATTTTTAAGAATCTGAGTTATCCGTTTAAAAAGAGTAGCAAGGTCTTGAAAATCTTCCCTTGGAAAAATTTCCTTAAGAGCCTTTAATTTTAGATGTTGAATATGAGGATTGAGAGGTTGATCAATAACTACTTGTATAAAATTTTTCGTAAAATCAATTGATAAAAACTCACCTTCAAGGCGTTTTCTTAAAAATTCCAAAAGATCCTGTAGGGCCCTTTTATTTTTTAAATAACCCTGATTTTTGAGCAGAGAAAGAGAAAAATCTAAAAGGGGTTCAAGCTTTAGATCTATTTCTTTTATCAGCAGTATTTTAATTATCCCATAGGCAGCCCTGCGTAAGGCATAGGGGTCGCCTTCACCACTTACTTTTTCTCCAGCTCCGATAAGAGCACAGAGATGATCTATTTTGTCAGCAAGAGATAAAATTATTCCTAAGGTTGTTTCAGGATAGGCCTCATCCTTAGGGGATGGAAGATACTGCTCGTATATTGCAGGAGCAATATTTTTTTCTCCCTCCAAAGAAAGGTATTGATTTCCCATATAGCCTTGAAGACCTGGAAATTCCTTTACTACTTCAGTAGCAAGGTCAGCTTTCGCATATAAACAGGCTTTTTCTATATCCTGAGGAGAAATATAAGGAAAAAGGTGCTTTCCAAGATATTTACCTATTCCAATAAGCCTTTCGGTTTTTTCAAAAAGGGTTCCGCATTTTATGTGATATACAATACCCTTAAGTTTTTCCACATAGCTTTTAAGAGGTCTTTTAATGTCTCTTTCATAGTAAAAAAGGGCATCTTCTAATCTTGCTCTGGCTACCCTTTCATGTCCTTGAATAACGATTTCAGGATTTTTGGGTTTATTATTGTTTACTGCGATAAAATAGGGCAGTAGCTCTCCTCTGTTGTTTCTTAAAAAAAAGTAGCGTTGGTGCTCCTGAAGGGCAGTAATAACAAGTTTTTCAGGTAATTTTAAGAACTTTTCAGAGAATTTACCCAGAACAGGAAAGGAATATTCAAGAAGATTTGCATTTTCTCTCAAAAGATCTTCCTCTATAACTGGGATTCCAATATTAACTGAGACTTCATGAATACTTTTCAAGGTGTGATTTTTTCTCTCTTCTACCTCAAGGATAACATAGTTTTTTAAAAGCTCCTCTTTATAATATTCCCAATTTGCAGAGGCAATATTTATTGGGCCAGGAGAGAGGAAGCGATGTCCATAGGTTAACCTTTGACTTTTAATAGTAGCAATCTCCAAAGGGATAAGTTCTTCTCCATAAAGGGCAAGGAACCATTTTATTGGTCTTGCAAAGGTAAAGTCAAAGTTTCCCCAGTGCATCCTTTTAGGGAAGTAGATATTATGTAAAAGTTCAATTAAAAAATTTGGCAAAAGTTCTATGGTTTTTTGACCGGAAATTAATTTTTTAAGACAAAAATAAGGCCCTTTAGGAGTATCCTTGATAAAAAGTTGATTGAGTTCTGCTGAATGTTTTTTTACAAATCCAAGAAGAGCAGGGGTGTAATTCCCCTTTTCATCTTGACCAATTTTTAGGGATGGTCCTAATATCTCTTCTTCTTTATCGCTCTGTTTTTCTGCTAAGGCCTCTATAAAAAGACTTAGCCTTCGACAGGTTCCACCAACTTTTATATCTTCAAAGGTTAATTCAAGGTCTTTCAATTTTTTTTGAGTAAAGCTTAAAATACTTTCAAGAGCTGGTTCAATAAAACGAGCAGGAAGTTCTTCTGTTCCGATTTCAAAGAGTAGATTTTTACTCATGCTTTCCTCTCAAGCCAGGTTTCCGCAGCTCTTTTAGCTAATGCCCTAACTCGGGCAATAAAATTAGCTCTTTCCACTGGAGATAAAGCCCCTCTGGCATCAAGAAGATTAAAGGTATGAGAGCACTTAAGCACATAGTCATAGCCGGGAAGGGCAAGTCCAAGTTCAAAAAGCCTCTTGGCTTCAGCTTCAAATCTATCAAAAAGTTCCTTTAAAAGAGTAATATCAGCCACCTCAAAATTAAAAATAGAAAATTCCACTTCTCCTCTTAAGTGCACCTCTCCATAGGTAACATTCTTGTTCCACTTGAGTTCAAAGACATTATCAATCCCTTGGAGATACATGGTAAGTCTTTCTAAGCCGTAGGTAATCTCAACTGTAACAGGTCTACACTCGAATCCTCCCACCTGTTGAAAATAAGTAAACTGGGTAATCTCCATACCATCAAGCCAGACTTCCCACCCAAGCCCCCAGGCTCCAAGCGTTGGAGATTCCCAGTCATCCTCTACAAAGCGAATATCGTGCTCTGAAGGATCTATCCCAAGAAATTTTAAACTTTCTAAATATTTTTCTTGAATATCAAGAGGGGATGGTTTAATGATAACCTGATATTGATAATAATGCTGCAAGCGATTGGGATTTTCACCATATCTTCCATCCGTTGGCCTTCTGGATGGAGCAACATAGGCACAAGCCCAGGGCTCTGGGCCAAGGGCTCTTAAAAAGGTTGCTGGATGAAAGGTTCCAGCTCCAGATTCCACATCATAGGGCTGGAGGATTAGGCAACCCTCTTTAGCCCAAAAAGAATTAAGTCTGGCAATAACCTCTTGAAAATACATAGGCCTTAGATTAACTGAACCTGAGATTCCTTTTCTTGTAATTTTTCAACATGTCCGAGAATATAAGATATTTCTCCTAAGGCATTTAAAAAGGCTATTACTTCATCTACTGATGATTTATCTACAATAAGAGCCATTCCGATTCCACAATTAAAGACATGATACATTTCCTCTTCACTGATATTTCCTAATTTCTGTAGGTATTTAAAAACTGGTGGCCATTCCCAGGCTTTTTTTTCTAAAACCACTTTACAATTTCTGGGTAAAATTCTGGGAATATTATCGTAAAAGCCTCCCCCTGTAATGTGGGCGATACCTTTTATTTTAAGCCCTTTATTTATTAGGGTTAATATGGTAGGAACATAGATCTTAGTTGGTGTAAGTAATTCTTCAGCTAAGGGTTTTCCAAGCTCAGGTGGAATATAATCAAGGGAAAATTTATGTTCATCAAGAATAATTTTTCTGACAAGAGAAAAACCATTACTATGTAATCCACTTGAGGCAAGTCCTATCACAACATCCCCAATAGAGATCTCTGAACCATCAATGATTCTATCTCTTTCTACAATTCCCACTACAAATCCAGCAAGATCATAATCTTCTTCAGCATACATCCCTGGCATTTCAGCTGTCTCACCACCCAATAAGGCACACTGGGATACCTCACACCCCTTGGTGATTCCCTCTATAAGTTCGTTAAAAACCTTTTCATTAAATTTTCCCATGGCAATATAATCTAAAAAGAAAAGGGGCCTTGCCCCTGTGGTAATAATATCATTTACACACATGGCTACCAGATCAATGCCTATCCCGGTATGAAGATCAGCAAGTATGGCTAATTTAATTTTAGTACCCACTCCATCCGTTGAAGACACAAGCACGGGATTTCTGCAACAGGAAAGATCAAGAGAATACAACCCCGCATAACCACCGATATCATGAATAACTCCCTTTTGAGGGAGTTTTTGGGTCTTTCTTTTCACTATTTCTATTAGCAGATTAGCCTTTTCAAGGTCAACTCCAGCCTCTTTATACCGCTCTGCCTCTCTCATATCAACAAAACCCCCAGATAAAACAACCTCTAAAAAGATAATTTTAGCTTATATTTGACCAAAAGCAAGCCTTGTGTATGCGTCTATAACTTTTGAAATTTAAATCTACCTATTTGGGGCATATCAATCTGCTTTACCCTTAAGTTGTATTGCCTACCCTATGTAAATCTCGTAAATCCCCTTGTAGGGCAAACATATGTGTTTGCAAGCTGTAGGTCTTTGCTTTATTGGCAGACACTAAAACCTTTTGCGGATCAATTTTGTAAGGAAAATATTATTCAGAAGGTATCTATTTCATTGATAGAAAGGTCTCAAAAAATATGGATGCATATATGTAGTTGACGAAACCAAATTTGCTATTAATTTAAATTTTCAATGACTAAAAAGCTTAATGGTAAAAATAAATTTCTTTTCATTGTTGAATCACCAAGTAAGATTAAGACTTTAAGTAAAATTCTAAATAATTCAGGGCATTCCTTTCTTTTTTTAGCTACCTTTGGACATATTAAGGATCTTCCAATAAAAAGTATGGGAATAAATCCCCATACCTTTGACCCCTATCTTGAAGTTCTTAATTCTAAAAGAGCTGTTTTATCTAAATTAAAAAAACTTCTCTCTTCAGTAAATAAAATTTACATTGCAACTGACCCAGACCGCGAAGGTGAGGCTATTGGATATCATCTTCTTGAATATATTCAGAAAAACCAACCTTTTCCTTTAGAAATTAAACGCATTGAGCTTAGAGAAATTACTGAAATTGGTATCAAAAATGCCTTTAATAACTTAAGAGATATTGATGAAAATCTTTACACTGCCTGGAAAGCAAGAAGAGTGCTTGATAGACTTATTGGCTATAAAGTATCCCCCTTTTTATCCAAAAATTTTAAAAAGGCCCTTTCTGCTGGAAGGGTTCAAAGTCCTGCTCTAAGACTTATTACAGAGAGGGAAAAGGAAATCGAAACCTTTAGACCAGAAAAGAGCTATTCTCTTATGGTGATAGCAGAGTCTTCTTCAGGAGAGTGCTTTGAAATTGAACTTTTCTCAAAAAAAGAATTACTTAAAACTAAAAACTCAGAAGGATTATTAGAAATTTTTAAAGAATATCTTGAAGGAAAAGAGATAGAGCTTTCTTCTATTAAAGATAAAACCTTGAAAAAATATCCGCCTCAACCTTTAAAGACAAGCACTTTGATTGAAGTTGCTGGCAAATTTTTGGGGCTTTCTCCTAAGGAGACCATGAAGATAGCTCAGACCCTTTATGAAGAAGGATACATAACTTACATGAGAACAGATTCAACAAGGGTAAGTCCTTTGGCTAAGAAGGAGGCTAAAGCTTATATTGAGAGGCTTTTTGGGAAAGAATATGTGGGAGGTGAGAGAAAGGTTAAGTTATCAGCCCATGCCCAGGATGCTCACGAATGCATAAGACCAACTCAAATCCTGAGACAAACACCTCCTATAGGGAAAAGGGAAAGAGCCCTCTATGAACTCATAAAAAGGATTTTTCTTGCCTCACAGATGAGGGAGGCTATTTATGCGGAGAGAATGTATGTGTTTAAAAATGCATATCTTCCAAAGGATCTCAAACTTATTCTAAAAAGGCAAAAGTTGGTTTTTGATGGATATTTACTTCTCCTTGGCAGGGAAGAAAAAGAAGATAAAGATTTTCCAGACCTAAGAGAGGGTGACCTCTTAAAAATAAAAGGTTATAAAATCAAAGAGCATATCACTAAGCCACCTGAGAGATATACTCCTCAATCTCTAATTAAAAAATTGGAGGCCCTTGGTATTGGCAGACCTTCAACTTATGCAAGCATGCTTGATATTCTTTTCACAAGAGGTTATATAGAAGAAGAGGGAAGGTATCTTAAACCAACAGAGCTTGGCAGAAGGGTTTGTGAATTTTTAGAAAGGGTAACCCCACTTTTTATGGATTATCAATTTACTGCTAACCTGGAAAAAGCCCTTGATGAAATAGCGGAGGAAAAGAGAAGTTATTATTCTACAGTTAAAGAAGTCTTTGAAATCTTAGAGGGTTATCTTTCAAAAAGATGAAGCTTTATGTAATTGGAGTTGGCCCAGGGGATCCTGAATTAATAACCCTTAAGGGTTTAAAAATTTTAAAAGACTGTCCCCTCCTTTTTTATCCTACAGGAGGAAGGGAGACCCTTGCCTTATCAGTCATTGAAAAGGTTGTTTCCCTTAAAGACAAAAGGCTTATTGAGCTTTATTTTCCTATGCAGAAGATTGATGAGCTTTACAATCACTGGGAAGAACTTGCCCAAAGAGTTAGTTCTGCACTTTCTGAGTCAAAAATAGGGGCTTTTATCACCCTTGGAGACCCTGCTTTTTATTCCACCTTTTTTTACCTTAAGCCCTTTCTTGAAAAAAGTGGAATTGAAATGGAAATTATCCCGGGAATAAGTTCTTTTTCTGGATTTTCAGCTAAGCTCAAAATCCCCCTGTCCCTTAATAAAGAAGAAGTTGTAATAACCAATGCAGATACTTTTTTAAAAAGCCTTTCAAATTATCTTATCTTTGATACCATAGTTTTGCTGAAAACCCATCGGTATTTGAAAGAGATAAAGGAATTTTCAAAAAAGCATGCATATATGGGATTGGTTGGCAAGAGAGTAGGGCAGGACTTGGAAAAGATATGGTATAATCTGGATGAGGTTGAGGAAAATGAGCTTGATTACTTTACCTTGGTGGTTTTGAAAAAACTATGAAAAAGGTATATTTTATTGGAATTGGTCCAGGAGATCCCGAGCTTTTAACCCTCAAGGCCCTGAGAGTAATAAAAGAGGTAGATCTTATCATCTATCCCGGAAGCCTCATAAGTGAGGAAATGTCTTCCTTTTTAAGAAAGGAGAATGTAAAAGCCGAGTTTTATAATGCCTTTGGAAAGCCTCTTGAGGAGATTATTGCAAAGATAAAGGAATATCTTGAGCAAAATAAGGTTGTTGCAAGGCTTGTGAGCGGAGACCCTGCCCTCTATAGTTCTATAATGGAACATATTGAGGTTTTAAGAGATGAGGGCATTACTTATGAAATAATTCCCGGGATTTCATCAGGTTTTATGGCATCTGCTCGCTTAGGAATTGAGTTTACCTATCCGGAACTTTCAAATTCTGTTGTTTTTACAAGGCTTTCTGGAAAAACAGGTGGCGCAACTGAAGAGGAAATTCTTACATTAGCCAAAACTAAATCCACTCTTGTTTTTTTTCTTAGCTCAGGCCTTGCAGAAAAACTCTCCACCCTTTTGCTTAAAGTCTATAACCCTGAAACACAAGTTGCTATTCTTTATAAGTTATCGCGAAAGGATGAAAAAATTATTCTAACTACCCTTTCTCAACTGGCAGGAACCATGCTTAAAGAAGGTATAACCAGAACAGCTCTTATTGTTGTAGGAGATGTTTTAAAACTTATGGATAAAAATTTTCACAAAAGATCAATTCTTTATGGAAAAAAATAAAGAATTTATCATTTTCTATCTTTCAGAAGAAGGAAAGGCTTTGGCGGAAAGAATTAGTGTTTTTCTGGAAAAGGCAGAGATTTACAAGTTTGATCGAGAGACAAAGAGGGATATTAAAAGGCATTTTAAGCCTGAAAAGGTCCTTATTTTTATTATGGCCCTTGGGATTGTAGCCAGGGTCTGTGCAGGATTTATAAAAAATAAAGACCATGATCCTGGAATTATTGTCATAGATGAAACAGGAAACAATGTTATTGCCTATCTGGGAGGGCATTATGCCGATATCAATAGAATTACCCTTGAGATAGCAAGTTTTTTAGAAGCTCATCCTGTGATCACCACAGCTTCAGACAATAGGGGATTACCCCCCCTGGATAACTGGATTAAAGAACTTGGATTTTTTATTAAAAATAAAGATCAACTATATGTGATAATGTCAAAATTTAATGAAAAAGGAAATCTTAAGGTCTATCTTGAAGAGGGATTGAATTATCCCCTTTCTTCAAAACTTGAGAGAGTTTCTACCCCTGAAGAGGCAGATATTGTGGTGTCCTATAAAAAACAAGAACTGGAAAACAAATTAATTCTTATTCCCCGATGTCTTTATGCAGGGATTGGGTTCCATGAGATTTTAACTGAGGAAGATTTTGAGGAGCTTTTAAAGAGGACTTTTGAAGAGCTTTCACTTGAGTTTAAAGCCTTAAAGGGAATTGCAACCCTTGATAAAAAGGCAGAGTATTTACCCCTTAAAAACTTTGTCTTAAGGGAGGGGTTAGATCTTAATGGTTTTAGAAAAGATGAGCTTTCAGAGGTTGAGGTTATTTCTCCATCCCAATCAGCCAAAAAGGCCCTTGGAATTGAGAGTGTATCTGAGGCCTGTGCTCTTTTGGTGTCTAAAGGGGTCTTACTTTATCCAAAAAGGATTTATAAAGATTTTACTATAGCTCTTGCACTCAAGCCTTTTCAAAAGGTTGGGAAACTTTATGTGGTGGGAATTGGTCCCGGTTCAAGAGATTATTTAACTCTTAAGGCATTAAGAGTCCTAACCAATGTTTCAGCGGTTGTAGGTTATAAAAGCTATATCAAACAGATTTTACCTCTTATTAAAACCAAAGAGGTCTATGATTTTTCTATGACTCAAGAGATTGATAGGGTCAAGAAGGCTATTGAGCTTGCTTTAGCAGGAAAAGATACCGCCTTAGTAAGTGGTGGGGATCCCGGGATTTACGGAATGTCTGGTCTTGTGCTGGAGATATTGCATAAAAATAAGTTCAGCCTTGAGGTAGAGATCATACCGGGAATTTCTGCTTTAAACATGGGAAATGCCCTTCTTGGGGCTCCTCTTGGTAATGACTTTGCTGTGATAAGCCTTTCTGATAGACTTACCCCCTGGGAAGTTATTGAAGAGCGTTTAAAAAGACTTTCGGAAATAGAAATTCCCCTTGTAATTTACAATCCAAGGAGCAAGGGAAGAAAAATTCAATTTGAGAGGGCTCTCCAAATTTTAAGGGAAAATAAATCTCCGAATACAGCAGTTGCTATTGTAAATTCTGCATCAAGAGAAGGTGAGGAAATCATTTTCTCAACTCTTGAAAAACTCTCTTCAGAAAAAATAGGAATGAATAGTCTTATAATTGTGGGAAGTAAATATACCCAATTTTTGGGCAAATTTTTGATAGCCAAGAGGGGATATGAGAGGAAATACGGAGGAAAATATGAAATCAGCTCTCCTTATCTCTGATTCTCATCTTTGGGGGCTTTGGACTTACAGAGCTTTAAAAAAGGTTAATCTTGATTTTGATCCAATTCTTTCTGAAGAAATTGATGAAACCTTTTTATCAAAATATAAAGGCCTTTTTGTTCCGGGGGGATGGTCTAAAAATAAATTTGAGGGTTTAACAGAAAACCAAAGGGAACTTTTAAAGGAATTTGTCAAAGCTGGGGGAATTTTTATTGGAATTTGTGGTGGAGCAAGTTTGGCAGGACAGGAGGGCTTAGGGATAGCAAGTGTTAAAAGGAATTCAAAGCGTGTTCCAAGCTACAGCGGGCCTTGTAAAATAGAATTTGAGAGGAGCCATCCTTTCTTTGAAAAAGTTAAACCTAATTTATTCCTCTGGTTTCCTCCAGAACTTGATATTCTGTCTCAAAATGTAAAGATATTAGCAACTTTTAGTGCCCCTGATAAAGATGCTTATGTATCTGACTTATGTCTTGATGATCATAGAGAGCATTTGGAATTTTTTGAAAATATATATGGAATTCGTTTAAATCCTGATTTTATGAGGAAAAAACCCTTAATTTTAGAAGAATCCTTCGGAAAAGGAAAAATTCTATTATCTCTTATTCATTTTGATACGCCTAATTGTAAAAATGGACATCAATTTCTTAAAAATCTTATTGAATACTATAAGTTCTCAATAAATCCTAAAGCTTTTAAACTCATCACACGCAAGACCCTACTTCAGAGAAAATTCAAAAAACAGCTTGATACCTGTTATAACAATGCTCTTGAGGTTTTAAATTTTGGTCTAAGAAATTTTCTATTTCACAAAAGATACCCCTTTTTTTATCAATGGAAAAGAGGAATAAGGGGCCTTGAACTACTTAATTTAATTTATCTCTTTGAGGAAATCGTATTTTTACTTCACCATATAGAACTTGGTAAGGAGACCCTTGATTTTTTTAATGAAATCTGTCAATCTGCTGAGGAAATGATAAAAAAAGTTTTGGTCGCTTTAAAATATGATTATTTACAATATAGAGGTATAAAAATCAAAAATACCGAGGCACTTTTTGAGGAAGTTTTTGGAAATAACAAGAAAAGTTATGGTGGATTATATAAAATGATCATCAATATTCTTGAAAGAGTTTTAGTAAAACTCTGGAGAGAAGCTTATAGATGATAACCTTTGTGCTTGGTGGTGCAAAGTCTGGAAAAACAAGATGGTCCCTGAGATATGCTGAAGACTTAACAGGTTTTAAAAACTATTATTACCTTGCTACTGCAGAGGCTCATGATGAGGAGATGCAAGAAAAAATAGAGCTACATAAAAAGGAGCGATCCGCCTTCTGGAAGACAATTGAAGAGCCTATAAATATTAGTTCTTATTTAGAGAGATTAAAAGACACATCTTCTGTGATACTTCTTGATTGCCTTACCCTTTGGGTTTCAAATCTTATACATTACAGGAAGAGTTTTGAAGAGGAGATTAAAATTTTTATAGAAATTCTTGAGAAATATAAGGGGCATGAAAGGGACTGGATAATTTTAGTGTCCAATGAGGTGGGGTTGGGAATAGTTCCTGAAGGAAAGCTTGCCCGAGAATTCAGGGAAAAAGCTGGTCTTCTAAATCAGAAAATTGCAGAAATCTCAGATGAGGTCTATTTTATTGTAGCAGGGCTTCCCCTTTTATTAAAACAAAAGGGTTTTACAGGGTCTATGATTTAAAGCTTCTTTATTTGAAAGTATCAGGCTCGTAATACCTTTAAAATAAAAAGGGGATTTTCTGGCTTCAGATAGTGATAGTCTTTAAGAGAGCTAAATCTATGAATTTGAAGTTGAATAAGATCAAGTTTATAATTTTTTTCTTTATAAAAGCACAGGGCATCATTTAAATTTTCAAAGGTAACAAAAGAAAAGACTTTAATTTTTAAATTTTCAAGGCCTTCAAGATAGAGAAGAATTTCTTTTAATTTACCTCCGGTTCCACCCACAAAGACTCTATCAGGGGAAGGAAGTTCCTTTAGAACTTGAGGGGCTTTACCCTCAATGATTTTAATATTGGTAATGAAGAATTTTTTACAGTTTTTTTCAATAATTTTGCAACAATTTTTCTCCTTCTCAATGGCATAAATTTCAAGATGGGGAGAGAGCCTTGCAAGTTCAAGGCTTACAGAACCAGACCCAGCTCCTATATCCCAGATAATCCCTTTCTGTGGGGGTTCAAGTTGGTGAAGAATTACTGCCCTTGCTGAATCTTTGGTAATCATTCCCTTTTCATGAAGGATTTCTTCTTCCCTCAATCCTAAAATAGGATGGCTTCCCCATTTAGGATTTTCAATTAAAAGAGAACATGGTTCTAAAAAAGTTTTTTTAGATATCTTTTCAGGGCCTCCCAAGGTGATTTTTTCATCAGGATAATTAAGTTTCTCACCCACATAAAGAGTTAAGGTTTCAAAACCCTTTTCCAAAAGAAGAGAAGCTAAAAAGGCTGGATTTTTCTCAGGGTCGGTATAGACAAAAAGGTAAGGATTTAAGGAAACTTCTCTTAAAAACATTTCTTCACTAAAGTAACGTCCATGTATGGAAATTACTCGGACCTTATAAAAAGGAATTTTTAGCCTGGCACAGAGAATCTGGGGAGTAGTTAAGTCTGGATAAATCTTTATAAACTCCTTTGGAAATTCTTTAAGCAAAGTCTCACCTATTCCGCAAAAAAGGGGATCTCCTCCTGCAAGAACTATCACTTCATCAAGCTCTTTTTTTAACACAGAGATAAGCTCACTTACTCTTGAAAAGAGGACTATTTTTTCCTTAATCTTTTCAAATTGGGGGTATCTTTCAAAGAGCTTGAGAGTGCCTTTAAGACAATAGATTTTAGGGATCTTAAGGAGAAGAGCTTCCTCTTCTTGAGTTAAGGGCTTATAGCCAATTCCCAGAATATGTAAAACTTTAACCATACTTTTATCTTTCAGGTTTTAAAAGATAAATTTCCATAAGATAGCCTTTATTTTTTTTAAGCTCTTTTCTAAGATTTTTAATTTCCTCAGAGATATCTTTTAAAGTGCCACTTTTAAAGATTTCTTCTTTCCCTCCCACATAGGCTCCCCAGTAAATCTTAAGGGGCTGATCTTTAAAGAGACTAAAGGTTTCATAGTTGTCAAGAAAAACCACGACTGGATGTTTAATTTCCTTTGCGTTTCTTAGGCTTCTGGGGGTATGCAAGGTTAAAGGAGTAGCAAGATCTGTTAGAGAGACCTTCATTTTTGCACCAAGCACCTGAAAAGAGGAAAGACCTGGTATCACCTCAAAAGAGAGCTTCATTTCTTCTGCAATTTCATGAAGAATATCAAGGTGTCCATCATAGAGAGTAGGGTCTCCCCAGATTAAAAAACCTACCTCCTCTTCCTGAATATGCAAAAGAGCTTCCCTCAAAATCTCAGCCTTTTCTTTTCGCCACTCCTTTACTTTTTCCCTATAGTTTATGCCTCTTTTCCTTTCTGGAAAAGGAAGATATATACATTGATAAGTTTTTCCCCCTTTTACAACCTCAAGAATTTCAATTCTTTTCTTGGTAAGCTCCTCTTTTTTACCTTTCTTTTCAGGGATGAGAAAAAGATTGAGTTTTTCAATAAGACTTTTAGCTTCAAGAGTTAGATATTTGGGATCTCCAGGACCGATCCCGATTAGATAGAGTTTTTTAAGCATTTTAACTAACCTCTCCCTTTATTGAGAAAGCCTCAAGAGGGCATTAATCACAGCTGAGCAGGCTGGACTCCCTCCCTTTCTACTCAAATTGGTAATAAAAGGAAAGTTCTGTGTTGAGAGAAGAAGCTTGGATTCAAGGGCTTTAACAAAGCCTACCGGCATTCCAATGACCACAATATCTTTAATATTATATTTGTTTAATATTTCAACTGCTTTTATAAGGGCAGTTGGAGAGTTCCCAATAGCTATTATTCCGAGATTTTTTTCCCTTTCAAGGGCAAGTTCTATGGCTTTTTCTGTGCGAGTGCCCTCTTCAGGCTCTTCAGTAATCTCAGAAAGATAAGATAAAACTTGATTTCCCTTAAGTAATTTCTTTGAAATACCTGCTTTAACCATCTCTACATCCACAAGAATATCCTTTCCCATTTTAAGATTTTTTATAGCCAAAGGGATAGCTTCTTCATGAAAGACCATAGTATACTTAAATTCAGGATCCGCTGTGGCATGAATAACTCTTTTGATAATCACCTTTTCCTCTTCTGAAAAAGAGCTTAAATCCACCTCCTTTTCTATAATTTCAAAGCTTTTTATTTCAATGGCAGAGCCACTTTTTATACCCAGTTCTTCAATTCGTTCTTTTACAATCTCAGCAAGCTTTTCGTGAACACCAAGGGGTCTGGTATAAAGGATTTCAACCTCAGGATACATTTTCTTAGCTTCTTCAAGAATCTCTGGAATATCCTTACTGACATGAAGTCCAGAACTTAAAAAAAAGGGGTGCACAATAATTTTATAAGTTCCTTCACGAATGTAATCTTCAAGAGCGGATTTTATATCGGGTTGTCCAAATTGAAGAAAGGCAATTTTAAAATCATCACGGGGTCTTTGAAAGACTCCTGAAAGAAGATTTAAAAAACTATCCCAGTAATTAGCCTCCTTCTTTGGACTTCCGTGAAGCACAAGAAGAATCTTTTCCATTTTTCTCCTCCTCCTACAATTTTTTGTTTATAAGATAAGCATGTCCCCTTTTGCAAAAAATCTCTTCTTTCCACATCCAAAAACTCTTTTCCTTGAAAGCCAAATTGAAGAACTATTCACCCTTCTTTTAAAAAGATCATCAAATATGCAGGGCTTGATCCTGTGATTAAGAGTCCCGGTAAAGGGAAGAGCTATAAAGGTATTTCTAAAAAAGGATGTGCCTAACTTGTTCTTCTCTCTAAAAGGATTAATAATTCTGAGGTAATTTGCCATGGCTAACATTTTTCCCTTACCCTGTTTTCTTATAGTTGACTCCTTGAAGGATTTTTTTCTTCAGTTGCAAGAAAGTGAAGATAAGTTGCCAGAGCATTTTTATAACGATATCCCTCAAGAAATCTCTCTTTCTCGTGAGTTGAAACCTTAAAGATTTTCTTAATTTTTGAGGTCTTAAGAGGCGCTTTTAGATGAGAGTAGTGAAATTCATGGGCATAAAAACCTTTTATGTCTCCTAAGAAAGGATGAGTTTCAAGAATTGAGACCCTTCTATATCCAAGGGTCAAGCCTTTTTTCTCAATTTCATAAGGGAAGACCCCTGAAAGGTGATAAAATCTCTTATTCCAATAGATTCCTTTAGAAAGATAAATAAGGCCACCACATTCTGCATAAAGGGGATTTCCCTCCTCAACAAAGGCCTTCAACTCCTTTATAAAGGTTTGGTTTTCGCAAAGTTCCTGGGCAAAAAGTTCAGGATATCCTCCTCCAAAATAGAGGGCCTCAACTTGCGAGGGAAGTCCTTTATCCCTAAGGGGACTAAAAAAAAGTAGCTCACTTTTTGTAGAGAGCTCATCAAGAAGATGTTGATAATAAAAATTGAAAGCAATGTCCTTTGCAAGGCCAACTTTTTTAAATGGAAGGGGAGGTAAAAAGGAGGGTAGAGGATAACCCTCAAAAGATGGGTTTTCAAAAGTTTGAAGCAGGGACAAATCAAAGGAAATTTCAAGGGCACCTGCAACTTCTGAAATAAGGGCTTCTGCCTCCTTAAAATGTTCAGGAAGAAAGAGTCCAAGATGCCTTGAAGGAAGCTCATATTCTTTATTCCTGAAAAGATAACCAATAACTGGATATCTCTTTAAAGCCTTCTCCAATCTTAAAAGATGTTTTTCTGAAGAGACTCTGTTTAAAAAAAGAAAAAAAGGTAAAGAGGCTCTTTTAATTTTCTCTGCAAACCCTTTGACCACAAAGGTAAGACTTTCTGCTAAACCATAGGTATCTAAGATCAGGATAATGGGAAGTTTAACAAGTCTTGCTACCTTAAAGGTAGAATACTTTCCATCAAAAAGCCCCATTACTCCTTCAACTACAGAGTAAATACACCCTTTACTTTTATGATAAAAGAGGCCTTTAAGTCTTTTTTCTCCCATGGAAAAGAGATCAAGATTATAAGAGGGTCTCCCGCAAGCAAGAGCATGCCACTTAGGATCAATATAATCTGGCCCGATCTTAAAGGGTTGAACCTTAAATCCCTTTTTAGATAAAAGATGTAAAATCCCAAGGGTAATAAGGGTTTTTCCCTCTCCACTTCTTGTTGCAGAAATTACAAAGCCTTTAGCCATTCCCTTAAAGCCCCTATAAAAAGTTTTAAACTTTTTTCATCTTTTAGGGAAACCCTGAAATCCCCTTCAGTTAATCCATAAAAATTAAAACAGGGTCTTATCAAGATATGTTTTTCTTTAAGGAGCCAGAAGAAAAAATTCTTTCCACCTGGAAGATGCCTTAGTAGATAAAAATTAGTATAGCTTGGAAGAAAGTTAACCTCCATTTCTTTTAGGGCTTTCTCAAAAAGGGTTTTTAAATTTTGAAAATATTTTAAGCTCCTTTTTTTAAACTCCTGGTTTAAAAGGAGTTCTCTGGCAAGATATTGAGAGAGAGTATTGGCACTCCAGGTGGGAACCAAGGCTTTGACTTTAGAAAGAAGGGGATTTAAAGTAACTAAATATCCAATTCTTACTCCTGCAAGACCATAAAATTTGCTTAAGGATCTAAGAATAAAGAGATTTTCATGGGTTTTAGTTTGGGAGATAAGAGATTCCTCCTCCACAAAATCAATAAAGGCTTCATCAATTATAAAAAAGGTTTCTTCATATTTAGAGATTAAAGTAGAGAGAGCCTCCTTGTTAAAAACTAATCCTGTTGGATTGTTTGGATGGCAAATAATTACTGCCTTTCCTTTACTTTCCTTCTTTAGAAATTTTTCAATAGCTTCGAGATGTTCTTCCGGATTAAGGGAAAAGTGGGTATAAATTTTTGATTTTTCCTTTAATTTAAGAATTTTTCTATATCCTACAAAGGTTGGTTCAGGAAGAAAAAATTTTGTTCTCTCAGGCAAAATTAGTATTAGCCCTTGAAGAAGTTCATAGGACCCATTTCCAATCACAATAGATTTTTTATCTATACCATAGGTTTTGGAAAGGACTTCTTTTAAATCTTCCCCCTCTGGATCTGGATAAAATTCAAGAATACTTAAAAGTTTTTTAGAGTTTATTTTAAGAAATTTTTTAATCAGAGGATTTGCAGAAGAACTTAAGTCTATGATTTCAAAAGGTGAAAGCTTTAAATTTTTTGCATAATAATAAACATTTCCACCATGCTCAGTAAATTTTTGAAGAAAGTTTAAATCAGTCATTTAAGCCCTTTAAAAATTAAGATTATAAAAAGCATAAAAAAACTGCTTAAGTATAAAAGATTTTTGGCTAAGGGGATAGCCTGTTCTAAATTTGTTAAGTAATCTTCTCCGAGATAGGGTTTTTCAACGAGTTTTCCTCCGTAATAGGCAGGTCCAAGAAGTCTTACTCCAAGTGCACCAGCAAGTGCAGCCTCAGGATATCCACTGTTAGGAGAGGGATGTTTTGGGCCATATCTAAAAGTCCATTTAAGAGCCCTACATCCTGAAGAAATGCCAAAATAAATAGAGGAAGAAAGAACTATAAGTAAAGCGGTTAATCTTGCAGGAATAAAATTTAAAAGATCATCCATTTTGGCAGAAAACCAGCCAAAGTGAATATACCTTTCATTTTTATAGCCTACCATGGAATCAAGGGTATTTACTGTTTTATAAAAAATTATCCCTGGAAGGCCAAAAAGGGAAAGCCAGAAAAGAGGAGCAATCACTCCATCATTAAGATTTTCTCCATAACTCTCAAGGATAGCTTTGCGAATAGAATTTTTTTCTAAATTATCTGTATCCCTTCCAACAAGGGCCTTAAGTTCCCCTCTTGCCAGCGCTATTTCTTTTTTCTGAAGATATTCCTCAATTTTTAGACCTGTGGTGATAAGCCCTTTTAAGGCAAGAAAAAGAGAAATAGTAAAAATAAATAAAACTTCTGAAAGCATAAAATAGTTATTCTTGAGGCTTTCCAAAATCAACAGAAAGAAAAGGGTTATAAGAAGCACTGTGAGATTTACCGCAAAGAAAAAGAGAATTCCTTTAACCTTTTCTGAAAATATTTTTAATCTTCTAAAGGGCTCTTCATAGATTGAGATAATTTTCCCAATTCCTGAAACAGGATGAGGAAAACCTCTGGGATCACCAATAATTAAGTCAAGAAAAAAGGAAAGGGCTATGTGATAACCTTTAATCTCAAAAGGGGTCATCTTCAAAGTCCAAGGAGTTGATTGATAGCCTTCATGTCTAAGTGTTTTTCCACAAAATCAGAAAGATCAGATAAAGCCTCGTTTACCTCTTGCCAATAAGAAACTTTTACAGGAAGTGCAGGTAAACCTTTTTTTAAACGATGGCGATTTATGAGGGCTCTTCTTAAGTTATCATTAGTAAAAATCCCGTGAAGATAAGTCCCCCAAACATTTCCTTTTTTGGAGCCATCCCTTAGGGTTTCTCCATGAGCTAAGCGAAAGATTTCAAAAAGATTTAAATCTCCTGCGGAGATGCCCTTGTGAATTTCAAAACCCCAGAGATTTTCTCCTGGGAAATTTTCTTCAAGCGACTTTGCATAACATTGAGTTGTGATCTTTTCAGGATAAAAAGTGGTTTCTATTTCAAGAAAGCCAAGGCCATTCATTTCCTCAAGATCTCCCTCAAGTTTATAGGGGTTTTTAAGGACCTTTCCAAGCATTTGAAATCCCCCACAAATTCCGATAATTTCTGCCCCTCGGTTGAGGGCTTTTTTTATAATCTCATCAATACCTTTTTCTTTAAGCCATAAAAGGTCGCTTAATGTATTTTTACTTCCAGGAAGAATGATGATATCTGCTGAAAGAAGCTCTTCCTCTCTAAAGGAATAAGAAATCTCTACATCCTCTTCAAGATAAAAGGGATCAAAGTCATAAAAGTTTGAAATGCGCCTAAAGGGAAGAATAACAAGCTTGACTTCCCCCCTTTTTAAGGCTTTAGGTTTTCCAAAAAATGAAAAGCCATCTTCATCAGAGATTTTCAAATCCTCTTTATAAGGAAGTATTCCAAGGGATTTGAGCTTAGTAAGTTCTTTAAGTCTTTCAATTCCAGAGCGAAGAAGCCTTTCATCTCCTCTAAACTTGTTAATAATAAAACCAAAAAGTTGATGGGCATATTCTGGTTTAAATCTTTTTAATAGCTCAAAGGTTCCAAAGATAGAAGCAAAAACTCCCCCTTTATCAATATCACCAAGAAGAAGAACAGGGCACTTCAAATAAAGAGCAGGTTTAATGTTAACAAGATCAACCTCAAGGAGATTTATTTCAGCAGGACTTCCAGCCCCCTCAAGAAGAATAAGCTCATACTTATTTTTAAGATAATCAAGAACCTCTTTCACAGTTTCCCACAGCAGATCTCTTTCCTGATAATAATCTCTGGCAGAAAGGGTTTTATAGAGTTTTCCAAGAAGAAGAACCTGGCTTTTTTGATTTCCTTCAGGTTTTAAAAGAATGGGATTAAAATACTTTTCAGGCTCAAGGTAAGAGGCCATGGCCTGTAAAGCCTGAGCAAGCCCGATTTCGCTTCCATCCTTACAGACAAAGCTCTGAAGACTCATATTTTGTGCCTTAAAAGGAGCAACTCTTATTCCTTTTTTAGCAAAGTGTCTGCAAAGGGCTGTTACCAGAAAGGATTTTCCAGCAGAAGAGCCTGTTCCTGTAATCATTAAAGCCTTTCCCATAAAACCGCTCCATAAAAAAGGGTAACCCCCTCTATAATTTCAACAAGAGCACCATAATTATCCCCTGTAAGTCCCAAAAAGGCTTTTTCAAATTTGTTCTTAAAGTAAAAAGATATTAATAAATTTATACATAAAATCAAAAGGAAATGATAAATTTTTAAGAATTGTTGTGAAAAAACAAAAACCCCCCAAATAAACACACTTAGAGCGAGACCAAGAGCAAGGCCAGAGGGTTTTAAGCTTTTTTTCATTAGAAAACCAAGGCCATCTTTTCTTGCTGGCTGAGAAGAATAGATGATTATAAGTAAGAGCGCCCTTGAGAGAAAAAAGGGCAGAAACAGGAAACTTAAATTATTCTGGTTGAGTATTTCCTTTATTAAAAGAAACTTCAAGAGAAGATTCACCACTATGGTTGTAACTCCAGAAACTCCAACAGTGCTATCTTTCATAATAGCAAGTCTTTTAATTCTATCTTCTTCAGGATTACCACTTCCTTTATAGGATAAAGCATCAAAGGTATCAGAAAGGCCATCAAGATGAAAGATACCCCTCAGAAGCAAAAGGGTTAAAAGAAGCAAAAGGGCGAGGATATCTTCTGGAAGATATGGTGCTAAAAGGCTTGAAAGAAAAAAAATTATTATTCCTTCAAGGGCTCCTATTACAGGAAAGAAAATTAGTGCTCTTTCAAAGTCCTTTTCTGTAATTTTCCCAATTTTTATAGGGATTCTCCACAAAAAAGAGGCTGAAAGTAAAAGCCCTTTAAACATGGTTAATGGAGATTTTTGGAGACTCCTGCAGAGTCAAAGGTTGCCATTTCATGATAGATTTTTAGAGAAGCCTCAATAAGAAGCATGGCAAGAGCTGCCCCTGTTCCCTCACCAAGTCTAAGATTGAGATCAAGAAGGGGAGAAAGCCCCATGTATTCAAGCTGGGCCTGGTGCCCCCTTTCCATAGATCTATGTGAAGCGATCACATAATTTTTGACCAGGGGATTAATTTTATATGCGATTAAAACCCCTGCTCCAGTTATAAAGCCATCCATAACAACAGGCACTCTCCTTTCTGCACAAGCAAGCACAACACCTGCACAGGCCCCGATTTCAGCCCCACCAACCTTAGAAAGAACATCAATAGGATCTTCAGGATTAGGCTTGTGAAGAGCTATTGCTTTTTTAATTACCTCAATTTTTCGCTGAAAGAAATGGTCATTTATTCCTGTTCCTCTTCCTGTGACTTCTTCAACAGGTCTTCCTGTTATTACTGCAGTAATAGCTGAAGAAGGTGTCGTATTACCAATCCCCATATCTCCAATTCCAATAAGATTATACCCTTCTGAAATAGCCTCTTTTGCAAGTTCATAACCTACCTCTATACACCTTAAGGCCTCTTCCCTTGTCAGGGCCTGCTCTTTGGCAAAATTTCTTGTTCCGAAACATACCTTTTTATCGATAAGCTCTGGAATATTTTCAAACTTACAATCCACACCTACATCCACCACTTTGACCTCAGCTCCTGAAAATCTGGCAAGAACATTTATGCCAGCTCCTCCTCTCAAGAAATTATAAATCATTTGCGCTGTAACCTCCTTAGGAAAAGCAGAAACTCCTTCCTCCGTAACCCCATGATCCCCTGCAAAGACAAAACTTAGTTTTTTATTTATTTTAGGGTAGGGGGTTTCAAAAATAGCCACCATTTGGGCTGCAAGTTCCTCAAGCCTGCCAAGGCTACCCTTGGGTTTTGTAAGATTATCAAGTCTTTCCCAGGCTTTCTTAAACCACTCCTCTTTTAAGGGCTCAATTTTTATCTGAAAAGGCCATTCTTTAGCCATCCTGCATCCACCCCCTATGGTAAAATCATTTACCATAAATATACCCTAAAAATTTCTTTTTCAAAGTTTTGTATAATTCCATATCTTTTGAGACTCTATAGGATTTTTTCTTTGGGCCTAACACAAATTAAATCTTTCCACATACCCGTTCCCCTTCGGAAAGAAAGGATAAAAAATCTGCAAAATCTTTCCTTAAGTAGGGGTTTAAAATTTTATACCCCTTGAATTTTTTGTGGGTCTGTTGTAGCACAGACATTCTTGTCTGTGTTTCTTTCATACATGGGAGTGTAATTTGCCTCCACAGGCAAGATTGCCTGTGTTACTTTCAGACTTGTATAACCTCCCTTGTATAGATATCTAATTCCCCTTTTGCCCCACTTCCTTTTTCTTGTAAGGATATGAATTTATGCAAAGGTTTAATTCTTTGGGAATCCAAATTTAATCTTGAATAGATTTTTCAAAAGCTCAATATGTTAGATAGGACGAAGGTTTTAAGAGAGATTAAATATATTAATTACACCTTGAGGGGTACAATATAAATATTTTCTATTTAAAAGTTTGAAGGATATATTCTGCTATTTTTTTTGGCCTCTTCATCAGGAATATAATTGTCCCCAAATTTCGGCATACCAGGCCCAGGGTTTCGCATTTTACTAATTATATCTTCAGGAGTTTTAATATTGTTGGCGTCAAGATCCTTTTTATGTAAAGTCTTGCTACGATTAATAATATTTCCTCCATTGGGATGACAAATAGCACAATGTTCCCTAAATAGGACCTCCCCTGTTTTTCCTTTTAATGGTTCTCCAGAAAAGGCTAAAATAGAAGGGAAGCTTATACTTATGGCTAAACTTATGATAATTTTTTTCATCTTTTCACCCCCTTATTTGGTCCCATAATTAATAGTAAGATAATTGATTATTACCTCAACATCAGGCTCAGGAATTGGCGCTCCATATACTTTTATCATCTTATTAACTATTTCTGACCACTTATTTTTTGAAAATTTAGGTTGCATAATTATGTAATCTGTGCTATGACAAATATTGCAATAGGTCTCCACTTTCTCCTTTCCTTTCCCTGCTTTAAGTTCAACTTGGATAGGTGGAAGCTCAATAGATTTTACTGAATCCTGAGAAATAGCCCAAGAAACTCCACTAACTAATATTAATCCAGAGATCCATATTATTATTTTTTTCATTTTTCTCCTCCTTATTCAACTACTATTTCTATTTTTTCTATTTTATTCCAAAGATAGCCTGCTGGATTCCACAAACTTTCAAAGGGCTGAGATTCACCAATACTATTTGTAGCTCTTGCCATTAATACATATTTACCAGATTTTGTGGGTTTAAAACTATAAAACCATTGAATCCATGAGTATCTACCTAAATCTTTGCCAAGCCTTGTGGTATGCCATGTCGTTCCTCCATCTATAGATACAATTACATCTTTTATACTATATCCCCCTGAAAAAGCTATTCCCATAATATTAATTTCTCTACCCCTTTTAAAGATAGCTCCATCCTGAGGTTCAATTATCAGAGATCTTGTAGTCATTCTACTAACGGGAACAGTCTTCTTAGGATTTGTTCCTGGTTCCACACAACCACAGGGATTATCAGGTATTCGATAGGCAGTTTTCATCCAGAATCCCTCAAAAGGTTTGTCAAGAACAGTAATTTCAATTAGGGCCTTTACCCAGTATGTTGCATACCAACCCGGGACAACAAGCCTTGCAGGAAAGCCATTAAGCATAGGAAGAGGTTTACCATTCATTTCATAGGCAACTATGATGTCCTCTTCCAGGGCCTTATCAATGGGGAGAGTTTTTACAAAATCCGGAACAGAGGAAAGTGGCCCTGAATCAAGACCATTAAAAGCAACTTCCACTGAGCCAATCTTTATCCCTGCCATGTTGAGTATATCTTTAAGTCTAACCCCTGACCAGGTCACATTTCCCATAGCACCATTTTTCCATTGTCCCCCTGCTACTCTTGGATTAAAGAAACTTCGGCCATTTCCTGAACACTGAATAACAGCTGTGTAACTAACCTTTTCAAATTTACTTTTTAGATCTTCCATAGATAATTCAAAAGGTTGTTTCACATTGCCATTTATCTTTAGTCTCCATTTAGTTAAATCAACAGAGGTTGGAATATTGGCAATGTGCCATCTTACAAAAAGAGCTTCATTAGGAGTAATTAATTCTTTAAAATAATGAAGAGGGGTTTCGAGTTGAGGGGGCCTTGAGGTGAGAAGAATTAACTCTGTTTTTTCAGGAAATCTGACAAGCTTTCTTTCTTCAGCAAAAAGTGTAGAGGGAATATCGCTAAGAACTGTCATAGCAGTAATAGCTCCGGCTGTTTTTAAAAAATCCCTTCGAGTAAATTCTTTTTTTCCCATATTTACCTCCTACGAAAAATTTGTTATGTTATTACCTAAGTTTTTGCATATATAGGGGTTATAATAGAAACATGGAAAAGAGAGTAAGGCAGGGCAACTCCATTTTACCTGGGCTTTTAAGCCCTCAGTGGAGTTTGTTGCCTGCCTGCTTAAACCATTATAAGTTGGTTGGGTTTGTAAACCCTCGTCAAGTTGGAGGATTGGTGAGCAGGTCCCCTGCCTTACTAAAACAAAATAAAAGGAGGTCCACCTATGCACTACACCTACTTTGTAGGCCTTGATGTCTCCAAAAACTTCTTTCATGCCTGCCTCATTGATTCCTCTCAAAATGTCCTCTTTAACCAGTCCTACCCTCTTGACTACCAGGGCATCAGTTCCTTTACAAAAGCTCTCCCTCAAGGCTTAAAAAAATCCATCCTTATCGGTATTGAATCCTCCAGTTGTTATCATCTTAATCTCATCACCTACCTCGTTAATCATAACTTCACTTGCGTCATCCTTAATCCAATTCTCATTAAAAATTTTGCTAAACTCTCTCTTAGAAAAACCAAAACCGATGCCATAGACGCTAAAACTATCGCCATCTTCCTTTCTCAATTCCATCAAAAACTACCTCCCCAGGCCTTTACTTCTGAAGAATTTAAAGACCTTGCCAGAGAAAGAGAAAGAATTTCTCAAGAAATCGCTAAAAGAAAAAATAACCTCGAAAAACTTGTGGTCGTTACCTTCCCTGAACTTGAAAGAACCGTCAATATCTACAATACCTCCATTCTTAAACTTCTTGAAAAATTCCCCTCTGCTAAAGCTATTAAAAAAGCCTCTCTTGAGGAAATTGAAAATATACTCTCCTCTCAAAAAGGTAAAAAACCCGCCATTTCTGCTAAAGAAATAAAAGCCCTTGCTGAATATTCTATAGCTCAAAATTGGCCCGCAAAAGAATATATTCTTTCCAGAACCATTCAAGAACTCTTCTTCCTTCAGGAAACCCTTAAAGAAATTGAAAAACTTCTTAAATCCGCTTGTAAAGAGATTTCCGCTTGCCAGGACCTTGATATCCTCCTTTCTATTGAGGGAATTGGAGAAATTACAGCGCTTCATTTTCTTGCTGAAATTCAAGATATAAAGAGATTTCAATCTTACAAACAATTGATTGCCTATGCAGGACTTGATCCTGCTGTTTATGAATCTGGAAACTTTAAAGGAAAGAGCAAGATTTCTAAACGAGGAAATAGGCATTTGAGAAGGGTTGTATGGCTTATGAGTATTAATGTAATCAGACACAATCCTATATTCTGGAGCTATTTTGAGAGGAGAAAAAGACAAGGATTGCCTTATAAAAAAGCGGTTTTGGCCACCGCTCATAAACTTTTGAGAATTATTTATGCACTTCTCAAATATAAAAAATATTTTGATCCTTCTACTACTTATCATAATATTCCTTCTCAAGGAGGTTTTTACTATGCTTATAATTTTTCATAGTTGACTCCACAGGCAAGATTGCCTGTGTTACTTTCAGACTTGTAAAGCTTCCCTTGTATAGATATCTAATTCCCCTTTTACCCCACTTTTTTTTCTTGTAAGGATATAAACTTATGAAACTTGTGTATGGGGCTATTGGCAAACCTTTGTGTTTTCTCGTTACATGTTCCTTTATATTATTGGGCGGACAGGAAAAATTTTTACCCCCTCTTGACAAAACAAAAATTTTTGTTATAAATGAATTTCAATTTCAATTTCAATTTCAATTAAAATTATAGCTTTGGGGGGGTGAACTTCTTGTGAAGATTGTTGTTCTTGGTGGGTATGACCGCTTTGGTCCTTATCTTGAGAAATATGCAAAGTCCCTGGGTCTTGAAATAAATTTTATCAATCAACCTAAAAAAGATCTGGAAAAATTATTAAAAAATGCAGATTACATTGTTGTTCTTACAAGATGTGTGTCCCATGAGATGGTGAGATGTGCCAAGGGCTTTTCCCCTGAAAAATGTATTTTTTGTAAACAGGCAGGTCTTTGTGCTATCAAAAAGATAATTGAAGAAAAAATCTTGAAAACTTTTAATAATTGATTTAAAAATTAAAGAATTTGATTGAATTAAAAGAAGGAGGGAAGGCTATGATAACCCTTCAAATGATTCGGAAAGCTCAAGAAGATTGGGCAAGAGGAATTATTCAAATTGGAAAATTATATTTAGAAAATAAAAACTATTTTGATTTTGCAAAAAACTTTGCTCCTCATTACCTTTTAACCAAAGTGCTTAAATAAATTTCTTTGGGGAGTCTTTAGCTTTGTATATGAAGAATATATTATCTTATAACATAAAATTGAGATTGATTTTCAATTTAAAAATCAATATAAAAGGGGGTAGGAAAAATGATGCCTTTAGGATTGATGAAAGAGGGAGAAGAGGGGGTTGTTGTTGAGATCAGGGATCAAGATAGTCTTCAAGAATTTGAAAACCATGAAATTCCCCTTTGTTCTGGAGGCTGTCTTTTTTGTAAGAAAGAAAGGCAGAAATTTAAAAAAGTTTTTTCACTTGGATTAAGACCAGGGATAAGAGTGCTTGTTATAAAAAACAAACCCGGCCAACCCATAATTATTTTTTTTGAAAACACGCAACTTGCTTTAAGTAGGGGTCTTGCCATGAAAATTTTCGTTAAAAAAACATAAAAAAGGGAGGTGGAGTTATGAGAAAAGGGGTGCTTTTTCTTCTAATGAGTTTTGCCTTTGTGAATTTAAGTAAAGCAGAGGAAATTACTTATCGGAAGCACATCAAACCTGTTATGGATTCTAAGTGCATAAGCTGTCACGGGCCTGATTCACCTGAGTATGATGGATTTAAAGAAGAAAAGAGTAAATGGCTTTCCAAGGGTAAGGGACCAAGGATGGATACATACAGTCATTTGATTTTTTATGTGGGCTGGAGGGATACAGGAGCCATCATGAGAAGGCTTGATGATGGGAAGAATACTCCTGATGGGAAGCCAGGGAATATGTATAAATATCTTGGGGACACAGAGGAAGAAAGGCAGAGGAATCTTGAGCTTTTTAAGAAGTGGGTAGGAAACTGGACCTTAAAGAGATGGAAGGAGATCACTAAGGAGGAATTAGAGGCTATTAAGGTGAAATATTAATAGTGGGGGGTGGGGATGATGAGGCTTTCGGAGTTGAAACCAGGGCAGAGGGGAAGAATTGTTAAAATCAAGGGGGAGGGCACTTTAAGGAGAAGGTTTCAAACCATGGGAATTCTTCCTGGGGAGGAGGTAGTGGTTGAAAAGGTTGCCCCCTTAGGAGACCCTATTGATGTAGTAATCAAGGGTTATCATCTTTCTTTGAGAAAAAGTGAAGGAGATCTTATTGAATTGGAGGTGATAAAATGAGGGAGATTAGAATTGCAGTTTGTGGAAACCCCAATACCGGGAAATCTACTCTTATCAATTCTCTTGCAGGAGCAAAGCTTCAGGTAGGGAACTGGCCAGGGGTTACCGTTGAAAAGAAAGAAGTTTCCTTAAAGGTAGGAGACCATCTTTTGCATTTCATTGACCTTCCTGGAGCCTATAGTCTTACTCCCTTTTCTCTTGAAGAAAAGATTACCAGAGATTTCCTCTTCACCCAGAGACCTGATGTGATCCTTTGTGTGGTTGATTCTACTAATCTTGAGAGAAATCTGTTTTTTGTGATTCAGTTAATGGAGCTTGAAATCCCTATGGTGGTTGCCTTAAACATGTATGATGAGGCTAAGAAATTGGGATTTAAGATAAATATTCCCCTTCTTGAGGAATTGCTGGGCCTAAGGATTGTTCCAACAGTAGCTACAAGGGGTGAGGGAGTGGAAGAATTAAAAAGGGCAGTGCTTGAGGCCTATGAAGAGGGAAGGCCTCCTAAAAATCTCTTTTATGGGGAAGACCTTGAAGCCATCCTTAAAAACACAAGGACTCATCTTCTCTTCTTTAATCCCGAATTAAAGGAAGAGGTTCTCACTAAAGGGATCATTTTAAAGGTTCTTGAGGGAGATGAGGAGTTATTAAAAAACCTGGGGATTAAATATGAGAGGAAGCTTCTAAAAAATTATTTAGACCATATTGAAAGGGTTCACGGTATGGATTTTGAAAGTTTCCTTACAGATATACGCTATGGGTTGGCTGGTGGGGTTGCCAAACAGGTTCTCTCAAGACCTGAGGTAAGAAAAATCACCCTAACAGAAAAAATTGACAACATATTATTAAATCGTTACCTGGGAATTCCTCTTTTTCTGCTTATGATGTGGTTTCTTTTTAAACTTTCCTTTGACATAGCCAATCCCTATGTAGATTTTCTTGATGAAACCATAAATGGGCCTCTTAAAAATTGGGTAAGCTTTGGTTTAGAGACCCTTCATGCTCCTGAGTGGCTTTCCTCTCTTTTGCTTGATGGTGTGATTGGGGGTGTGGGAATTATCTTTTCTTTTATACCTGTAATTGGAATGATCATGCTTTTAATTACCTTTCTTGAAAGTTCTGGTTATATGGCAAGAGCTGCTTTTTTAATGGATAGAATTATGCGAGCCTTTGGGGTTCAAGGTAAATCTTTCATTCCTATGCTTATGGGTTTTGGTTGTAATGTTCCTTCTGTTTATGCCACAAGAATCCTTGAACAGGAAAAGGAACGAAAACTCACCCTTTTTCTCTTGCCCTTTATGTCTTGTGGCGCAAGACTTCCTGTCTATGTAGTTTTTATTACAGCCTTCTTTCAAGCCTCATCCGGAACAGTTCTCTTTTTTCTCTATGTCCTTGGTATAGCGATAGCAATGGCTGTAGGGATTTTAATGCATAAGGTGGTTTATAAAGGAAAGAGCTCACCCTTTGTAATGGAACTTCCCCCCTATAGATTCCCTACTCTTAGGGATTTGCGAGTTCATACCTGGATGAAATTGAGACATTTTGTTATCAAAGCAGGAACATGGATCCTCCTGATTAATGTTTTGGTATGGTGCTTACTTAATCTTCCCTGGAAGCCTGAAAAACCTGAAGATTCTTTACTGGGTAAAGTTGGAGAAAGTTTAGCTCCAGTCTTTAAGCCCCTTGGTTTTGGAGACTGGCAGAGTGCCTCAAGCCTGATGGCAGGCCTTCTTGCAAAGGAAGTTGTTGTCTCAACTATGGCACAGATCTATGTAGCAAGTGAAGAAGCTCAAGAGAAAAAAGAGCTTAACCTTCTTTCTGATATAAAGGAAATATCTTTAAATTTCTTTGAAAAAACCCGGGAAGCCCTTTCCAATGTAATTTCTACCTTTGGTATAGCCACCCTTTCTCCTGAAGTTAAAGAAGAGGAAAAAGGCTTAATTTCTGAACTTCAGAAGCATTTTACACCCCTTTCAGCCTTAAGCTTTATGGTCTTTGTTCTCCTCTACTGGCCATGCTTTGTGTATGGTATCGCTCTTAAGGCTGAACTTGGCACCTTTAAATTATACGGGCAGGCTATTTTGCTCCACAGTTTAATTGCCTGGTTTTGCGCTCTTTTGGTGTATCAACTGGGAAAATTATTAGGCTTTTCATAATAAAGTTAAAATTTTCACAAAAAATGGCATTAAATTTTTAATAGTGTAATATAAGAAATAATCTGCAAGTGGAGGGGAGGCTATGAAGAGGGTTCTGATGGTTTCTACCTTAGTTTTGGGAATAATGTTTTCTTCAGGTTCTGCTAAGGCCCTTGAGTTAAATGAGAAGGTTTCTCTTGAAGCCAATTTGACCTGGGTTCACCAGTGGCTTGAGCATAGAAAAGGAGATTTTAAGGACAGGGATAGGGGGTCTTTAGTTCTTGATGGAAGACTAAACTTTAAACCTACAGAGGTTGATGAATTTTCATTAAGGGCAAGTTTTGCCAAAGAAAATGGCCTTAAAAAGGTAAATCCCTTTGTGCTTTCTCCTAATGCGGATGACCTAAGAGATGACCTTCATAACATTAATGGAAGATCAAGGGATCACCTTCAAGAGTTGTGGTATAAAAGAACCTTTAATTTACCTGGAAATTTCACCTTTAAGGCAACCCTTGGGATCATTGATGGAACTGCCTTTATTGATGACAATCGCTTTGCTAATGATGAGATAACTCAGTTTATGAATGAAGCCTTTGTAAATAATCCCCTTGCCAATATTGTGAGTTATGATTATGGTGGAGCCCTTGAATTAGAAAAAGGACCCTTTCATTTAAGAATTCTTGGGATGCAAAGTAAGACCGAGGAGTCAGAAAATAGTAGATTCCATCGGAAAAACTATAATTATTATGCCCTTCAGCTTGGTTATAAACTTGAATCAGCTCTTGGAGAGGGAAACTATAGAATCTATGGATTTACAACCAGTAAAAAATTTCCCGACTGGGAGGAAGAAAACAAAAAGGCCCGAAAGGGATGGGGAGTCTCCTTTGATCAGGATATTATAAAGGAAAGACTGGGAATTTTCCTCAGGGCAGGTTTTCAAGATGATTCAGCAAGGGTGGATTATAAGAATATGTATTCCCTTGGACTTGAGTATAAATGCAAGGTCTTTAATAGGGCTCTTACCTTTGGGGCAGGATACGCCTACCTAAAAGCCCCTTCTAAGCATGAAGAATTAAGATCCACAAAAGCCTTTGAGGCCTATCTTGCCCTTCCCATTTATGAAGTAGAGAAAAAATTTACTTCAACTTTTACTCTTGATTGGCAGTATATGAAAGATGATTTGAAGGAAGATCTTGAGGATCGGAGAGGTCATATCTTTGGCTTAAGAGTAAATTTTGGGTTTTAAAAGAGTCTAATGTGCTTGGGTTTTTTTAACTTTTATGTTCAAATTTTTTCAAGGATAGGGGAAAGGATAAAGGGAGTCCTTTCCCGCAGGTGTTCAGAGTTTTATGATTTTAATACAAGGCAAAAATTTCTGGCAAAAGCAAAATAAAGCCTCTCTTCTCAAAGATCATCTTTCAAAAAAGTAAGAGGGATTTTTTGGTTTTAATATTTATTTTTTTAATATTTAATTTTTTCCCAGGTATGAGATTGAACTTATGCTTGAAAAACACATTTTGGATTTGCTGATGGTATAAAGCTTTTACACTATAAATATCTATCAGAGCAGAGATACAAATTTGTAACTTTTGACATTTTTGTGCTCTTTTTTTTTGAATATCTCCTGATATATTAAAGATTTGGAGGGCCTTTTTTGGGTATAAATTTTGTTAAGAGTTTTACATGTATTTAAATATCGGGATTGGGCAGATTAATCCAAAGGTTGGGGATCTTTCTGGTAATTTTGAAAAGATACTGAAGGCTTGGAAAGAGCTGGATAAGAGTTCACACCTTGTCTGTTTTCCTGAGCTTGCCTTAACAGGTTATCCCCCAGAGGATCTCCTTTTAAGAAGAGACTTTCTTTCAGATTGTAAGAAATATCTGGATAATCTACTTAAGAAAAGTAAGGATTTAACCTCTCCCTGTTTAATTGGAATTCCCCTTTATAAGGGAGATCTCTATAATGCAGCTTTTCTTCTTTACAAGGGAGAGATTGTAGGAGCGTATTACAAGCGATATCTTCCTCAATATGGAGTCTTTGATGAAAAGCGCTATTTTAAAAAAGGGGATAATCTTCTTTTCTTTGCGGTAAATGGCTTTAATATCGGGGTTTCAATCTGTGAAGATATCTGGTATCCCTCGGGTGTAGAGAGAATCTATGCCTTGGCAGGAGCTGATGTTATTGTTAGTCTTAATGCCTCTCCTTATCATAAAGGAAAATATGAATTCAAAGAAAATTTACTTAAAGCCAGAGCTGAAGATAATCAATGTTATGTGGTTTATGTGAATATGGTTGGTGGACAGGATGAGCTAATTCTTGATGGAAGGTCACTTGTTATCTCACCTGAAGGTAAAATTATAGCAAGAGCAAAGGTCTTTGAAGAAGATCTATTAGTAATTAGCATAGAAAAGAAAAAAGTTTGCTCAGGTAGGCTCCTTGAACCCCGTCTTAGAGAAGAGTCGTCAAGTGAGATACCCTTTGTTAAAGGAATAGGTATTAAAAAAGAGCTCCCCTTTTTTGAAGGAAAGGTCTTTAAAAATCCTGAAGAAGAGGAAGAGATTTATCTGGCTTTAAAACTTGCTTTAAAGGATTATTTTTACAAAAATGGCTTCAAAGGGGTTATACTCGGGCTTTCAGGAGGTATTGATTCTTCCTTAACAGCTGTTCTTGCAGTTGATGCCCTTGGAAAGGAAAAAGTAAAAGCCCTTTTTATGCCAAGTGAATTTACTTCAAGGGAGTCCTTTGAGGATACAAGGGAACTTGCTAAAAACTTAGGAATTCCTCTTATTGAAATTCCCATTACTGAAATCTTTCATAGTTATAGAGAAACTATCAAAAAAACCCTTGGTTTTGAAGATTTTACTGTAGCTGAGGAAAACCTCCAGGCAAGAATCAGAGCCAATCTCCTCTTTTATCTTTCCAATCGGGAAGGTCTGCTTGTTCTTTCAACCTCTAATAAGAGTGAGTCTGCAACAGGTTATACCACCATTTATGGAGATATGGCAGGAGGCTTTGCGCCTCTAAAAGATGTATATAAAACCCTTGTTTACAGGCTTGCCCGTTATAGAAATTCCTTAGATCCGGTGATTCCAGAAAGGATTTTTAAGAAAGCCCCCTCTGCAGAGCTGAGACCTGGTCAGAGGGATGAGGACACTCTTCCTCCATATGAAATCCTTGATGAAATTCTCAAGCTCTACTTAGAAGAGGGCCTCACCCCTTCTGAAATCATAGAAAGAGGCTTTGAGGAGAAAACGGTTAACAGGGTTTTTCATATGCTAAAAATAGCTGAATATAAGAGAAAACAGGCTCCCCTTGGGCCAAAGATAACCAGAAGGGCCCTTGGAAAGGATTACCGAATGCCTGTGACCAATGGTTATTTATGAGAGCGCAAGCAGGGATAATAAAGATCGGGAAAAGATTTTCTGCCCGCAGGAAGGCTTAAAAAGTAGAAAAGATTAAGAGGGGGAGGGAGCATTTTATGAAAATTTTAGCGATAAGACATGTGGAAATTGAGCATCTTTCTGCCTTTGAAGGAATATTAAAGAACCTGGGGATTGAATGGACCTATCTTGATACTCCTAAAGGAGAGCGACTGTTTCAGCCTCTTGAAGAATATATGGCCCTTTTTGTGCTTGGAGGATATATGGGGGCTTATGAAGAGGATAAATATGATTTTTTAGCCTATGAATTTAAGCTCATGGAGGCCGCTTTAAAAAGGGATATTCCTGTTCTTGGGATCTGTCTTGGGGCCCAGATGCTTGCCAAAGTGCTTGGTGCAAAGGTTTATCCTGGAGACAGGGGAAAAGAGATAGGCTGGATGGAGGTTATAAAAACTGGGGATCATCCCTATTTTTCAGATTTTCCTGAAAGATTAAAGGTTTTTCAATGGCATGGAGATACCTTTGATCTTCCAGGCGGAGCAGAAAGGGTTTTTTCTTCAGAAAAATATGAAAATCAAGGCTTTGTTTATGGAAAAAGTGTTGGGCTCCAATTTCACCTTGAAGTGGATAAAGAACTTGCCCTTACCTGGAAAGAGGTTTATAAAGAAGAGATCTTCAGAGAGGGTATTGATTATCAAGTTTTTTCTGCTATCTCCGAGTCAGAAGAGAAATTATTAAAACAGATTAGTTTTAATTTTTTAAAAAGATTTCTTGGTGGAATTTAAATCAATGTTTTGTTGCCACTTCCTTTAAGCGAAGCTTTAATTTCAATAAATAATAATAGAATAAAGGAACATAGATCAAGGTTAAAAAGCTCCCAAAAATAAGGCCTCCAATAGCAACGGTGCCAAGGGGGGCTAAGCGTTCAAGTCCTAAGGCCCATCCCAAAGCAATAGGAATCATACCTACAGCTGTTCCGAAGGCAGTCATTAAAACAGGTCTCGTTCTTATATTAATACTTTCAAGAATGGCCCTTTCTAAGGTTTTTCCTTCTTTAATAGCCATATCAATGAAATCAATAAGCAAAATAGAGTTTTTGGTAATTATTCCAGCTAAAAGGATTGTTCCCATTAATCCAGGCATAGACTGATGATATCCCATAGCAAGAATAGACCAGGCAGACCCGATAAGGGAAAGAGGAATAGCCACAATCACAGCAACAGGTGCAAGAAAGGATCTAAAGGCAGGAGCAAGAGTAAAGAAAAGTAAAAGCATACCAAGCAAAAGGGCTTTAACAATTCTCAAGATGGTATCCATCATCATTTTGACATCTCCTTCTTGCGATAAAGAATAACCTGCCGGAAGTTTAAATTTTGCCTTTTGAAGAACTTCAGTAAAACTATTCATAATGTGAGATATAGCAGTTGTTTCCCGATAACCTATTATGTCTAAAGTAT
Source organism: Caldimicrobium thiodismutans (assembly GCF_001548275.1). Classification (GTDB taxonomy): domain Bacteria; phylum Desulfobacterota; class Thermodesulfobacteria; order Thermodesulfobacteriales; family Thermodesulfobacteriaceae; genus Caldimicrobium; species Caldimicrobium thiodismutans. The sequence continues at coordinate 103,183 of NZ_AP014945.1, forward strand.
ATTTTAGACCCTGTCTGGTGATAATAGTAGGCTCTTTTTGTTTTTCTATCTCGCTAATAGCCAAAAGAGGAATCTTTCCTCGGGGAGAATCGAGATATAGAGAATTTAAATCAAGGATATCACTTCTTTGCTCTTTTCTATAAACAAATCTAATTTTTAGACTATTTTCATTGGATACATTAAAATATGAAATAGGTATCCCTCTAATCTTAGCAGTAAGTTGAGCTACAATATTATAAGGTGTGAGTCCATAAAAAAGTGCTTTTTGATTGTCAATTTTAAGATTATAAACCTCTTTATCCATATCCCATTTTCTGGAAACCGAAACCAGCCCTTTAGTTTGATAGGCTAAATTGAGAAGACTCTGTCCTAATTTATCCAGTTCTTCTAAACTATCTCCACTGAGCATAGCATCAAGATTTCCTCTAATGGTTGAAAGAGGAGTAGCACCATAGTCAAATATATGGACATATTTTAAATTTGGAATTTGCCAAATTTTCTCTCTTAATTCTTTTTCTATTTCCCAAATATTTTTCTTCCTATGAAATCTATCTATGTAATGAATGGTTAGATTAATAGTTTGAGGGTTCTCTGCCTCTCCCATTGTAAAAATACCTGGTTCTGAGCCAACACCTATAGAATACATTATTACTCTTTTGTCCTGAGTTAATATTTTAGAGATACTTTGAACAATTTTTTCCATTTCTTCTATGGAAAGATTGCTGTCTGCAGTAATACTACCTTTTACAATTCCTGTATCCATTGGTGGCATTATTTCTCTACCAACAGTCGGAATAATTATGCGTAAGGAAATTATAAACATCATTACAGCAAATAGAAATAAAGGCAAAGATAGTTTTTTATTTTGAAATATAAAGGCAATAATGTCTATATAAATATTTTTTAAAGGTATAAGTAAGCTTTCAGAAAATTTGTAAAGCGTTTCTTCTATTTTGTTTTTGGTCCCCTTCTTTTTTAATAAATAAGGAGCAATAAGAGGAATAAAGGTAATAGAGATAAAGTAAGAAACAATTACAGCAATGAGAAGGGTGGTGGCAAGCGGGCGAAAAATTTTTTGAGGATAATCTCCTACAAAGAGAATAGGAATAAGAACTACAGCGGTAGCAATTGTTCCAGCAAGGACTGCAAACATAACTTCTCTTGTGCCATTAAGAACAGCCTCCTTTGCCGGTTCTTTGAGTTCATGCAAGTGCCTCTCAATATTTTCTAAAACAACCACTGCATCATCAATTAACATTCCTAAAGCCAGGATTATCCCTGAAAGAGTAACAATATTAAATTCCAAACCAATAAACCACATTATAGCTATAGTTGTCAGATATACAAAAGGAATAGAGAGAGAAGCTATTAACATCTGCCTAAAATTGGCAAGGAAGAAGAGTATTACAAGTGAGGTCATAATGATGGCATCTCGTAAGGCCTCAAGCATATTCAAATTACTGAGATGAATTATTCTTTCTTGAGAGTCTGCGATCTCAAACCGTAGAGCAGGAAATTCTTTTTCTAACTGGGGAATAAGGTCCTTTACCTTTTTTATAGTGCGAAGTGTATCTCCTGTAAGCTGTCTTTGAATGGCAAGAGCAATAGCTTTTTTACCATTTCCATAATAAAGAGAAGTATTAGTGTAATAATCATATTTAATTGTAGCAATATCTTTGAGTTTAATATTATTGAAAATATAAATATTTTTAATCTCATCAAGAGTTTTTCCTTTATTTAGAGACTTTATAAGAATAGAGTTAGCAGTATTGGAAATAAATCCAATAGGTGCATCTAAATTGGTTTCCTGAATCTTTGTAATAACATCAGAAAGCCTAAGATTATATTGATTGAGTTTATCTCTATCAATTTCGATAAAAACCTCTTTAATATAGCCTCCGAAGACATCCACATTGGAAACCTCTGGTAAGGAAAGAAAATAATTTTTGATTTGATTTTCTGCTATTTGACGAACATCAGCAAGAGAAAGGGATGGATCCTTAGGAGAGACGGAAATAACTATAACAGGAGGGGTTGCGTCTGTAATTTTATAGATTTGAGGCTCCTGAATGTCCTTAGGAAGAAAAGGTCTGATTTTAGAAAGTTCATTTTGAACCTCAGTTGCGGCAGTATTTATATCTTTTTCATATTCGAATTCAACTTTTATTACTGAAACTTCATCTTTACTAGTTGATTCAACTTTCCTAACAAGGCCAAGGGTATGAAGTTGTTTTTCAATAGGTATAGCAATATTTTCAGCCATATCTTTGGCAGAGGCTCCCGGTTCTATAACTACTACAGCAATTTGAGGCCTATTAGCATCTGGAAAGAGCTTTTGATACATATTCTTTATGGCTATCATCCCAAGAAGAGAAAAAGCAAGAATTATAGCCAAAATAAAATGCGGCCTTGTAAGCACAAATTTGAGAAGTCCCTTTTTATTCGGCTCTTTAGTTTCCATTTTCGTTACCCATTAATTAGTCTTTGTTTAATAAAAATTTCCCTTTTTTACCAAGGGAGAGAAGTCTCAGTTTATCTTCCGAGCCAATGGCTACAGGGGTCCCTTCGGTGAGGTTTCCTTCTATTGCAGCCAGAAATTTATCCTGTGCAAGCACTTTAACAGGTATCTTTGAAAAATATCCCTCCTTATTAAGGGTTAAAACAAAGGTGCCATTGGTAAGATTAAGAAGGGCTGTCTTTGGAACAACAAGGCCATCAACTATTTTGAGAGGTATATCTATATAAACAAGTGAATTAGAGGGAAATTTATCTGGAGCTCTATCAATCAATACCTCTGCAACCGCAAGGGAGTTATCATTAGCTGAAGGATAGATCTTATGTATTTGATAAGCTCTTTGGATGCCATCAAAAGAGACTGAAACAGGAGATCCCTCTCGGAGGTCTTTTATATATTTTAAAGGAAAAGTAAAGATTATCTTTTTCTGTATAGATTCAACTTTTAGAATGGTAGCACCCGGCATAGCGAGATTTCCCTCTCGGAGGGTTACATTAGAAACATATCCTTCAATAGGACTAACAATGTTTAGATAGCGAAGATCATGTGTTTTCTGAGCAATTTCCCTTTTAAGAGCCTTAATTTTTTCTTTTGCTGAATTTATCTGAGCTATTAAGGATTCTACACGGGCTTTGGCATTCTCATAATTGGTCTTAGATTTCAAATATTGCATTTCCGCAATAGCTTTGACCTCATAAAGTTTTTTATCCCTTAAAAAGTTTTCTTTTTCATATGACAAATTGGACTGTGCACCCTGGAGTTCGGAACTTAAGCTTTCTACTTGGTGCTCAAGGGAGACCTCATTATAACGGAGATTTTCAATGGCAAGCATAACAGGTTGAGCATCTATTTTAACCAGTAATTGTCCCCTTTTTACCTGATCACCCTCATTTACAAAGACCTTTTCAATATACCCCTGAAGTTTAGTAGAGATGGAGACCTCATTTACAGGTAAAAATTTTCCAAGGAATTGAACATTCTCTGTGACCCTTCCTTTTTGAACCTTTATTCCCTCTACAGTATATATAGGCTCTTGAGGAGGGGGAATTTTAGCTATTTCTCTTTTTCTCTTTAATAAAAGAGTAATTCCACTCAAAATTAAAAAAACAATTACAATAAAACTTATAATTTTCTTTTTATTTAGTCCCTTCATAGTTTTACCCCTAATCTATTTTTTCAAGGACATAGTCTAAATAATACCAGCTTCTTTCTCTATTATATAAAGCTTCATAATATTTGCTTTGGGAAATAAACTTTTGACTTTGAGCGTATAAATAATCATATAAACTACTTACACCTTCTTCATACTTTATTTTTTCAATTCTTTCAACCTCATCAGCATATTTGATTTGATTAAAAATTGCGTCAACCTCAGCTTGAGCTGTCTTTATTTGATTTATAGCTTCAGTTAATCTTTTTTCAAACTCAAGTCTCGTTTTTTCTTCTTCAAGAAGGCTATTTTCAAAGGAAAGTTTTGAGGCTACAAGATCACTTGAGCGCTTACCAAAATCAAATAAAGTAAAGTTAAGCATAAACCCAATCTGCCATACCTCTTTATCTTTTCCGTTTCCAAGATTCTTTTGATAATCAAGATCTAATATAAGTTGGGGAAAATAAGGGGCCTTAGCTTGTTCAATTTTTTTGCGAGATATTTCCTTTAAGATCTCCGCTTTTTTGGAAGAATAAAGTTTTGGGTAATAGGTTTTTAAAAAATTTTCCCTACTTAGTTCGATTCCTGATATCTCCCTTACGGAAATATCTTTTAAAACAAAATTTTCCTTTGGGTAATTAATAAGAATTTTTAATGTTTCTTTGAGAGTTTCTATGGTATTTTGAAGTGCTATGATTTGGCTTTCTACATCCCTTTTAACATAGGAAACCTTTAATAGGTCTACCTCGGGTTTTTTACCCACTTTAACTTGTGTTTCTATATCTTTGTATAACTGGGTTAAGGCATGGTTATAATTCTCCATAGCCTCTTTTTGCCTTTGAAGGGTTAAGATTTTTAGATATATTGACCTCACATTGAAGGCAATTTCATTTTTAGTTAGATTTAGCAATACATCAGAAAGATTTTCTTTTAATTTAGAGATTTCTATTTCCTTTTCAATTTTAAAGCCTGTAAAAAGAGGAAGAGTATATTTTAATCCAGGGATAAAAATATTTTCAGCAGTAGCTTTTACTGGAACCTCGGGAGCTAAGGCTCGAGGAAAATTATAATGAGTATAGTTTAAAAATCCAGAAAGTGTTCCCCAGCGCTCTCCCTTTTTGCTTAAGGTCTCATATTTTGAGATATCCTTATTTACAAATTTTTGCCTTATTTCTGTATTTCTCTCTAAGGAGAGCTTAACAGCCTCTTCTATAGTAAGTTCATCTATAGCAAGAGAATAACCTGAAAAATGATGAAGAAAAAATAAAAAAGATAGAATTAGGATGTTCCAGCCTTTTTTAAAAAACATTATCTGCTTCCCTCCCCTTAATTCAGACTTCTAAAATTTTATAACTTTATTGCCAAATGTCAATATACCGAATTGCCTCATTAAAAATCTATTCGAAATTTTATCGTTGCCTCATATAAAAAATCTCCTAAATCCAATTTAGATCTTCTATTTAACCTTCACAAAGAAACTACCTATTTCGCCCCTCTTGAATTTACGAGCTTAGTTCTTTCGCAAAGCTTATTTCTAAGGAAAGAGTGGGTAAGGAGCTTTGCAGAAAGATAAGGAGATATCAGAAAATGCTTGAGAGATCATATTTAGAGAAAAAAGGGAATTATTTTCGGGAAAAAAATTGACAATAAAAAGAAGGAAGAGGTAAAATAATTCCCTTTAGAAAATTAACAAACAAGCAGGGGCTTTCCCTACTAACACCTCTCACCTTTCACCTTTCACCTTTCACCTTTCACCTTTCACCTCTCACCTCTCACCTCTCACCTTTTCCTTTTAGAGATATGAACCTATGCCCTCCCCACCTGATACCTTTTACACAAGAAAACTTAGTTCTGACATAAAAATTTGGTTCTTCCAATTTGAATGGATTTGTTTTTTTAAAATTTAAGGTATAATAACAACATTCTGCTTGTTTAGAAGGAGGATTGATATAAGATGGCTACTCCCCAGTTTGCCAGTTTTTATCCTGATTTTTATATAGAGCGTCTGTGGGATAAGTGTATTAAGTGTAAGAGATGTGTTAAAGAGTGCCCTTATGAGGCTCACATCTGGGATGCCAAGAAAAAGACCCTTCTTGAAGACCATATCAAGTGTGTAGGGTGCCATAGATGTGAGGCTATATGTCCAACTAAGGCCATTATCATTAGAAGACATCCAGCTCAATTTAGAGAACATGCCCTTTGGACATCCTGGTATATCAAAAATGTTTACAAACAGGCAGATCAAGGAGGGGTTCTTTTAACCTCAACGGGGTGTGCCCTTCCTTTTAAAAACTATTTTGATCACCTGGTTCTGGATGCCTGTCAGGTGACGAATCCCCCCATTGATCCCCTAAGAGAGCCAATGGAGCTCCGCACTTATATTGGGCCAAAGCCTGAGGCCCTTGAAATTGAAGAGGTTAATGGAAAGTTTAGACTTAAAAAGAAGCTTCCTCCTCTGCTGAAACTTGAGACACCTATTATGTTTGCAGCTATGTCCTATGGAGCTATTAGTCTTCATGTTCATCAGGGGCTTGCCAAGGCAGCGCGTGATCTCGGAACTTATTATAATACAGGGGAAGGAGGTCTCCATGCCTCCCTTTATGAATATGGCTCAAATACTATTGTGCAGTGTGCCTCCGGGCGTTTTGGTCTGCATGTAGATTATCTTAATGCAGGTGTGGCAATAGAGATAAAAATTGGCCAGGGAGCTAAACCTGGAATCGGGGGACATCTTCCAGGAGAAAAAGTCACAGAAGAGATCTCTAAGACTCGAATGATTCCCGTTGGAAGTGATGCCCTTTCTCCAGCCCCTCATCACGACATTTACTCCATTGAAGATTTGAGGGGACTAATTTATGCTTTAAAGGAGGCTACAGAGTATAAAAAACTTGTCTTTGTTAAAATTGCAGCAGTTCATAATGTAGCTGCTATTGCATCAGGAATAGTAAGAGCTGGAGCAGATGCAGTGGTAATTGATGGGCTTAAAGGTGGAACCGGGGCTGCTCCAACTATGTTCAGAGATTATATTGGAATTCCCATTGAGCTTGCTATTTCAGCGGTGGATAAGCGACTAAGGGCAGAAGGCATTCGCCACAGAACAAGCATTATTGCCTCAGGTGGAATTCGCTGTAGTGCCGATGTAGTGAAGGCTATAGCTCTTGGAGCAGATGCGGTTTATATTGGAACAGCAGCTCTCATTGCCGTTGGATGCACTATGTGCCAGAGGTGTTATACGGGAAAATGCCCCTGGGGAATTGCCACTAATAAACCTGAACTGATTAAAAGGCTTCCCCCTGAGGTTGCCTATGAAAAGATCTATAATCTTGTAAAGGCCTGGTCTCATGAGATTAAAGAGATGCTTGGTGCTATGGGAATCAATTCCATTGAGAGTTTAAAGGGGAATAGAGATAAATTACGAGCTGTTGGTTTAACAAAGGAAGAGATGGAAATCCTTGAAGTAAAACACGCAGGGGAGTAATAGCTATGTGGAATATAGCTTTAAGGGCAAAAGAAATTTCTGGTTGTGGAATTGCAGGTATTATTCATCGCAAAGGGGAGCTTATCCCTGGAGAGATGATTCTTAAGGCCATTTGTTGTCAGTATGAAAGAGGAAACGGTCTGGGAGCAGGGTTTGCTGCTTATGGAATCTACCCTGAGCTTGCAGATTACTATGCTTTGCATGTAATGGCTCAGAGTAAGCAAGCTCTTGTTAAGGTAGAAGAGTTTCTGCAGAAATTTACCTTTTTAAACTTTCAAGAACCCATTCCTACAAAAAAGGTAAAGACCATAAAGAATCCTCCTATTTTTAAAAGATACTTTGTAAGACCCAAATTTGATGAGGTTGATGCAGAGTTTTGTGATCTCTCTGCAGAAGATGATCGCATGGTTCAGCTTGTTATGGAGATAAATGAGACCATAGAAGGTGCTTATGTGATCTCTTCGGGTAAAAATATGGGGGCTTTTAAGGGGGTTGGCTTTCCTGATGAGATAGCTGAATTTTTTCGCATCAATGAATATAAGGCCTTTATCTGGACTGCTCACAATCGTTTTCCAACCAATACACCTGGCTGGTGGGGTGGAGCCCATCCCTTTACTCTTCTTGATTGGTCAATTGTTCATAATGGAGAGATCTCAAGCTATGGAACAAATAAAAGATATCTTGAACTTTTTGGATATAAATGCACACTTTTAACAGATACGGAAGTTGTAGCCTATGTTCTTGATTTTCTTATAAGGAAACATGGTCTTCCTCTTGAACTTGCCTGCAAGGCCATGGCTCCTCCTTTTTGGATGGAGATTGACGAGATGTCTGAAGAGGAAAGAGAGCTTTATACTGCCATAAGAATCCTTTATGGTGGAGCAGTTTTAAATGGTCCCTTTGCTATTCTTTTTGCTTACAACGGAGGACTTGTGGGTCTAAATGACAGAGTTAAGCTGAGACCTCTTGTGGCTGCCTCAAAGGGGGATATCTGCTATATGGCTTCAGAAGAGTCTGCTATTCGAGCTATTTGTCCTGATCCTGAAAAGGTATGGGCCCCCAAAGCTGGAGAACCTGTTATTGTGGAGATGGAAGAGGGAGTTATCCCCAATCAAAAGAGTTATCTCAATGTAAGATCAAAGGAGGTTAGTGAGGATGCCCTTAGACTTGGAAGTTTCCCCCTTTCATTACTCGCAGGTTAATAGAATTATTCGGGAACATATCCTTAAGGGTGAAAAGGAGTTTATTCTTAGGGGAGTAAATGGTCACAGATATCTCTTTGGAGGGATATCTGCTAAGATCTCTGCCCAAATTTATGGGACACCAGGACTTGATTTGGGCTCTTTTATGAGAGGCCCTGAGATCAGAGTTTTTGGAAATGTCCAAGACGGGGCAGGAAATACCATGGATGAGGGGAAAATTATTGTGCATGGCATGGCAGGAGATGTGGTTGGATATGCCATGAGAGGCGGGAAAATTCATATATACGGAGATGTAGGGTATCGCGTAGGGATTCATATGAAGGCTTACATGGAGAAAGTGCCTGTGATAGTGATTGGTGGAAAAGCAGGAGACTTTCTGGGTGAATACATGGCAGGTGGTATTATCATTCTCCTTGGAATGCATACAATCTATCCAGAAAGACCCATTGCAGGTCTTTTTCTTGGAACAGGTATGCATGGTGGAGCTATTTATGTGAGGGGAAAGGTGAAGGAGTCCCAGCTTGGTCTGGGCTTGAAACCTTACGCCTTAGAAGGAGACGATGAAAAGCTTCTGGAGAACTACTTAAAGGAGTATTGTGAGGATTTTGGCCTTCAACTCTCCGAGGTGCTAAAAGAAGATTTTATCAAGATCACTCCTTACACCCACCGGCCCTATGGAAAACTTTATGCTTATTGAGACTAAAAGAAGCTTACAGTTTTAAGGTTTCTCTCTTTTAGCTCATCTTTCATCACTTAAACCTTAAGGGCCTCAAAAGATATGCACTCACTTGTGTTTCCTTTAAAACATATAGGAAAAAAATTATTCCTAAAACTTTCTGCCTACGGCAGGCAGGTTAATTGGTTCTATCTTCCATAGGATTCAAAATCGGTATCACAAAAAGGTTTCACCAAAATAAAGATATTTATGATGTCTGGCAGGGGAAAATTCAATACTTGCACAAGAACTGCATAAATTCAGATCCTTACAAGAAGAAGGAAGTGGGGTAAAAGGGGAATTAGATATCTATACAAGGGAGGTTATACAAGTCTGAAAGTAACACAGGCAATCTTGCCTGTGGAGGTAAATTACACTCCAATGTATGAAAGAAACACAGACAAGAATGTCTGTGCTACAACAGACCCACAAAAAAATTCAAGGGGTATAAAATTTTAAACCCCTACTTAAGGAAAGATTTTGCAGATTTTTTATCCTTTCTTTCCGAAGGGGAACGGGTATGTGGAGAGATTTAATTTGTGTTAGGCCCAAAGAAAAAAATTCTATAAAGTCTTAAAAGATATGGATGCATACAAGAACTGGTCAAAAGGAGAAAATGGATTATCTTTAATTAAAAACTCTCAGGAGCATGATATGGAAGGTATACATAGGGCCAAAGGTTTTGAAAAGATTGTAGAGCCAGTAAGACTCACTTCAAAATCCCGAATAAAATTTCAATGTTATCCTGGAGTTCCTTGTTTTAAGCTCTGCTGTTCTGAACTTTATCTTCCCCTAACTCCCTATGATATTTTAAGACTCAAGAGATTTCTTAATCTTACTTCGGATGAATTTCTCCTTCGCTATACAGAACCTTTTATTCTTCCTAAGTCAGGGCTACCTATTGCCAGGCTCAAGATGCAGGATAATGAGGAAAAGACCTGTCCTTTCCTGGGAGAGGCAGGTTGCACTGTTTATGAAGTGCGTCCTTTAGCCTGTCGATACTATCCCCTTGGATTTGGACTCTTTCGGAATAGAGATGAAGGAAAAAATGAGGACTTCTTTTATCTTGTCAAAGAGGGATTTTGCCAGGGTTTAGAATCAGGAGAGGAGATTACAGTTGAAGAATATAGAATCTCTCAGGGGATCCCCGGGCTTGAAGAGCCTATCTTTGAGTGGGCTGAAATCATTATGAAAAAAGAATCCCTCGGGCCAGTTGAGGTGCCTGAAAAGAGTCTTGAACTCTTTTTTATGGTCTCTACTAATCCGGAGAGATTTAAAAGCTTTGTCTTTGATACTAAATTTTTGGATATCTTTGAAGTGGATGAAAAAGAGCTTGTTGCTATTAAAGAAGATGAGCTTAGGCTTTTGCAATTCGGGTTTAAGTGGTTAAAAACTGTGCTCTTTGGAGAGAATTTGGTGAAACGCAGAAAGGAGTCCCCTTCAGTTAAAAAGGTTAAACCCTTCTAAGAGATAACCTTTCTGAAAAACTTAAGAAAATTTGTGCAGGCTGGAGGAAATTCCTTATTTTTCAGATAACATAGGTAAAAATTTCTACGAATAGAAAAGTCTTTTATTTTTATCTCTTTTAAGAGATTTAGAGATATTTCAAGCTCAACCGCTCTTTTAGACACAAAAGAGAGCCCAAGTCCCTCTTTGACAGCAGATTTTACAGCCTCTGTAGACCCCATTTCTCCAACGATTCTTAATTTTTGCGGAAGAAGGTGAGCTCGCTCTAAGGCCTCAACAACATTTTTCCAGGTTCCTGAGCCCTCTTCCCTCTTGATAATGGGTAAGGTTTCAATCTCCTGCACCTGAATCTCCTTTTTTTCAAAATCAGAAGGAGCAATGAGAATTATTTCATCTTCACAGCAGGCTTCAAATTTAAGTTCGCTCTGCCTGGACTTAGCTCCAACTATGCCGAGTTCAAATTCCCCTCTCAAGACACCTTCAATTACCCCCTGAGTATCACTGACCTTGAGATAAACAGAGACCTTGGGGTATTCTTCTTTAAATAGCTTAATAATTTTGGGTAAAATATATTGTCCGGGGATGGTGCTGCCACCAATCTCCACAAGACCTGCCTCTTCGTCTTTAAAAGGTAAGAGCTCCCGTTCCAACTGGCGATAGATTTGAAGCATCTGCTTTCCGTAGGTGTATACAACTTTGCCTGCCTTGGTAGGGATTACATTTCGGGTATCCCGATCCAGAAGCTTAACTCCAAAAATGTTTTCAAGCTCTTTTATGTGTATTGTGATAGTTGGTTGAGAGAGAAAAAGCTCTTTTGCTGTTTTGGAAAAACTTTTTGTTTCGTAAACTTTTAAAAAAACTTCAAGTTTACGCCAATCCAGCAAAGGCTACCTCAATTAATATTTTTGAAGAAATTATAATCCCAATTTATAGAAAATGTCAAGTATAGTTATTAAATTTTTTTATAAATTAGAGGAGCAAAGAGGCTCATGAGTGCAAAAGAAGCAGTTTCTGCTCTGAGGATGTGAGGGGAAAGGGAGATTTCTAAAAAACCTTTTTTTAATGCCTCTTCCCTTTCCTCAGAAGAAAGGCCTCCCTCTGGACCAGAAAGGAGAAAAATTTTTCTAAAACCACTTTTAATTTCCTTAATCACCTCTTCAAGGGTGAGTTTACCCTCGGTTGAGGCTAAGATTTTTAGGCAATTCAAATGAGGTAATTTTTGGAGGGTCTCTTTGAGGTTTTCGGAGATTTCCATTTCAGGCAGGGTTAGCCTTCCCGATTGTTTAAGGGCCGAGAGGGCCTTTTCCCGTAAGCGTAATATTTTTTGAGATGTAATTTTGGGGATGGTAAAGGTAGAATGATAAATTATAAATCCTGTTATCCCAAGCTCAGTTCCTTTTTCAATGAGAAAATCGGTTTTATCCCCTTTGAGAGCAGGCACAAGGGCAAAACATTTAATGAAAGGAGATTTTTCCTCTCTCAAAATTTGTAATAATTCAACTTCTACAAAGATCTTTCTTCCTTTTTCTTTAACCCTTAAAATTTCTCCGAGAAATTCTTTTCCCTTTCCATTTATAAGGATGACCGCCTCACCTTCCTTTTTCCGGTAAACTCTGATCAGGTGATGAGCCTCATCTTGGGGTAATAGGCCCTTTTTTCCGGAAAAATCAAAGAAAAATCTGTTCCCCCCTTTTAGCATCTTTTCCTTTACCCCGTAATGCCTCATTTAATTTTCTAAAGGAATTTATTTTACCTCCCCCTCCTTTTTATTGTCAATTTTTTCCCCGAAAAGGATTCCCTTTTTTCTTTAAATATGCTTTCTCAAGCATTTTCTGATATCTCCTTATCTTTCTGCAAAGCTCCTTTACCTTTCCCCCCACTCTTTCCTTGGAAATAAGCTTTGCGAAAGAACTAAGCTCGTAATTTCAAGAGGGGGCGAAATAGATAGTTTTTTCGTGAAGGTTCAAGAGAGGGACTAAATTGGATTTAGAAGATCCCTTGACAAAGTATTTATATAAAAGTAATCTAAAAATATGAAGGAAAAGATCCTTACAGCAGATTGGATACTCTCTTCTCCAGAGTTACCTCCTTTAAAAAATGGAGCTATAGTAATAAAGGGATCAAAGATAGAAGATCTTGGGCCTCAGAAAGAGATTTTATCCCGGTATCCTCATTATCAGATCTTGAATTTCAAAAATAAACTCCTTTTCCCAGGGCTTGTGAATGCTCATACCCATGTTCCTATGAGTATTTTAAGGGGTATAGCAGAAGATCTACCCCTTATGACCTGGCTCACTAAATATATTTTTCCTGTTGAGAGTCATCTTAAGAGGGAGTGGGTTTACTGGGGTACTAAGCTTTCTCTAATTGAGATGATTCGTTCAGGTATAACCCTTTTTTGTGATATGTATCTCTTTGAGCCTGAAGTTATAAGGGCAACTGAAGAGGCAGGTTTAAAAGCCCTTTTGGGGGAAGGCCTTTTTGATTTTCCTTCTCCTGGCTATGGTCCATTAGAAAGAGGATTAGCCCTAACTGAAGAGCTTCTTAAGGCCTTTGAAAGGCATTCAAAAATAAAAATAGCTGTCTCTCCCCATACCCTTTATACTTGCTCTCCTGATACCATAAAGAAGTGCCTTAAACTTTCTCATAAATATGGCGCTCCCCTTCATATTCACCTTGCAGAAAATAAGGAGGAACTTGAAGAAATAGGGAAAAAATATAAAAAGAGACCTGTTGAGCTTCTGGATAGTCTGGGTGGGCTTCAAGAAAATCTTCTTGCAGTGCATTGCGTTAAGCTTTCTCCAGAAGAGGTTGAGCTTCTTGGGAAAAAGGGGGTCAAGATAGCCCATTGTCCAGAAAGTAACCTCAAATTGGGTTCAGGCATTGCGCCTCTTCCGGAGATGTTATCCGTTGGTTTAGTAGTTGGCTTAGGAACAGATGGCCCAGCCAGTAATAATGACCTTGACCTCTTTTCAGAAATGAAAACAGCTACCCTTATTCACAAGGGTCTAAGAGAAGATCCCACTATTGTAACTGCCAAGGAAGTCTTTTTTATGGCAACGGAATGGGGAGCAAGGGCCCTTTTCTTTAATGATACAGGAAAACTCCTGCCTGGCTATAGAGCAGACATTGCCTTTCTGGACTTGCAACATCTTCCTCTTCAGCCCGATTATAATCCTCTTGCCCTTCTTGTTTATAGTGCTAAGGCTGGTTATGTCTCAGATCTAATGGTTGATGGAGAATTTATAATGCGTAATTATCATCTCCTAAGTATTAAGGAAGAGCTGGTTCGTGAAAGGATTCACGAAATAAAAGAGGAGATTCTCCACATTTTAAGGAAAAATTTCTCCCCTTCTCTTGACAAATAGATTTTTTTTGTTTTTTTAGAGTAAAATCAACGATGTGAAAAAATCCATTCAGGAGGTGACCTATGGCAGAAATTGAGGCCTTGCTTAAGGAGGAGCGTATTTTTTATCCTCCCCAGGAGGGAAAAGATCAGGCCTACATTAACAGTCGGTATCAGTATGATCAGATTTATGACTATTCCCTCAGGGATCCTGATGGGTTCTGGTCAGAGAGGGCAAAAGAGCTTATAACCTGGTTCAAGTATTGGGATAGAACCTGTTACTGGGATTTTCACAAGCCTGAGATCAGATTTTTTGAAGGGGGTAAACTAAATGCCTCCTATAATTGTTTAGACAGACATCTTTTTAATCCCGATGTCAAAAACAAGGCAGCTATTATCTGGCAAGGGGAGCCTGATCAGGATGTGAGGGTTTATACCTATCAGATGTTACACGATGAGGTCTGCAGATTTGCTAATATCTTAAAGTTCCTTGGGGTGAAGAAAGGGGATAGGGTTGCCATTTACATGCCCATGATGCCAGAGGCAGTAGCAGCCATGCTTGCCTGTGCAAGAATTGGTGCAATTCACAGTGTAGTTTTTGGAGGATTTTCTGCTGAGGCCTTAAAATCAAGAATCCTTGATGCCGGTGCCAAACTCCTCATTACCGCTGATGGAACTTACCGTGGAGGAAGGAGAATTAATCTTTTACATAATGCTGAGACTGCCATTGCAGATTGTGAATGTGTGGAAAAATATCTTGTTATCAATCGTTTTGGAGATGCCTTAACCCTCTCAGATGAGAGAGGCATTCTTTTTGATGATCTTATCAAGAATAAGGATTTTGCCAAATATTGCCCTTATGAAGAAATGGATGCCGAGGATATCCTTTTTATTCTCTATACTTCAGGATCAACAGGAAAGCCTAAGGGGATCTTCCATACAACCGGAGGATACCTTGTTTATACTGCTCATACTACTCAGTGGGTCTTTGATGTGAGACCTGAAGATATTTTCTGGTGCACTGCTGACATTGGCTGGATTACAGGCCACAGTTATATTGTCTATGGCCCTCTTGCTCTCGGGGCTACAGTCTTTATGTATGAAGGTGTTCCCACTTATCCTGATCCTGGCAGGTGGTGGGAGCTTGTAGATCGTTATAAGGTAACCATTTTTTATACAGCCCCTACTGTTATTCGTGCCCTTATGAGGGAGGGAGAGGAGTGGCCTGCTAAATATGACCTTTCAACTTTGAGGGTGCTTGGAACTGTGGGAGAACCTATTAATCCTGAGGCCTGGATTTGGTATCATAAAAATGTTGGGAAGGGAAGGATCCCCATTGTTGATACCTGGTGGCAGACTGAAACTGGAGGTCATCTGATCTCACCTCTTCCCTATGCTATTCCCCAAAAACCCGGTTCTGCAACTTTGCCTTTGCCAGGGATTGAGGCTGTTATTCTCAGAGCAGATGGAACCCCGGCTGATGTGAATGAAGGGGGTCACCTTTGTATTAAGAGAGCCTGGCCTGGTATGGCAAGAGGAGTATGGGGAGACCCTGAAAGATTTAAAGAGATTTACTTTAGCAGATTCCCGGGATATTATCTTACTGGAGATGGCGCTCGTGTGGATGAAGATGGTTATTTCTGGATTATGGGGAGATTAGATGATGTTATTAATGTCTCCGGACATCGCATTGGCACTATGGAGCTTGAGTCTGCCTTTGTGGCTCATGCAGCTGTGGCTGAGGCTGCGGTTGTGGGTATGCCTCATGATATAAAAGGCGAGGCTATTTATGCCTACATTGTGCTAAAAGAGGGATTTGAACCTTCTGAAGACTTAAAGAAAAAACTTGTCCAGCACATTCGTAAAGAGATCGGGCCTGTTGCAACCCCAGATGTTATTCAATTTGTAAGTGGTCTTCCAAAGACCCGTTCTGGAAAGATTATGAGAAGAATATTAAGAAAAGTTGCAGCTGGCGTTTACGATGATCTTGGAGATACTTCAACCTTAGCGGATCCCTCTGTGGTTGAGGAGATCATTCAGGGAAGAAAGGAAATTTTTGGAAAGTAATTAGAGATTTTAAGGCCCCTCACAGGGGCCCTTTTACCTTTTATGAAGGATTTTGAAATTTTTTATCCCTTAAGAATTGTTTTTGGTAAAGAAGCCCTCAAAAAATTTTCACAGGATCTTCCCCTATATGGAAAAAGAGTGTTATTCCTTTATGGCAGAGGCTCCATTAAAAGTTCAGGTCTTTATGAAAAAATTCTTAATCTTTTTAAGAAGTATAAAATTAAAGTAAAAGAATATGGCGGGATTAAACCCAATCCTCCGCTAAGTCAGGTTTTTGAGGCAATATCCTTAGCTAAGAAGTTTAGGCCTAAGTTTATCCTTGCTGTAGGGGGAGGAAGTGTAATTGATGCAGGAAAGGCTATTGCCTGTGGTTATTATGCACAGGACAGGCTCTGGGACTTTTTTGAGAAGAAAGCTATACCAATTCAGGCCCTACCATTAGTTGCTATACCAACTATTGCAGGAACAGGTTCCGAGGTCAATAATGTAACAGTTATTGTTAACGAAGAGAAGAGGATAAAACTTAGCCTGAGATCTCTTTTACTTTTTCCCAGGTCAAGCTATCTTGATCCTACTTTGACTTTTAGTGTTTCAAAGCCCTATACTGCTTATGGGGTGATGGATGCCCTTTCCCATCTCTTTGAATATTTTCACTTTAGATTACATCCAGAAAAGGGTTTGCCTGAGGATTTTTTAATTCTCCTTATGAAAACCCTTCTTAGGGAGGGAAAAAGGGCCTTTGATGAACCTAACAATTATTCAGCCAGAAGCCAGATTATGTGGGCATCAGCGCTTGCCCTCTCTCCTTTTGTAAGAGCTGGTCTTGGAGGATATAGATTTTTTCTTCATTCCTTAGAGCATCCTTTGAGCGGAGCCTATGATCTTCCTCATGGTCTTGGCTTAAGTATCCTCATGCGTGCCTTTCTTAAAAGATTTGGTCATCACAAAGTGGTTAGAAGATTTTTTCTTGAGGTCCTTGAAGTCCCAGAAGGTAAAGATCTTGCCAGAAGGGGGCTTAAGACCTTTGATAGTTTATTAACTTATTTTGAATTACCAAGATCTCTCAAGGCCTGTGGTCTTTCTCGGGAGGATTTAAATTTTCTCATTGAGAAGGCCTGGGAGATACTCTTTATCTGGAAGGCAGAAAGGGAATTTAATAAAGATATTGTTAAGGAAATCTATGAAATAGCTTATGAGGGTTGAATTTAAACTGCCTTCCATTCGGTAATTAAGAAGTTATCAATAATAAAGTGATTTTTGATCTGGAAGTGTCTAATTCTCTTAAGACTTTTAAAGCCTTCACCTCCCACAAGGGTAGGCACATTTTCTCCCCCCACAACCACAGGTAAATGGATAATTCTCAATTCATCTACAAAACCAAGACGCATAAATTCCCAGTTTATAGATGCCCCTCCTTCAACCATAAGTTTTTTAATTCCCCTTTGATAGAGCACAGGTAGAAGCCTTTCAAATTCAACAAGCTCTTCACCAGCATAAAGGACCTCAGCCCCAAGTTCTTTTATTTTTTCAATTCGCTCTTTGGGAGCTCTTTCAGTGGTAACAATGATGGTTTGGGCATCCTTTGAAAAGATACTGGCATTGTAGGGGACATTGGCTGTTGAACAGGGGATAATTCTTATAGGATTTTTTCCTTCCACATGACGAACGGTTAAACTTGGATCGTCAGTTCTAACAGTTTCACAGCCAACCATGATTCCATCTACTTCAGCTCTAATGCTGTGAAGGTATTTATAAACCTCTCTGGTCATGAGGCTCATAAGTTCCTTGGAGGAGGCACCTCTATAAAGGGTTAATTTCCCATCTAAGGTAACCTCTGAAACAATAATAACATAAGGTCTATTCATCTTCCACCTTCCCGAAGTTTTTATAGAGATAAAAAATTCTTTGCAACAGAGAAAGGGCTGTAAGAATAGTTATGAGTTTAAGCCCGAAGGCAAGCCCAGTGTTAAAATGAGCCTTTTCTAAGATCGTAAAAATGGCGAGGGCAAGATGAGTTTCTGGGCGGCCAAAAAAACCAACCCCCTCTAAGGGGTCAAGGATTTTTCCTTTGATTTTTACCTCAAAACCGATTTCAGAATAAACAACAGGTTTTATAAAGGAATGAAGTAAAGAGAGGGTTATGGCAAAGGTAGCCCAGGTAGGACCTGCGTAAATATATCCGATTGTTCCAAGAATTAGGCCATCTACCCACTTATCCGCAATCCAGTCAAAGACCGCTCCAAACTTAGTAGGTCTTTCCATAAAACGGGCTACCGCTCCATCTATGAGGTCAAAAAGTCCAGACAAAAGTAGGAGTAAAAGGGCGGTAAGAAGATTATCATAATAATAAGCTAAGGCAGAGGCTGTGCCAGTTAAGATGGAAAGTAAGGTGATGAAATTGGGGGGAGTTTTAAGCTTGTAAAAGACATAGGCCAGGGGAAGGTAGAAGCGTTTTAGAGACTCCCTCTTTTCTGTAAGATTCATAATAATTTAATTTTAAAGAACTAAGGGGTTTTGTCAAGGCAGTTGTATAAGTCCATATCTTTTGAGACTCTATAGGATTTTTTCTTAGGGCGTAACACAAATTAAATCTCTCCACACAATCCCCCTTCGGAAAGAAAGGATAAATAATCTTTAAAATCTTTCTTTTAAGTAGGGGTTTAAAATTTTAAACCCCTACCCTGGATACCTCAAAAGCAGAAACAGTTGCCTCTGTTCCATACTTTTTACCACCCCTCCTCAAACACCTTAGGTCTGCCCCTACATTAATGATGAAAACTGTCTATTTTTAAAAAGGGATTGCACAAGGAAAGAGCTAACATTGATTTTTCATAAAAGAAGCCTTAAAATAAAGCTATGGAGAAAAAGCTTCCCATCGGGATTTCAAGCTTTGAAAAGATTAGAAGTGAGCCCTATTATTATGTGGATAAAACTCCATTTGTTGTAAAGCTTGTTGAAGAGGGAACTTATTATTTTCTCTCCCGCCCAAGGAGATTTGGAAAATCCCTTTTTGTGGATACCCTGAAACAGGCCTTCCTTGGAAGAAAAGAGCTTTTCCAAGGGCTCTATCTTGAAAAGAACTGGGACTGGAGTGTCAGGTATCCTGTTATACATATTGATTTTGGGGGAGGAGAGGTTAAAAGTATAGAAGCCCTTGAGAAATGGATACTTCAGCAACTTGAGGAACATCAAAATCTTTATGATATTACCTGCAAATGGAAAGATGATTATCATGCCTGTTTCAGGGAACTAATCTTAAAACTTTCTCAGAAATATGCATCTAAAGTAGTAGTTCTTGTTGATGAGTATGACAAACCCATTCTTGATTGCATTGAGGATAGAGAAACTGCAAAGGCAGTAAGAGATGTCCTTAAGAATTTTTATAGTGTCTTAAAACCCCTTGATGCTCAGCTCAAGTTTGTTTTCTTAACAGGGGTCTCTAAATTCTCAAAGGTTTCTCTTTTTTCTGGGCTAAATCAGTTAAATGATATTACCATTGATAAGAGATTTGCAGAAATCTGTGGATACACTCAAGAAGAGCTTGAAGAGGTCTTCAGAGAGGAATTAGAAGATAAGGATTTAGAGCTTATAAGATGCTGGTATAATGGTTATTCCTGGCTTGGGGAGCCTCTCTACAATCCCTTTGATATCCTTCTCTATTTAGAGGAAAAAAAATTCCACCCCTACTGGTTTGAAACTGGGACTCCAAGTTTTCTTGTAAAACTTTTAATGGAGAAGCGTTTTTATCTTCCCGAGCTTGAAGACCTAACTGCAACTGATGACCTTATTGGCTCTTTTGACCTTGACTATATTGAACCAGAAAACCTTCTCTTTCAGGTAGGTTATTTGACCATCAAAGAAACTATAGAAGAGGAAGGGTTAGTTCTCTATAAGCTTTCTTATCCGAATAAAGAGGTAAAGATTAGTTTAAATAGAGTTCTTTTTTCTTATTTTACTCAGCTCAGTTCAGAAAGACCAAGGCTATCTCTTAAGATGATTGAGGCAGTGAGGGAGAGGGATTTTGAGAAGATGAAGAGGGTTCTTGAGAGTCTTTATGCAGGGATCCCCCATGATTGGTTCAGGAAAAATGAGCTTTCCCGTTATGAGGGGTATTATGCCAGTTGTTTTTATGCCTTTTTATGTGGGTCAGGGCTTGAGGTGATACCTGAGGATATAACAAATAAGGGGCAGATAGATTTGACGGTGCTCTATAGGGAAAGGGTTTATCTTTTTGAGTTCAAGGTGGTTGAGGGAGAGGGGGGAGAAGCTAAAGCTTTAGCTCAACTGAAGGAGAAGGGTTATCACAAGAAGTATGATGGTTCAGCCAAGGAGATTTATCTTATTGGGATTGAGTTTTCTTCAGGGGAGAGGAATCTTAAGAGTTTTTTCTGGGAAAAAATAAATTGATTTTTTACTGCTTTATTATGGAAGTCTGCATAAGTTCATATCCTTACAAGAAGAAGGAAGTGGGGTAAAAGGGGAATTAGATATCTATATAAGGGAGGTTATACAAGTCTGAAAGTAACACAGGCAATCTTGCCTGTGGAGGTAAATTACACTTCAATGTATGAAAGAAACACAGACAAGAATGTCTGTGCTACAACAAACCCACAAAAAAATTCAAGGGGTTTAAAATTTTAAACCCCTACTTAAGGAAAGATTTTGCAGATTTTTTATCCTTTCTTTCCGAAGGGGAATGGGTATGTGGAGAGGTTTAATTTGTGTTAGGCCCAAAGAAAAAATCCTATAGAGTCTTAAAAGATATGGACGCATGCATGCCCTTGACAAAATGTTAAAATAAGTTAATTTTATTAATACAAAAAGGAGGGGTACCCGAGTGGCCAAAGGGGCTGGGCTGTAAACCCAGTGGCTTCGCCTTCGGAGGTTCGAATCCTCCCCCCTCCACTTTTAGGATAATAAAGCGGGCGTAGCTCAGTGGTAGAGCATCAGCCTTCCAAGCTGAGGGTCGCGGGTTCGAATCCCGTCGCCCGCTTTTATAAATTTTATGCCCACGTAGCTCAGGAGGCAGAGCACTTCCTTGGTAAGGAAGAGGTCACCGGTTCGAATCCGGTCGTGGGCTTAAAGCCTTACGGATAAAAACATTTAGGAGGAAAAGCTATGGCCAAGCAGAAATTTGAGCGTAAGAAGCCCCACTTAAATGTAGGAACAATAGGACACATTGACCACGGTAAAACCACATTAACGAGTGCAATAACCAGGGTTTTATCTACGAAGGGGTATGCCCAGTGGATACCCTTTGATAGCATTGATAAGGCCCCTGAGGAGAAGGCGCGTGGAATAACCATTCAGCTTGCCCATGTGGAGTATGAGAGTGATAAGAGGCACTATGCGCATATAGATTGTCCGGGGCATGCGGACTATATAAAGAACATGATAACAGGAGCAGCGCAGATGGATGGAGCGATACTTGTGGTTGCGGCAACGGATGGGCCTATGCCGCAGACGAGGGAGCATGTATTACTTGCTCGTCAGGTGAATGTTCCAGCGATGGTGGTGTTTATGAACAAGATAGACATGGTGGATGATGCGGAGTTACTTGATTTAGTTGAGCTTGAGGTGAGGGAGTTATTGAGCAAGTATGGATTTCCTGGGGATGAGGTGCCAGTGATAAGGGGTAGTGCCTTGAAGGCGCTTGAGTGTGGGTGTGGAAAGGAGGAGTGTCAGTGGTGTGGGGCGATATGGCAGTTGGTGAAGGCGATGGATGATTATATACCTGAGCCAGTTAGGGATATAGATAAGCCATTTCTTATGCCGGTTGAGGATGTGTTTAGTATAAGTGGTAGGGGTACGGTAGTGACAGGAAAGGTGGAGAGGGGGGTATTGAAGCCTGGAGAGGAGGTGGAGATAGTAGGGTTAAGGCCAACGATAAAGACGGTGGCAACGAGTCTTGAGATGTTCAGGAAGATACTGGATGAGGCGTTACCTGGAGACAATGTGGGGGTGTTGTTGAGGGGAGTTGGGAAGGATGATGTGGAGAGGGGTCAGGTATTAGCGAAACCTGGGACGATAAAGCCGCATACGAAGTTTAAGGCAGAGGTATATGTATTGAAGAAGGAGGAGGGGGGTAGGCATACACCTTTTTTTAATGGATACAGGCCACAGTTTTATTTTAGGACAACGGATGTTACAGGGGTAGTGAGTTTACCGGAGGGAGTGGAGATGGTGATGCCTGGAGATAATGTGGAGTTTGAGGTGGAGTTAATAAAGCCGGTAGCGTTGGAGGAGGGATTGAGGTTTGCGGTGAGAGAGGGAGGAAGGACAGTTGGAGCTGGAGTTGTAACCAAGATTATAGAATAGGGGCAAGAGAATGGCTAAAAAAGGAGAAGCAAGAGTTACAATTCATTTACAGTGCACTGAGTGTAAAAGGATAAATTATACAACCAGTAAAAATAGAAGAAATACCCCAGACAGGCTTGAGCTAAAGAAATATTGTCCCTGGGATAGAAAGCATACCTCCCATAGAGAGGTTAAAAAATAAGGTAGGGCAGTAGCTCAACTTGGCAGAGCATCGGACTCCAAATCCGAAGGCTGGGGGTTCAAGTCCCTCCTGCCCTGCCATTTTTATTATTTTAAAGGAAAGGAATAAATGAAAGAGCCTGTGAAAAAGGGAGTAACTGAGGGTAGTGTTAGCTTTTTAGAAAGGACTATCCGATTTTTAAAAGAAGTTAAAATAGAGGCCAGGAAGATCAC
The DNA here is from genome assembly GCF_001548275.1 of Caldimicrobium thiodismutans. Lineage (GTDB taxonomy): Bacteria > Desulfobacterota > Thermodesulfobacteria > Thermodesulfobacteriales > Thermodesulfobacteriaceae > Caldimicrobium > Caldimicrobium thiodismutans. The sequence goes on from NZ_AP014945.1 coordinate 125,834, forward strand.
CTGGGCTCAGAGAAAACCAGTTTTAATGACCAGTTTGATGGTGATTTTTTTTAGTCTTTTTATAGGAGCCTATTTAGGTATTTTGGATGTTATCTATAATTTTATTATTTCTTTGATGGTGAAATAGATGGCAAAAAACTGGTATTCCATACAGGTCTGGTCTGGGAAAGAGGAAGAGGTAAAGAAAAACCTTGAGAAATATCTTGCAGAAAATAATTTAAGTGATAAAGTTGAGAAAATTTTTGTTCCTCCTCCCAAGGAGATAGAAATCCTTTTTTCTCCTGAAAAACAGGAGGTAAGAAGGTATTATTCAGGTTATTTTTTGATTTATGCAGAGCTTGATGAGGATTTAAGGAGCGCTATAAAATCTATGGAAGGTGTTTTGGATGTAGTGGGTGGGGATAAGATATACTTTTTCCGCACCGAGGAAGTGGAAAAGCTTATGAATCAACTTGTAGTTGAAGAGATTAAGCCCAAGCCAAGATACCAATTTATGCCTGGTGATAAAGTTAAGATTACTGAAGGGCCTTTTGCCAATTTTATTGGAACTGTTGAGGAGGTTAAGCCTGATAAAGGTAAGGTCAAGGTGCTGGTAAGTATTTTTGGCCGGGAGACCCCGGTAGATATAGATTTTACAAATTTACAGAAGATCTAAAGGAAGGAGGATACTTTAAATGGCTAAAAAGGTCATTACTCAGATAAAATTACAGCTTCCAGCTGGTCAGGCTACCCCTGCTCCTCCAGTAGGACCTGCTCTGGGTCAGCATGGTGTTAATATTATGGAGTTTGTGAAGGCCTTTAATGAGAAAACACGAGCTCAAGAAGGCTATATAATTCCTGTGGTGATAACGGTTTATGCAGATAGATCCTTTACCTTTGAGTTGAAGACGCCTCCTGCCTCGGTGCTTCTTAAAAAGGCTGCTGGTGTTGAGACAGGTGCTCATACTACCAAGAAAGAAATAGTGGGAAAGATCACCAGAAAACAGCTTGAAGAGATAGCTAAAACCAAGATGGTAGATATGACAGCAGCCTCTTTGGAGGCAGCTATGCGCACCATTGAAGGGACAGCCAGATCCATGGGAATTGAAATTGTGGACTAAGGAGATAAGCCATGCCAAGAAGAGGAAAAAAACACATTCAGGCCCTGTCAAGAATTGATCGCACTAAGAAATATTCCTTTGAAGAGGCTGTTAAGCTGGCTTTGGAAAATGCCTATGCCAAATTTGATGAAACCGTTGAGGTCTCTGCTGTTTTAGGAGTAGATCCCCGGCATGCTGATCAGATGGTTAGAGGTTCAGTAGTTTTGCCTCATGGCACTGGAAGAGTAGCCCGAGTGCTTGTTTTTGCTAAGGGCGATAAGGCCAAGGAGGCTCAGGAAGCAGGAGCTGATTTTGTCGGAGATGAGGATCTTATTAAAAAGATTCAAGAAGAAAACTGGCTTGACTTTGATAAAGTCATAGCTACTCCTGATATGATGGGACAGGTTAGCAGGCTGGGGAAAATTCTTGGTCCAAGAGGTCTTATGCCCAGCACCAAAACAGGAACTGTTACCTTTGATGTAGCTAAGGCAGTAAAGGATATAAAGGCTGGGAAGGTTGATTTTAAAGTAGATAGAGCTGGAGTTGTTCATGCCCCGGTGGGCAAAGTGTCCTTTGGAGAGAAAAAGATTTTGGAAAACCTGGCTGCTTTTTTTGAGGCCTTGCTTAAGGCCAAGCCTGCAGCTGCTAAAGGGCAGTATATTAAAGGAGTTGCCCTTTCAACTACTATGGGCCCAGGTGTAAAAGTTGATGTGAACGATGTTAGAAATCTCTTGCAGAAATATACAGGGGATTAATATAAATTTTCAGGCCAGAAGGTTCTCTCAATTAGAGGGGAGACCTTAAGGCCAGAGACGGGTAGGTGCCAGATATTGGCTTAATTCCTGCTATAAAGCAGGGCCTGCCGTAGGCGAAGGGGTACCCTTTCGTATGACAAATATTAAGGAGGTTAGCCTTGATTACCAAAGCTAAAAAAGGGGAAATGCTGCAATCTCTAAGGGAAAAGCTTCAAAGGTCAGAGGCTGTTTTTGTAACTACCTTTAAAGGAATAAAGGTTTCAGAGGTTAATGAGGTCAGAAAACTTGTTCGTGAAAAGGGTGGAGAATATAGGGTATTTAAAAATACCCTTATCCGTCTTGGAACAGAGGAGACCTCTTTTAAACCGGTTGTGGATTTTGTGGAAGGGCCAACGGCGCTGGTGTTTTCTTATAAAGATCCTGTAGAGATTGCCAAGGCCTTAAAAGAATTTATTAAAACCCATCCAACCCTTGAAATTAAGGGTCTGGTAATGCAAGGTAAGGGCTATGATGCCAAAGTGATAGATGAATTTGTCAAGCTTCCACCCAAAGAAGTTCTTTTGGCCCAGGTGTTGGGAACTATTCAAGCCCCGGTCTCCAATTTCGTGGGGCTTCTTTCTGCTATTTTGAGAAACTTCCTCTATGTGCTCAAAGCTATTGAAGAGAAAAAGGGAAAAGGAGAGGCCTAAAATAAAAAGAAAATAAAAAGGAGGGTAAGAGATGGCGGTAACTAAAGAAGAGGTAATTGAGTTTATTTCTAACATGACGGTGCTTGAACTTTCTCAGTTCATTAAGGAGCTTGAGGAGAAATTTGGAGTTACAGCAGCCGCTCCTGTTGCAGCTGTTGCAGCTATGCCTGGTGCTGCAGCTCCAGCTGAGGCAGCTCCAGCTGAAGAAAAGACCGAGTTTGATGTAGTCTTAGCTGAGGCAGGAGCTAATAAGATCAATGTCATCAAGGTTGTGAGAGAGATCACCGGGCTTGGACTTAAGGAAGCCAAAGATCTCGTTGAGACTGCTCCCAAACCAGTGAAAACTGGTATCTCTAAGGCTGAGGCTGAAGAGATCAAAAAGAAATTAGAAGAAGTAGGTGCCAAGGTAGAAATTAAGTAGCCTTGACAAAATTAGTATTCAGGGATAATCTTTTATGAGGGAACTCCCTCTCTGAGGGAGGGCCCTTATTGTCTTTTTAGAGATCTCAAAAGGAGGGATTTCAGGAATGTCAAGGTTTAATCAGGCTTTGAAGGTTAGAAAAAACTTTGGTAAAGTAAAACTAATTATGGATGTTCCGGATCTTATTAGTATTCCCAAAAAGTCCTACGAACAATTTTTACAAACCAATACGCCCCCGGAAAATAGGGCAGATGTTGGAATTCACAGATGTTTTAAGCTCGTCTTTCCTATAAGGGATTATGCTGAAACTGCTGTGCTTGAATATCTGGATTATAAAATTTTACCTCCTGAATATGAACCATCAGAGGCCAAGGATAAAGGGCAAAGCTATGAAGCGCCTATGAAACTAAGGGTGAGGCTTGTGACCTATGACCTTGATCCAGATACAGGTGTTAAGAGTATAAGGGATATAAAGGAGCAAGAGCTTTATTTTGGAACTATTCCTATAATGACTGAAGATGGAAAGTTTATTATTAATGGCACAGAAAGAGCAGTGGTTAATCAGATCCAGAGATCTCCTGGAGTTATTTTTGAAAAAGATAAAACTCAGGCTCGGGCAGGAAGATTAACCTACATTGGAAGGGTTATTCCTGTTAAAGGTTCCTGGGTGGACTTTATTTATGATTACAAAGGGAGGTTTTTAGTAAGGATAGATAAGAGGAAAAATGTTACTGCAACGGTTTTTCTAAAAGCCATGGGGTTAAGTGAGGAGGCTATTTTAAATCTATTTTATCCAAGAGAAAGATACTATATTCTGCCAGATGGGGTAGAAAGAGAGCTTGATTTTGAGATTCTGGCAGGCAGAAAGGCAGAGGCAGATTTTGTCCATCCCGAAACAGGCGAGGTAATTCTGAAAAAAGGTAAGGTCATTAGCGCAGGAGTTATAAGAAAGCTAAAAGAGCTGGGAATAAATAAAATAAATGGAGATGATTCCCTAATCCTCGGGAAAATCACTGCTAAGGATATTGTGGATAAGACAACTGGAGAAGAGATTGTCCCTATTAATACAGAAATTACCGCTGATACCTTAAAGATTTTAAGAGAAAAGGGAATTAAAGAGGTAGATGTCCTCTTTACAGATATTCATCGCTATTCTCTTGCCCTGCGGGATTCTTTGAAGACTGATAAGGCAAAAAACAGAGAAGAGGCCCTTCTTGAGATCTATAAAAAGATGAGACCTACAAGTCCTGCTACCATAGAGGTTGCTTCTGCCTATTTTAATTCCCTCTTTTTTGATCTTCAGACCTATGACCTTTCGGAGATAGGAAGATATAAGATGAATTTAAGGTTGGGGCTTGATATACCCATTACCCATAGAACCCTCACCTTAGATGATGTGATTGCTATTTTGAAAGAACTTATCCGGATGAAGGATCAGGAAGAGGAAGGAGATGATATAGATAGTCTTTCTAATAGAAGGGTAAGAGCAGTTGGTGAACTTGTAGAAAATCAGTTTTTAATTGGACTTATGCGTATGGAAAGGATTATAAAAGAAAAACTTCAGCTTGAAGAGATTGAGAATCTTACTCCTGGCGATCTTATTAACAGCAAGCCTGTTCTTTCTGCAGTGAAGGAGTTTTTCGCTCAGGGACAGCTCTCTCAATTTATGGATCAGACTAATGTTCTTTCCATGCTAACGCATAAGAGAAGGCTTTCTGCCCTTGGTCCTGGCGGGCTTACTCGTGAAAGGGCAGGTTTTGAGGTTAGAGATGTCCACCCCAGCCATTATGGCAGGATATGTCCTATTGAGACCCCTGAGGGTCCCAACATTGGTTTAATTATTTCTCCAACTACCTTTGCTCTTGCCAATCCTTATGGATTTCTTGAGACTCCATACCGACTTGTTAAGAATGGGAAGGTTACTTCTCAGGTGATTTATTTAAATGCTGCTGAAGAAAGGGATATGGTTATTGCCCAGTCAACCATTCGGCTTGGAAAGGATGGAAGCATTCTGGATGATGTTGTTCCAGCCAGAAAAAATGGAGAATTCATTATGGCTAAAAGAGAGGAGGTGGACTTAGTTGACCTTTATCCAGCTCAGGTTGTTAGTGTCTCAACCTCTCTTATTCCTTTCTTAGAACACGATGATGCTAACCGTGCCCTTATGGGCTCAAACATGCAAAGACAGGCTGTTCCACTTATGCGAACCAAAGCTCCTTTAGTAGGCTCAGGTATGGAAAAAAGTGTAGCCAGAAATTCGGGATTTCTCTTGATGGCTGAAAAAGATGGAGTGGTTGAGAGTGTTGATAGCCAGAGAATAATTGTGAGATATGATGTTGAAGTTGATGGTCTTCCTGAGGTTAAGGTCTACAATTTGATAAAATGGGTAAAATCCAATCAAAATACAACTTTCATACAAAAACCTGTGGTAAAACCTGGTCAGAGAGTAAGAAAGGGTGATATTTTAGCAGATGGACCATCTATAGAAAAGGGGGAACTTGCCTTAGGGAAAGATGTTATTGTGGCTTTTATGCCCTGGAGGGGATATAACTTTGAGGATTCTATAATTATCTCCGAAAGGCTTGTTAAAGAAGATGTTTTTACTTCTATTCACATTGAGGAATTTGAGTGTGTAGCCAGGGAAACTAAAATTGGAAAGGAAGAGATCACCCGCGATCTTCCCAATATTGGTGAGGAAGGCCTTCTTCACCTTGATGACAGCGGAATAGTTAAGATTGGAAGCTATGTCCGCCCTGGAGATATTTTAGTTGGAAAGGTGACCCCTAAGGGAGAGACGACCCTTACTGCAGAGGAAAGGCTTTTAAGAGCTATTTTTGGAGAAAAGGCAAGAGATGTTAAGGATACCTCTTTAAGGGTTCCAGCAGGAATTGAGGGAATAGTCATTGATACTAAGGTCCTAACCAGAAAGGGAGTTGAGAAGGATAGTCGGGCAAGAGAAAAGGAAGATGAGGCCATTGCGAGACTATTAAGGACCCAGGCGGATGTGTTGGAAGTATTGCAGAAAGGTCTGATTTATAAACTTACTCAAGTGCTTGAGGGAACGAAGGCCAAGGCTGATTTAGAATGGGAAGGAGAGATTTTTTTGAAAAAGGGAGAGCCCTTTACTCGGGAATTAATAGCGAACTTACCTATGGCTCTCTTAAGCAGGTTAAAGGATGTGGCTCACCAGGAGAAAAAAGCAATTTTACAGGAGCTCTGGAAAAATTTTGAGAAGAGAAGAAGAGAGATTATGGAGGAATATGAGGCTAAGATTAATAGAATTAAGAAGGGTGAAGAACTTCCACCAGGAGTTTTGAAAATTGTAAAGGTCTATGTGGCAATGAAAAGGAAGCTTCAGCCCGGAGATAAGATGGCTGGTCGTCATGGAAACAAAGGTGTAGTATCAAAGATTGTTCCCATTGAGGATATGCCCTTTTTACCTGATGGTAGACCAGTTGATATGATTCTCTCTCCTCTTGGAGTGCCCTCGCGTATGAATATCGGACAGCTTCTTGAAACTCACTTGGGTTGGGCCTGCAAGGAGCTTGGAGCCAAACTTGCAAGTCTTGCGCAGACCTATCAGATAGAAGCTGTTAAAAATCTTCTGAAAGAGATTTTTACGGAGGAGGAATTTGAAAGATTAGTTGAGGGAAAAACAGAGGAGGAAATTCTTGAGCTTGCTAAGGCCTTTGGAGAGGGAATTCCTGTTGCAACTCCCGTATTTTCTGGAGCCAAGGAAGAAGAAATCAAAAAGTGGCTGAAATTAGCAGGGCTTGATGAATCAGGAACAACTATTCTTTATGACGGTATGACTGGAGAACCCTTTATGGAGAGGGTTACCGTTGGATGTATGCACATGCTAAAGTTACACCACTTAGTGGACGATAAGATTCATGCCAGATCAACAGGGCCATATTCCCTTATAACTCAACAGCCCTTAGGTGGAAAGTCTCAATTTGGAGGACAGAGGCTTGGTGAGATGGAAGTATGGGCTATTGAGGCCTATGGTGCTGCTCATACCCTGCAAGAATTTCTAACTGTCAAGAGCGATGATGTAGAGGGTAGAACCAGAATGTATGAGAAACTGGTTAAAGGGAAAAACTTTCTTGAGGCAGGTATACCTGAAAGCTTCAGAGTTTTAACTAAAGAGCTTCAGGGATTAGCCTTAGATTTAGAACTCATAGAAGAATAAGTTTCGTAGGAGGGAGATAAATGAAAGACCTCTTAAGTATCCTTGAAAAACCCAAGGACATGATTCGCCTTAGGGCAGTTAAGGTTGCATTAGCAAGCCCTGAGAAGATTAGGGAATGGAGTTATGGTGAGGTAAAAAAACCTGAGACCATCAATTATAGAACTCTTAAGCCTGAGAGAGATGGCCTTTTCTGTGCCAAAATTTTTGGGCCTGTAAGGGACTATGAGTGCGTCTGCGGTAAATACAGGGGACAGAAACACAGAGGGGTTATTTGCGAAAAGTGTGGAGTTGAGGTTATTCAGAGCAAAGTTCGCCGAGAAAGACTTGGACACATTGAACTTGCAGCTCCCGTTGCCCATATCTGGTTCTTGAGAAGTATTCCCTCAAAAATTGGGCTTCTTCTGGATATGACTCTGAAAGAAGTTGAGTCAGTTCTTTATTTAGAAAGATATGTGGTTATTGAAAGTGCCATAGAAGAGTTTCCTGTTGGCACTCTTTTAACTGAGGAGAAATATTACTATCTTCAGGAGACTTATGGAGATAAGATTAAGATCGGGACAGGCGCTTCAGCTATTTATGACCTTCTTAAGGGCCTTGACCTGGAAAAACTTGCTAAGGATATTCAGATAGAGATGCAAACAACTCATAGTGAGGCCAGAAGGAAGAAGTTAGGAAAAAGGCTTCAACTTATCAGAAGCTTTCTTGAATCTGGCAACAAACCTGAGTGGATGATCTTACAGGTTATTCCAGTTATTCCTCCTGAGCTTAGGCCTCTTGTTCCCCTTGAGGGAGGTAGATTTGCAACTTCAGATCTAAACGATCTTTACAGAAGGGTTATCAATAGAAATGTGCGTTTAAAAAAACTTATAGACCTTGATGCCCCGGAGATTATTCTCAGGAATGAAAAGAGAATGCTTCAGGAGGCGGTTGATGCCCTTTTTGACAATGGAAGGAGAGGAAGACCGGTTACTGGCCCTAATCGGAGACCCCTCAAAAGCCTTTCAGATGTCTTAAAGGGTAAGCAGGGGCGCTTTAGACAGAATCTTCTGGGAAAAAGGGTAGATTTTTCTGGAAGGTCAGTTATTGTGGCTGGTCCGGAGCTCAGGATGCACCAGTGTGGGCTTCCCAAGAAGATGGCTCTTGAGCTCTTTAAACCCTATATCTTTGGCTGGCTGGAAAGAAACGGATATGCCACCAATATCAAAACTGCAAGAAAATTGGTAGAAGAAGAGCATATGGTGGTCTGGGATGCCCTTGAGGAGATTGTTAAGGAGTATCCCATAATGCTCAACCGAGCACCTACGCTTCATCGTCTTGGAATACAAGCCTTTGAACCTGTGCTTATTGATACCAAGGCTATTCAGCTTCATCCCCTTGTGTGCGTAGCTTACAATGCAGACTTTGATGGAGACCAGATGGCAGTGCATGTGCCTCTCTCTGTTGAGGCTCAGATTGAGAACCGTGTTCTTATTCTTTCCACTAATAATATTCTGCTTCCTGCCAATGGGGTGCCAGTTGTTTATCCAACCCAGGATATGGTGCTTGGCTCTTTTTATATGACCATGGAGAGACCTTTTGCTCCTGGAGAGGGGAAGATTTTTAAAGATAAAGAGGAGGTCTTTTTGGCCTATCTTTCAGGCGAGGTGCACCTCCAGGCCAAAATTAAGGTGCGGCTGAATGGAAAACTTGTGGATACAACGGTTGGAAGGATTATTTTTTCAAGTATTGTGCCTGAGGAAATACCCTTTGAGGAATATAACAAACCCTTGAGGAAAAAGGAACTTCAGGATTTAATCAATGTCTCCTATAGAAGGGCTGGCCTTAAAAAGACTGTTCTCTTTGCGGATCGCATTAAAGATCTGGGTTATGCCATGGCTACAAAAGCTGGGCTTTCAATTTCCATAGATTATTTAGTGATTCCTGAGAAAAAGACAGAGATCTTAAGAGAGGCTGAGAGAAGAATTGCTGAACTTTGGGAGCAATATCAGGATGGTTTAATCACCGAGTCTGAGAGATACAATAAGGCCATAGATATCTGGTCCACAACTACAGAAAGGATTACCGATGAGATGATGAAGCGTATGGAGACTGGAGAATACATTGGTCCTAATGGAGAGAAAGTGATGGGGCCAAGTTTTAATCCTGTTTATATAATGGCTTTTTCAGGAGCCCGTGGATCAAAGGACCAGATTAGACAGCTTGCTGGTATGAGGGGTCTTATGGCGAAACCTTCAGGAGAGATCATTGAGACCCCTATTAAAAGTAATTTTAGAGAGGGCCTTTCAGTTCTTGAATACTTTGTCTCCACCCATGGAGCAAGAAAAGGATTGGCTGATACCGCTTTGAAGACCGCAAATGCAGGATATCTTACCCGAAAATTAGTGGATGTCGCTCAGGACTGCATTGTATCAGAAGAGGATTGCGGAACCATTGATGGTTTAGAGATCGGGCATCTCATTGAAGGTGGAGAAATCATTGAGCCTGTTTGGGACAGGGTGCTTGGAAGGGTTGCGCTTGAAGATATTGTAGATCCTATTACAGGAGAGATTCTGGTTAAGGCAAATGAGGAAATTGATGAAAGGAAGGCCCTTAAACTTAAGGAAGCTGGAATTGAAAAAGTAGCTATCCGTTCGGTGATGACCTGTGAGGCCAAATTTGGGGTATGCAGAAGGTGTTATGGAAGAGATCTGGCTACAGGAAGGCTTGTTGAGATAGGAGAGGCTGTGGGAATAATTGCAGCTCAATCCATTGGTGAGCCTGGAACTCAGCTTACAATGAGAACCTTCCACATTGGTGGTGCTGTGGGTAAGGCCCTTGAGCAGAGTCAGCATGTGGCTCAATCTCAGGGGAAGGTAAAATTTATCAATTTGAGGGCTGTAAGAAGGTCTGATGGATCTCTGGTGGCTTTAAATCGTCAGGGAGAGATAGCTCTTGAAGGCCCAGATGGAAGAATTCTTGAAAAGTATCCTGTAGTTTACGGAGCTAAAATCCGTGTAGAAGAGGGAGAGGTTGTTAAGGCCGGAACTCTTCTTGTAGAGTGGGATCCCTATACCATGCCTATCATTACTGAGGCCTCTGGAAAGGTGAAATTTGGTGACATCATTGATGGTGTAACTGTGGATGAGAGGATTGATCCCACTACAGGAAGAATTACTATTGTAGTAAGAGATTACAAGCTTACCGATTATAGACCCAGAGTCTCAATTAAAGATGAGAAGGGAAGAACTATTGATCTTCCAGAAGGGAGAGGAAAAGCAAGATATGAACTTCCCGTAGGGGCAATTATAAGTGTGCAGGAGGGAGATCAGGTTGAGGCAGGAGATGTAATAGCCCGTATTCCCAGAGAGGCCCTTAAGGCCAAAGATATTACGGGTGGTCTTCCTAAGGTTACAGATCTCTTTGAGGCCAGAAAACCCAAAGAAAGCGCCATAATTAGTGAGATTGAGGGAAGAATCCTTTTTGAAAAGGATGTGCGTGGAAGAAAAAGGCTTGTTGTTCAGCCTGAAATCGGAGAGGCCAAGGAATACATGCTACCCAAAGGTAAATACATTGTGGTGCGAGAGGGTGATGTGGTTAAGCCAGGAGAACCTTTAATTGAGGGGTCTCCTAATCCTCATGACATCCTCAAGGTAGCAGGTATAAAGGGAGTGGCAAGTTTTCTTGTGGAAGAGATTCAAGAGGTTTACCGACTGCAAGGTGTTAAAATCAATGATAAACACTTTGAGGTTATAATCAGGCAGATGTTGAAAAAGGTAAAGATTAAGGATGCCGGGGATACTCCCTTTATGATAGGAGAATATGTGGATAGGGTTCACTTTGAGGAGGAGAATGAAAAGGTTCTGGCTCAGGGTGGAAAGCCAGCTGTGGCTGAGCCAGTTATCCTTGGAATTACCAAGGCAGCCCTTCTTACTGATTCTTGGTTATCAGCAGCCTCTTTCCAGGAGACAACTCGTGTTTTAACAGAGGCTTCTTTGGCTGGTAAAATTGATTATCTCAAAGGACTAAAGGAAAATGTCATAATTGGAAGACTTATTCCAGCTGGAACAGGAAGAGTTTTATATGAAGAACTTGGATGGGTATAGAGGGGAGGGCAGGGCAAAAGGCCCTGCCCTTTCTCTTTATTTTTTGAGGCCTAATTCTTTTAGAAGGGCTTGATAGCGTAAAAAGTCTTTCTTTTTCAGATAATCAAGAAGGGATCTTCTTTGGCCGATAAGCATCATAAGTCCTCTACGGGAGTGAAAATCTTTACGATGAATGCGAAGGTGTTCTTCAAGTTGTTTGATTCTTGCGGTAAGAAGTGCGATCTGCACCTCAGGGGAGCCTGTATCCTGAGGATGTCTTTGAAAGTGGGTAATGATTTGATTTTTAACCTCCGGATCTAAAGGCATTTTTGAAACCTCCTTTTAATTTATTTTTAAGCCTGAGAGGGGATGCCCCACCACCCAAGCAGTAGATAAAATATAACGGATTTTAGGGAAAAAACAAGAGAAGGGTGGTTGTTCTGGGGATTTATGCGGAGGAGGAGGGATTCGAACCCCCGGAGGGAGCTAATACTCCCTCAGCCGATTTCGAGTCGGCCCCCTTCGTCCACTCAGGCACTCCTCCTTTTTTTAAATTTTAAGCCCTCAAAAGCCCCTGTCAAGATAATATATGCGTCCATATCTTTTGAGACTCAAATCTACCCTACACCCAACCCAAATCATTCATTTTTTGAATAATTTTATTTAATTCTCATTTTACAGTAGGGGTAAACCTATGTGTTTGCCCTCTTTGGGTATCACCTTTCACCTTTTTACCTCTCACCTTTTACTACCCTTTTTGCCTATATTGATCTAAAGTTATGAAGGAAGATTACATCTTTACCTGAAAATATGAATTTACATAAATTTAGATTTATCTGACTCTCTTGAAATCCCCCTAATTTCTGGCAAAATACCTCTATGTCAAAGAAGAAACCTCCTGTTCCCTATGACCTTTTTGCCAAGGCCTTTCTCAAAGACCCTGAAAACTTAAAAGGCTTCCTCTTAACCTTCCTCCCTGATCACATTAAAACTCATCTTGACCTTGACTCCCTTAAAATTATCCCTGAAGAGCAAGTCTCTCTCTCAAGAAAAAAGAGAGAAATCCCGGACCTTGTTGCTGAGGTTAATCTTCTTAGTGAAGGGAAACCTTCAACCAAAGCCCATCTCTACATCCTTATTGAGCACAAAAGTGCACCTGATAAAAGGATTTACCTTCAGATTTTAAATTACATAACCGCTTTAAATGAGAGGTCTTTCAAGGAGGGGAAGGGGTATGTGCCTGTTTTACCCCTTGTGTTTTATGAAGGGGATAAGCCCTGGGAGTATCCTGAAAGGATAGAGGAGATATTTTCAGTGCCAGAGGGGTTAAAGGGAGAACTTTTTAAGGTTCATGTGGTAGATTTAAAGAGGGTAGAGGATGAGAAGATATTGAGGATATTTGATATTTTAGCAGGGCTTGGGTGTTATCTTTATTTAATAAAGGCGGAAGCAGGTAATTTTGAAGAGATAATTGAAGTTATTACAAGGGCGATAGAGAGATTAGTAGCGATAGGGGAGAAGGGGAGGTGGGAGATAGGGTTTTTAATTACGATATCTGAAATAAAGTTTAGGGTTGACGGGGAGGTAATTTGGTTTAATATATTAGATAGGTGTGAAGAAGAGGGGGTAAAGATGGAGTTAAAGAACTTTTGGGATAGAGTAGGAGAGAAATTTTATCAGCAGGGGATATATCATGGATTGATACAGGATGCAAGGGAACTTGTGCTTGAGGCCATAGAGGTGAAGCTCGGGTATGTGCCTGAGGAAGTGAGGGAGAGGGTGGTAAGGGAGGAGGATAGAAAAGTTCTTAAAGCGTGGCATAGAGAAATAATTCTTGCCAAGGGTTCTGAAGATATCTTTAAACTCTTTGAAAGTTGATAATTTTTAAGTCTTTTTTATTTTATTACTAAAGTGTAGATAAAGAACATTTTAAAAATTTCATATAAACACAGAGAAAAAGGCTAATTTTAATTTATCTTTAAAACTTTTGCTCCTTTTATTTTTTGATTTTTTAAATCCTCAAGTGCCTCAAAAGCCCTTTCAAAGGGACAGATTTCAAACTCTGGCTCAATTTGGGCCTTATCCACAAGCATGAGAAATTCCTCAATATCCTGCCTTGTAATATTGGCCACTGTTTTAATTTCTCTTTCATGCCAGAGATCCCTTTCATAGGAGAGATTTAATAGAAACTCTTTATCAAGATCCTCCTTTCTTATAGCATTTATAACGAGTCTTCCTCCTGGTTTGATATATTTCAGAAGGTAAAAGGGAGGTCTCCAAACAGGGGTTGTATCTATTAAAGCTTGTGGATATTCTTCTGGTTCCTCTTCTATATCAAAGGCTTTATCTGCACCGAGTGAGAGGGCAAGTAATCTCTGGTTTGGATTCCTTGCGAAGACAAAAACAGGGGAATCTGGATATAGAACTTTGGCTATTTTTAAGACCAGATGATTGGAAGCTCCGAATCCAATCAACCCGAGAATTTCCCCGTTTTTAAGTCCTGAGAGTTTTAAAGCCCTATAACCTATACCTCCGGCACAAAAAAGTGGGGCAAGTTTTTCTGGCTTTTTCCCATGGGGAAGCTTAAAAGCAAAGTCTTCTCTGATCTTGAAATATTCAGCATAACCTCCCTGGGCATCCTTTCCTGTTCCTTTAAATTCAGGGCAAAGATTTTCAAGGCCTCTTTTACAGAAAGCACATTTTCCACAGGTTGAATAAATCCATCCTGCTCCTGCAAGATCTCCAATTTGAAATTTGTTAACACATTCTCCAATTGCTACCACTTCACCAACAATCTGATGGCCGGGAATAATTGGTAAAAAAGAGGGCTTAGCTCTTCCCTCAATTTCATCAAGTTCAGTATGACAAACCCCACAGACAAAAACTTTTATAAGAATTTCATTCAGAGCAATAACTGGTTCCTCAACTTCGGAAAGATAAAAATTTCGTGGATTAAGTTCTCCAATTTCTTTTATAACCCATGCTCTCATGTTATTGTCATTATAGCTCAAAATACTCTATAAGAAAGCCTTCGACCCTTTGGGAGTTATATAAAGTATCTTTAAGGTTTCAAAATCAACATTTTTAAGCATCTTGATTTTATACAGGGTAAGATTAAACTTTAACACTTCAGAAGATTTAAAAGCATAAAAGAACCGAGGCTTAAGGATGTATTTATTATTTAGCCTAAAGGCACCTCCCGATTTAGCTCCTCTTTTGGAGGAAGAATTTTATATACAACCAAAACTTTCTTGGGAGACAGAAGAGACTGAAAATGAGATAATCTTTAAATTTTACTTCCCCTTTAATCTCAAACCAGAGGATCAGGAAGTTTTATCTTGGCTTGAAAAGCTTTCTGCTCGTTACCAGGAGCTTATTCCAGAATACACCCTTGTTAAGAAGGAAAACTGGGAGGTTATCTGGAAGTATCATTTTAAACCCCTTAAGGTTGGTAAGAGACTTTGGGTGCTTCCTACCTGGGAAGAAATTACACTTCAGGAAGGCGAAATTCCTATTTATATAGATCCTGGTCAGGCCTTTGGAACAGGGCATCATCCAACTACCCAGCTTATGCTTGTGAATCTGGAGGCCTATGTAGAGAAAATTTGTGAGGAAGAAAGTGTTCCCAGGGTGCTTGATATGGGCTGTGGTTCAGGGATTCTCTCTATCGCAGTGGCAAAACTTTGTCCCAGGGCAAGCATTTTGGCTGTAGATATTGATGAGCTTGCCCTTGAGACAACTTTAAAAAACGCAGAAGTGAACCAGGTCCTGGAAAATATTAAGATTCTGAAGAAAATAACACCTTCAGAGTCTTCGGGTTTTCATCTCATTTTAGCTAATATTGGCTTTCGGGAATTAAAAAATTTAGCTCCCCTTTTTAGAGAAATATTGCACCCCCAAAAGGGAATCCTTCTTCTTTCAGGGATTTTAAAAGAGGATCTTCCAGAGCTTGAAAAATATTACAAAAGTCTTGGATTCAGAAGAATAAAAAGTGAGTGTCTCAAAGGTTGGGCTCTTACATCTTTAAAGCTTATTTAAAAAAGTCGTATTTCTGTTAAAATAAACTAAAAATTAGATTAGGTAGTTAATGTGTCAAAAAGTAAGAATAAAATAAGTATTTTCCTCATTATTAAGGAGTTTTTTCAAAAATTTTTAAGAGATGAAATCCTTCTCTTCGCGCAGGGTTTAACCTATAATACCCTTTTAACTATTATTCCATTATTAGGATTAGTGGTTTCTCTCGGGAGAAGTTTTCTTCAAGAAGACCTGGTTATCCAGCAAAGTTTTCTCTTCTTTGCCAATTATCTTAGCACAGAAGCCTTGATACAGGTAATGGAAAGAATTATTAGTCTTTTGGAGAATTTAAAGAAGTTTCCCCTTGGTAAGTTTAGTCTTTTCTTTTATTTTATTATGAGTCTTGGGCTCCTCTTTCAGCTTGAGGATGCTTTAAATCGTATTTTTTTGAGCCTAAAGAGAAGGACTTTTAAAGAAAGGATTCTCTTTTATTGGATTGTTCTCACCCTTTCCCCTTTTATTTTCTTCCTCCCTGTGCTTTTACAGACTTCTCTTAAGCCTTATTTGAGTTATCAGCTTATTTTTTATTTCTTTTTTCTGTTGATATTCTTTTTTTTGCTTTACATCTATTTTCCTGCCCGAAAGGTTAGTAAGGTTGCTGCTATTAAAGGAGCTATTTTTGCTACCATTCTCTGGTATGGATTTTCCTTTCTTTTTGGTTTTTATGTAAAAAAGGCAGTAGCTTATTCCAAACTTTACGGAAGTTTGTCTATTTTTCCTATTTTTCTGATTTTTGTGTTTTTAAATTGGCTAATTTTTCTAATCGGTGCAGAGATTACCTATTTTTTAGAGAGGAGGCCCTGGAAAAAGAGGGTAATTACCCTTGCCTCTCCTTTGAAAGAGTTTTTTCTTTTAATCTTTTTGACTAAGAGCTTTTATAGTGGACAGGTTGTCTCCTTAAAGACCTTAAGTAAAGAGCTTCCTCTTTCAGAAGAGGAAATCTTGATGGCTATAAAAGAGCTTGAAAAGAAAAATTTTGTATTTTTAAGGGATGAGGAGGTATTTTTTCGCATTCCCCCAGAAGGGATTTTAATAGGGGATTTATTTTCTGGGGACATTTTTCAGGAAATAAAGGAAAGTAAAGAATTTTTATCCTTGATGACCGAGCTTTGCCCTTTTAGGGAGGATATTTTAAGAAAATCCTTAAGGGATTTAGTTATTTCTGAGGATATAAAAAATGCCGAGGGCGGGAGTCGAACCCGCACGGGGGTAAACCCCAGTGGATTTTGAGTCCACCGCGTCTGCCTGTTCCGCCACCTCGGCTAATATTAAATTTTAATCCCCTTTTTTTAGTTTACAAGCATTTGGATGTATTCATATCTTTTGAGACTCTTATCTCCCCTTTTTAGCAAATAAACTGGGTTATCCTTTTATCCTAAACATTAAACGATAGATCTTCCCCTACATTGATGAGACATATGTTATTTGACATTATTTCTACCTCTCACCTCTCACCTTTTTACTCTCCTTCCTTTTCCTTGTAAGGATGTGAGCTTATACAGGTTGCCAAGGGAGAATGAGTAGGTGGACAAAAATCCTCATTAAGTCTTAAAAGATATGGACGCATACATTTTCTTGACAGAAAGGCTTTGAGAAGTTAAAATTTATTTATGTATAAAAGCTCAGAAGGGGAAAAGGATCTTAAGGAAAAGCTATGGGAATTGCTTGAATTGCCTATTCTGAAGAAAAAAATGGAGCTTGTGGATATAGAGTGGAGAAGAGAAAGAACAGGTTGGGTGCTTAGACTATATATTGATAAACCCGGAGGTGTTACCATAGGAGATTGCGCAAAAATTAGTGAACTTGTAGGTCACCTTTTGGATAAAGAGAATCTTATTCATCATCCTTATAATCTTGAGGTTTCAAGCCCCGGTATTGAAAGACCTCTTAAAACAAAAGAACACTTTGAGAGATTTAAGGGAGAAAAGGCCAAAATTACTCTTAAAAATCCTCTTGCAGGCAGAAGAAATCTTGTGGGGACAATTCTTGGGATTAAAGAAGATTTCTTAGAACTTTCTGCCGAGGGAAAAGTTTGGGAAATTGCCCTCTCAAACATTAAAAAAGCCAATCTTCAGCCTGAAATAACTTTTAAATAAAAGGAGTTATAAATGCAAGTATCAAAAGAGATGAAAAAGATTGTTGAGGCCTTAAGTAAGGAAAAAGGCTTATCTAAGGAAATTGTAGTTGAGGCCCTTGTGGAGGGGTTAAAAACTGCTGCTAAAAAGAAATATGGCTCAGGAGCTAAAATTGAGGTTAAATACGATGATGAAACCGGAGAAATTGAGATTTATCGTTTTCGGGAGGTTGTGGATAAAGTAGCGGATCCCAACCGTGAGATAGCCTTTGATTCTGCACAAAAGCTTTCACCCAATGTGAGCATAGGAGATATGCTTGGTGAAAAGATTAACCTTCAGGACCTTGGGCGAATTGCAGCTCAAATTGTAAAACAGCTCTTTTCTCAACGCCTGCGCTTGGCTGAAAAACAGATAATCTATGATGAATACAAGCATCGCCTTGGAGAAATAGTGACAGGTTATGTGCATCGTTTTATCAAACGGGATGTAGTGCTTAATCTGGGTAGAGCAGAGGCCCTGCTGCCTGAGGAAGAACAAATACCTACGGAGAGGTATCATCGTGGAGATAGAGTTAAGGCCATAGTAATTGAGGTTTATCGCCAGAAGGAGCCTCAGATCGTAGTTTCAAGGTCTCATCCAGCCTTTGTTAAGAAACTCTTTGAAAAAGAAGTACCTGAAATTCAAGAAGGTTTAGTTAAAATTATAGCTATTGCAAGAGAGCCAGGCTCAAGAACAAAGATTGCCGTTGCCTCTACAGACCCTAATGTGGATCCTGTGGGAGCCTGTGTGGGGGTTAGAGGCTCAAGGATTTCTGCAGTGCTTCAGGAAATCAAAGGTGAAAAAATAGATGTGGTTCTTTATGAAAAGGATCCAGCTAAGTTTGTCTATAATGCTTTATCACCCGCCGAGTGCAGTAAGGTTATCGTGGATGAAGCAACTAAGACCCTTGAGGTTATAGTGCCTGATGATCAACTCTCCCTGGCAATCGGAAGAAAAGGAGAGAATGTAAGACTGGCTTCAAAGCTTATAGGCTGGAGAATAGATATTTTAAGTGAAACTCAATACATGAGAAGACAGGATCCTGAATTTTTGAAACTTCTTAAAGTGACAGGTCTTTCTGATGAGATTGCAGGACATCTCTATGAGGCTGATATCAGAGATTTAAAAACTCTTCTTGAAACTCCGCCCGAGCGAATTTCTCAACTTACCAGATTTTCGGAAGACCAGGTTAAAGAAATCCTTGAAAAGGCAAAAAGCGCCCTAAAATAGTGCCTCGGAAGGGACATGTTCCAGAAAGAACCTGTGTGGCCTGTAGAATAAAGGTTCCTAAAGGAGAGCTTATAAGATTTGTCGCCAGTAAGGGAGAAATCCTTCTTGATGAAAAGGGAATCTTACCAGGAAGAGGGGCCTATCTTTGCAAGAATTGTTTTCTTAAAAAGGATCAGCCAAAGATTCTTAAAAAACTTAAAAAGGCCTTGAGGATGGCTGAAAAATGAAAGTCTTTATTCTTGGAGGAACTGGATTTATTGGTAGTTATCTTACCGAATATTATCTCAATAAAGGTGCAAGGGTTTTCCTTTTAGTAAGAAATCCTCAAAGGGTTAAAACTATAAAACCAGGAGTTGAGGTCGTTTTTGGAGAGGCTTTAAAAGGAGGAGACTGGCAAAGGCTTATACCTGAAATGGATTATGTAATCAATCTTGTAGGAGAGACTATTTTTAAACGCTGGACTCCTGAATATAAAAAACTTATCTGGGATTCAAGAATACTTTCCACAAGAAGGGTAGTTGAAGTCCTAACCGAAAGAAATATTCTTTTTAATGCCAGTGCAGTTGGTTATTATGGAGATGGAGGGGAAAGGGAGCTAACAGAAGAGAGTCCTCCTGGTAAGATGTATGTATCAGAGCTTTGCAAGGCCTGGGAAGAAGAGGCTTTGAAAGGAGAATCCACTGGAGCAAGAATTATTGTGGGTAGATTTGGGATTGTCCTTGGAAAGGGTGGAGGGATGCTTTCTGTGATCCTTCCCTTTTTTAAACTTGGCCTTGGAGGAAGGCTTGGTTCAGGAAAGCAGTGGTTTCCCTGGATTCATGTGGAAGATTTAGTAAGAGCCATTGACTTTCTTTATGAAAAAGAGGTTAGTGGAATTTTTAATGTCACTTCTCCTGAACCTGTGCAAAATAAAGAAATGACAAAGATTATAGGGAAGGTTTTACGGAGACCCACTCTCTTTCCAGTACCCAAATTTGCCCTAAGGCTTCTTTATGGAGAACTTGCCGATGTAATTATGGCAAGTGCAAGGGTGATTCCAAAAAGACTCCTTGAAAGGGGTTTTACTTTCAAATATCCCTCCTTTGAATCTGCCTTTAGGGCCTCAATGTAAGCCAATTAGAGGGAAACTAAAGTTCTTCTTCAGGTTCCTCAGCTTCCTCCTCATATACATACACTGGTTCTTCTGTAACTTTTTCTTCCTTTGGGAGGATGGTGTGAGGGACACGAATGATTTCTCTCAGTTGATCTAATTCTAAATTAAGGTCAGGATCCTCTTTACAAATCGAGCATTGTTTAATATGTCTATCCACAAGCTCCATCATTTTAATGGGAGATAAAGTGAAGCTTCTTACCTGTTGATACCAGTCTCGCAAAAGGGTCTTAAGCCTTGGGCATTGCATTTTTTGGTGCGCCTCCTCCTATACTTTTTCGGCTAAAAATATCCAAACATAAGGTTCTTTGGCAATTTTTTGTTTTATCTTAAAGGAACTTTCTTTTAAGAGGTTTATGATCTCCTCTTTTTCAAAGACCTCCTCTGGTGGTGGCCCCATATCTCTTTCTCTTTTGTCCCAGTCAATTAGGAGTAATTTGCCCTTTTTCTTTAAGAGGTGATGCAAATCTTTTAAGGTCTGATGCGGTTCATTGAGTTCGTGAAAAGTGAAGGCAAGATAAATGAAATCAAAAAAGGCTGGGCTAAAAGGAAGGGGCTCAAATTCATCTATCTTCAAAAATTTTACTTTTTTCATGAGGGGAGAATCTTTGTATTTTTCTTGGGCATATCTTAAGAGCTCTTCCTGAATATCAATAGCATAAATTGTGCCAGAGGGGCTTAAAAGAGATACCAGATAGGGTAAATAAAAACCTGTGCCAACTCCAAAGTCAAGAATACTCTCAAAATGGCTAAGATTCAAATCTTTGAATAGAGCTTCTGGATCAAAGATTTTAAGCCTTTCAGGACTTTCCAATTTTTCCAGCTTTCTGGGATCAAATTTATGGGCCATTGCAAAAAGTTCTTTTATTTTAATGGAATTTTCAAAAAAATCAAAAAGATAAAGACTTTTGGGGAGGATGGGTTAAGAATTATAACTGATAAAATCTTATCTTATGTATAGAGTTCTCTTAAAGTTGAAAAGGGCTTCAAGATAGGTGTCAGTTCCACCTCTTAACCCCACTTTTAAATCCTTTTCAAGATTACAATATTTAAGACAGGTTCCGCAGGAAAAGATCTCAACTCCTCTTTTTTCAAGTTCTTTGAGAAGAGGGATAAAGGTCTCATCAAGAGTGGTAAGTTTTACCCCTGTGTTCATAAAAAAGATCCTGTCAGGAAGGAGATTCTGAGCAAGCATGGTCTCAAAAAAGCCTTTAAGAAGAATTTTTCCTAATTCTCTATCTTCCCCCATGTGATCAGATGCAACAATTACAAGAAGATTTTTCTCCCCTTCTCTGGGGCAGGAGATTACATATTCTTCTGAGGAAATTCCTTCTCCCTTTTCAATGAGAAGATGAAATTCTTCCCCTTTTTTTTCTGTGGAGAGAAGTTTATGCCCCTGAGCAGAGAGAAATTTTTGGATATTTTGAAGGGAGACCTCACTATCAATTAAAACCCTTATTTTTTCACCTACCTGGATTTCATCTAAAGCCTCTTTAGTTTTGATCACTGGTTGAGGACAAGGTAGCCCCCTTGCATCAACCTCTTTCATAGGAAAAGCCTCCTGCAATTTTTGTTATCATTAAAAAATACACTATAGTAGAAGTAAAAACAAATAAAAAATTTCAATTTTTAATTTAAAATTAATTGAAAAATCTAATCAAAATATAAGGAGAGAACCTTAGGTCTGCATAAGTTTATACCTTACAGGAAAAAAGGTGGTAAAAGGTAAAAAGGTAAGAGGTGAGAGGTGAAAGGTAGAAATAATGTCAAATAACATATGTTTCATCAATTTAGGGGAAGATCTATCGTTTAATGTTTAGGATAAAAGAATAACCCAGTTTATTTGCTAAAAAGGGGAGATAAGAGTCTCAAAAGATATGGACGCATACACAGGTCTTGCAAGATTTTAAAATCCTTTTAAGATTTAGCTATGGAAAATACCATTCCCTGGGCAGAGGTCTTAACATTTAGCAATCTTCCCTTTGACACAAAAACATTTCAGATTCTGCAGACCCATATCTCCTATGTGATTATTACTGATTCTATAGTTTATAAAATCAAAAAGCCCGTAAATTTTGGATTTCTTGACTTTACCACCCTTGAAAAAAGAAAGTTTTATTGTGAAAGGGAAGTAGAGCTTAACCGCAGGCTTTGTGGAGATCTTTATATAGGGGTGGTTCCTATTGTTAAAACAGAGAAAGGTTATCAGATTGAGGGAGAGGGTGAGCCAGTTGAATATGCCGTTAAGATGGGAAGGCTTCCTGAAGAGGGGATGATGAAAGGGCTCTTAAGGGAGGGGCTCTTAACTAAGGCTCATCTTGATCTCATTGTGGATACCCTGGTTCCCTTCTATAAAAGTGCAGAAACTGGAGAGAAGGTGAATTACTTTGGAAGTCTTGAGGTGATCTCCTTTAATACTGAGGAAAATTTTGAGCAAACTAAAGGTTTTGTAGGTAAAGCCTTAACCAAAAGAAAATATGAACACATTGTTAATTATACCAGAAATTTTATTAAGGAGAGGGCTTCAATTTTTCAAAAAAGAATAAAAGAGGGTTATATTCGAGATGGTCATGGTGATCTCTATTCTGCCAATATTTGCTTTGATGACTTAAAAAGGGTTTATATCTTTGATTGTATTGAATTTAATGATCGCTTTAGATGTGGAGATGTGGCTCAGGATCTTGCCTTTCTTGCCATGGATCTTGACTTTTATCGTCTTAAAGAATTTTCTGATTATTTTATAGAGGAGTATGTGAAGAAGAGTGGAGACAAAGGGCTTTATGAGGTGCTTGATTTTTACAAGTGTTACAGGGCTTATGTGAGGGGGAAAATAGGTTGTTTTACCTCTGAAGATGAGAGGGTTCCAGAGGAAGAGAGGATTAAAGCCCTTGAATCAGCTCAGAAATATTTTGATCTTGCCTTTTCCTATGCAGGGGGGAAACCAAAGGTAGCTGTTTTTATGGGGCTTTCAGGAACAGGGAAGACCTTTTTGGCTAAAGAAATTCAAGCAAGGTATCCAGTCGCCTATCTTTCATCGGATATTGAAAGAAAAAGACTTTTGAGTTTAAGCCCTGAGGAGCACTATTTTGCTGAGTTTGAAAGGGGAATTTACTCCCCTGAGATGACAGAAAAAACCTATGCTCAGTTGATAGAAAAGGCTATAGAGGAGACTTCCTTTGGAAGGGATGTTGTTATTGATGCTACTTTCAGAGAGAAAAGATTTAGGGATAATCTTAAGAAGGCTTTAGAAGGAATTGGTATTGAGCCCCTTTGGGTCTTATGCACCGCTACGGATGAGGTAGTAAAGGAGCGTATAGAAAAAAGGCTTAAGGAGAAAACTGCATCAGATGCCCTCTTTGAGACCTATCTTAAGCAAAAGGAAAGATTTGAGCCCCCACAGTCAGAAGATAATTTATTAATTCTGGATACTTCCCAGGAACTCTCCAAAGTTCTCGGTTATCTTGAAGAATTTTTAGATTTTTAGATTTTTCCACCTCCATACTGAGAATTTATAATACAACCAATCAGTTTTAAGGGAGGATTTCAACCTGGGGCAGACTGGTCTACCCCTGCTTTAATGTTGAATCTGCCTTGATTTCAAAAAGATAGCCTATGGGAAATTTAAAAAGCAGATTTATCTGCTAAAATCAGCAGATTTAAATCTCAAAAGATATATACGCATACCCCCTTGTCTTTTAAAAAGGAATGATTATTTTTTGGTTAACCAAAAATCAATATTGAGGAGGGAGGTGGATCTATGAAGATCAAACCACTTTATGATCGTATTCTTGTTCAACGCATTGAGGAGGAACAAAGAACTGAATCAGGTATCATCATCCCTGACACCGCTAAAGAAAAGCCCATTATGGGTAAAGTTATTGCGGTGGGCGAGGGCAGGCTTCTTGAAAATGGTCAAAAACAATCTCTTATTGTCAAAGAAGGGGACAAGATCCTTTTCAGCAAATATGCAGGCACTGAAATAAAAATCAAAGGCGAAGAATATCTCATCATGAGAGAAGATGATGTTTTAGCTATCATAGAAGGCTAATTAACCTAAAAAATCTATATAAGGAGGAGGTGGATTTATGGCAGCTAAGGACATTATTTACGGAGCCAATACCAGAGATAAAATTCTGGCTGGCGTTAACAAACTTGCCAATGCAGTAAAGGTTACCCTTGGGCCCAAGGGAAGAAATGTCATCCTTGAAAGATCTTTTGGTTCACCTCTTATTACCAAAGATGGTGTAACTGTTGCCAAAGAAATTGAGCTCGAGGATAAATTTGAAAATATGGGAGCCCAGATGGTAAGAGAGGTGGCTTCCAAGACAAGTGATGTTGCTGGAGACGGAACTACTACTGCTACTGTTCTTGCTCAAGCAATTTTCCAGGAAGGAGTTAAACTTGTAGCTGCTGGAATTAATCCCATGGCTATTAAAAGAGGTATTGATAAGGCGGTAGAGGAAGTGGTTAAGGAACTTGAAAAACTTTCCCAGCCTTGCAGAACCCGTCAGGAAATTGCACAAGTTGCAACCATTTCAGCTAATAATGATGATACCATTGGAAATCTCATTGCTGATGCCATGGATAAGGTTGGAAAAGAAGGGGTTATCACTGTAGAAGAATCCAAAGGTCTTGAGACCTATTTAGATGTGGTTGAGGGAATGCAGTTTGATAGAGGTTATATTTCTCCTTATTTTGTAACTGATGCAGATAAAATGGAGTGCGTCCTTGAGGATCCTTATATCCTTGTCTATGATAAAAAGATTAGTTCTATGAAGGATTTACTTCCAGTGCTTGAGCAGGTAGCTCGTTCAGGAAAACCTATTCTCATTATTGCTGAAGATGTGGAAGGTGAGGCCCTGGCAACCCTGGTTGTTAACCGTTTGAGAGGAGTGCTCCAGTGCTGTGCAGTTAAGGCTCCTGGGTTTGGTGAGAGAAGAAAGGCTATGTTACAGGACATTGCCATTCTTACTGGCGGAACTTTCATATCTGAAGAGCTTGGAATGAAGCTTGAAAATGCCCAGCTTAAAGACCTTGGAAGGGCAAGAAGAGTTGTTATAGCCAAGGAGACCACCACAATTATTGATGGCGCTGGAAAGAAAGAAGACATTGAGGCCAGAATTAAACAGATCCGTGCCCAGATTGAGGAGACCACCTCTGATTACGATCGTGAGAAACTTCAGGAAAGATTGGCTAAGCTTGTGGGAGGAGTTGCAGTAATTTATGTTGGAGCTGCTACTGAGACTGAAATGAAAGAGAAGAAGGCCCGTGTGGAGGATGCCCTCAATGCTACCAAGGCAGCTGTTGAAGAGGGTATTGTTCCCGGTGGTGGAACCGCTTATATCAGATGCCTACCTGTTCTTGACAATTTAAAGGTTGATGGGGAGGAGCAGCATGGTATTGAAATAATCAAAAAGGCCCTCGAGGCACCTTTGCGCCAGATTGCTGGTAATGCTGGATATGAGGGCTCTATTATTGTAGAAAAAGTTAAGGCTGAAAAAGGTCCCGTTGGTTTTGACGCGGCTAATGGTGAGATCAAAGATCTTGTAGCCGCTGGAATTATAGATCCCAAGAAGGTATCTCGCTGCGCCCTTCAGAATGCTGCTTCTATCTCAGGACTTCTTCTTACTACCGAGTGCATGGTAGCTGAAAAACCCAAGAAGGAAGAAAAAATGCCTCCTATGCCAGGAGGTGGCGAATTTTAAGGAGGTAACCCCTCTTAACTTAAGGGGGCTCTTAAGCCCCCTTTTTTATTTTTCCTGTTCCCCTTCAACTTCACTCATGGGTTTAAAAGCCTTTTTGGAAGCTCCACAGACAGGACATCTCCATTCCTCAGGTAAATCCTCAAAGCGAGTTCCAGCAGGTATCTTCCCTTTACGATCACCCTTGGCTGGATTATAAATGTATCCGCAATTAGTAGTTGAGCAGATCCAGGATCCCTCAAATTGATTTGCCATAATTACCTCCTTTTTTAAATTTTTTCTTTTTTTAAAAGTAATTCAAAAACATAACCTTATAATGTTTTGTGAAAATTTTCTTTTTTAAAGTTTTTTTGTATAAGTTTTCCATAAGTTCACATCCTTACAAGAAAAATGAAGGGTGGAAAAAGGTGAGAGGATATGGACGCATACAATTTTTTGCTTTTCTTTAAAGCAGAGGTATAATAAAAATAAGGCTCTAATTTATTTTTTGAGTTTGAGTTTTTATTATAATTGTGAAAAATTTGTCTTATTAAGATGTTTTTAATTTTGCATAAGTAAACGGGCAAAACTGCGCAGTTTTTGAGTAAAAATGAAGGTTGCAGTGGCTATGAGTGGGGGGGTAGATAGTTCGGTATCTGCCCTTCTTTTGAAGAAAAGGGGATTTGAGGTTATAGGAATTAGTTTTCTTCTCTTTGATAATCAAGAAAAGTCCCTTGAAGAGGCAATGAAAGTAGCAGAAGCTCTTGAGATTCCTCATTATTTCTTTGATTTGAGGGAGGTTTTCAAAAGGGAAATTATTGAGTCCTTTATAAATGAGTATTCCCTCGGGAGAACTCCTAACCCCTGTGCCCTATGTAATAGAAAGATAAAATTTGGATTGGTTTTAGAACTTGTTAAAAGGGATTTAGGAGTTGATTTTTATGCTACAGGTCATTATGTTGAAAAGGGGTTTTACAAAAGTTATCCCCTTTTAAAAATTTCACGGAATCGTAAAAAAGACCAGTCCTATTTCCTTTCTCTTATTCCAGGGGAGCGAATTCCTGAGCTTCTTTTTCCTGTGGGGGAGTTTGAAAGTAAGGATGAGGTCCGCAACCTTGCTGAAAGGGAAGGACTTAAATTCTGGAAAAAAGAAGAGTCTCAGGAGGTCTGTTTTTTTATGGGAAAAAGTCTTGTGGAGTATTTGGAAGAACATCTTGGTGAAAGGGAAGGGGAGATAATTTATCAAGGAAGAGTGGTTGGTAAACATAAGGGGATTCATTTTTATACCATTGGTCAGAGAAGGGGTTTTAATCTTCCTTTCGGGAAGCCTCTATATGTGGTAAAAATTGAGGCTAAAACCAATAGGATCCATCTTGGAGAGGAAAGGGAACTTGAAAGGGAGGAGTTTTATCTTGAGGATATAAATTTTCAGCTTCCGCTGGAATACTGGGAAAGCCCAAGAGCTCAAATTAGATATCGCACGGAGAAAGTGCCTGTTAAGGAAATAAAGAGAGAGGGCGAGTTCTGGAAAATAATTCTTAAAAAACCAGTAAAAAGGGTAACTCCAGGGCAGGTTTGCGCCTTTTATGAGGGAGAGTTTTTGCTTGGGGGAGGGGTTATTGCAAAAACTGATTAAATATATTTGGCAAGGCTCATATCCGAGAAAAGGGCTACTGCCCTTAAGGCTGCATCATAGGCTATACTCAGGCTTTGTAAGCGTGAGGCAAGTTTAGCAAGATCAGCACTTTCAACCTCTCCAAGATTGCTCTCAAGGGTCTGTTTGAAATCCATATAGAGATTCTTTTTGGTCTCAAAATGAGCCATTTGAGCCCCAATCTTTCCTCTTTTTTCAGCAAAGTGATTATAAATCCTATCAAGTTTTCCTATTGCCTCTTGGATATTATACTGTTCCTTCTTGTAATCAATTTGATTATCTGCAAGAAGGGTTCTTTTTAAAGATAAAAGGGTTTCAAATACCCCTGAGTCCATAAAGATTTTTTGTCCATTTTCTCCAAGGGTCATTTTCATATCCTTATCATAGCCCATTTCAAAATCCTCAGTTGAGCCCTGATAGATAACTCTTTCAATGATCTGTCCATCTGGCAGGGTTTCTTTAACCAGTTTAAAGGGTGCTTCTCCTGGGGGAAAGCCTGTAGTTTTTTGCCCTGCAAAGAGATATTTTTCGCCAATTTGGGAATTAGCAAGGGCAAGAAGACTATGCACAATTTTATCTATTTCTTCAGCTGTGGCTTTCCTTGCGTTGAGATCCTGAGTGGCATTTACTCCCTGAAGGGCAAGAACCTTAGCTCTGGCAACAAGGTCTTCCACACTGGAAAGGGTTGCCTCCTGAGCCTTAAGAAAGGCATAGCCCTCCTCAATGGCTCTCATATAACGCTCAATGCGGGAGATTCCCTGTTTATAGTTAAGAGAAATAACTGAGGCTGGAGGATCATCTGAAGGTCTCAGGAAATTCTTACCTGAGGAGATTTTTAGCTGATTGAGGGTAATCTCAGAGGAAAGCCTTTCAAGGTCAGAAAGAACCGCTCCAAATTTGGTATTCATACCAATTCTCATGGTATCAAATCACCCCCCTTCTTTAGCGTTTGGCACTAATTAGAGCATCAAACATGTCTTCCACAGTGGAAAGAATTTTGGCAGTTGCGGTAAAGGCCTGCTGATATTTGATAAGATTTGCCATCTCCTCATCAAGAGAAACCCCGGAAATAGAATCCTTTAAAGTATTAAGCTGTCTTAAGAGGTCATCAAGAAAGCTTTTGTTTTCTTTTACAGCCTTGGTAGTTGTGCCAATTTCACCTACCATGCTGGCATAGTAATTTTCAAGGTTTGAAAGATTTAGTGCCTTGCGGGTATCTGTGGCTGAGTCTGCAATAGCCTGAGCAATACGATTATCACCTCTTTTGAGCTCATAGGGGTTAAGATTGTGAATAAGGCCCTCACCCCTTGTGTCCTTCTGTGAAACCTTGGAAAGTATAAAAGTAGTAAAATCATTACCATCAGTTGGTGGTGTAGTGGTCTCAATTTTAAAGCCTAAAACTTTTTTAGGTGGAGTTCCGTAAGTAAAATTCTTGAGCTTGATATAGATTTTGCCAGAGGTATCAAGCCCAGCCTCAAAATAATTTGTTCCACCTATAAGTATGTTATTTATAGCACTAAAGATCACATTCAATGCGGAACCTATTTCTACATCTGCATATGCTCCTGAGATAGGGTTTCCTTTGTCATCAATCAGTGTAATTCTTATGGTTTGAGTTGAAAAGGAGGCTGAAGCCAGGGCTCTAAAATCGCTCAAATAATAATAGGAATTAGTCACCGGGTCATATTTGAGATTATTGAGGGTCAGGGTGTTTCCAGCAATAAGGGGTTTTGTGTCTTCAAGGATAAAGCTTTTGGTTTTATAAAGTCCTGTGGTTTCCACAATGAGTTTTCCTTCCCGATCAAGACGAGAAGATAATGCCCACTTGGCATTTTCCGGGGCATTTATAGTCTGAAGGATCTGAAAGAGGGGTTTTTCTGTGGTTAGCTCAATTCTAAAGGGATCAACCACATTAAAGGGGTCTTCCACAGTATCAATAGGATTTCCCTTTTCATCAAAAAGATAAGAAGAGATCTCACCAGCCTTAAGGCCAGAAACCCCTGAAGAGGTTCTTATAAGTCCTAAGGCTCCCTCATAAGGGCTATTTGAATCATCAGCTATCTCAATGGTAAAATAGGCTGCATTGGTAGGTGCTCCACTCTCAGAGGGATCAAGCCAGATGTAAAATTTATCCCCAAGGATTCGGGCTTTAAACCCTGGGACTCCATCAAAATTGGTTATTAAATCAGAAAGGGTGTCTTCTCCTGAGACTGAAGCTGTTCCAACTATGTCACCATTATTATCAAAAAATTTAACTGTATAAGAAGCTGATGAGGAGGGGGTAATACCTGCATTTCCCATATAAACTTTTGGCTTAATAATGGGCTCAAGGCCTGAAAGAAAGCGAAATTCAGAGGTGCCATTCCATCTAAAGGAGGGAATAAACATATTCTGGTCCCTTAGGTAGCTCAAAAGGCTATCATTTGGAGAAGAGGGGTCAGCTCCAGATACAAGGCTTTCTCCCAGTTCAAAGCCATAGACCTTGGTCTGATTAGGTTCAAGCCTAAAAACTCCATGCCCGAATTCATCTCTATAAGCCCTTAAAAAGGGAAGCCTGTTTAGTTTATTTAGAATTTCCTGAAGGGTATCTGGATCCGTTGATCCTGTGGGATTTATGCTAACTGCAAAGGCTTTGATATTATTGTCCCACTTGATCAAAGGATTTATGCCTGAAGACCCTTCTGAAACTTCAAACCAGACTGATCCTGAAGGTGCATTATTTGGAACAAGTTCAAGTCTTAAGATGCCATCCTCAAGAACTGCTCTAATACCATTTGAACCATTGAAAAGGGTTGGAAGATCTGAAATCCCTGTTCCTGAGGGGATAATTAAAGGTGATCCAAGGGTATTTCCATTGGCATCTTTAAAGTAGATAGTAAGATCCCCTGTAAGAGTTGTCCCGCTAAAGGTTCCTTCATAAACTGCCTGAGGCGGATAATTATAAACCCTTCCCTTATCATCATAAGGGCGCACATAAAGGGTATTAACCTGAAAAGTCTGAGTTGGGTCAATAACATTTTTACTTCTGAAGACTCCGAAAAGGGGGAGCCCTGTTCTTAAAGCGGAGACATCCATTTTTCCTGAGGATAAAAGTTCTGGCTTTTGCACAAGAAGGGGATTTACCTGAAAGTCTGCAGGGTCTGTTCCCACAAAAAAGAGATTAATTCCTGTAGAGAGAAGGATTCCTGAGGTGTCATTGGAAAAGGCAAAGGAGATACCATCCCTTGCTTGAAAGACAAGTTTTCCCCCTCTAACTATAGCGCGAATGTCAAAATTGGTAGAAGAGGTAGCATAACCAGCATTTGATAAGGCCTGATTTATTGTAGTTGCAAGGTCATCAAGGGTTGAATCTTCATGGAGATTTAAATCTACTCTCACAGGATTGATTTTACCAGTATCCTCTTTCACCCAGAGGTAAAAGGAACCTTTTCTATTTAGCTCAAGATAATAGGGAAGTTCTTTGATATATTGATTTACTGAGTAAGCGCCTTCAAGTTCTTTGGTAAAAAATTCAAGCCCAACTCCCTGGGTATGAAGTTCATTTACTGCCTTAATAAGTTCCTCACCGAAAAGTTTTAATTTTCCTGCAAGATTTAATTCTTCAACCCTTCTTTGATAGGCAGGATCATCAAAGCGGCCAAAATTAAGGGTTGCTGGAGCTGAAGTTATGGAAAATTCAAGTTTTCCTGGACCACGAAAGGCATCTTCCACATAAAGCCTTCCATCCTTTAAATAGGCCTTTACAGTAAAACTATAGGCTCTTTCTATGGCCGTTAGAAAATCTCTTAAAGTTTCATCTCCAGTAGTTATGGTAAAGGTTCCTGAGATTTCTTTTCCAAAGTGATCCTTTCCAGTAAAGGTTATAGTTCCAGAGGTTATGCCGAGGTCTGAGAATTTATCTGTCTCCCCGAGGGATCTTCCTGCTAAATATATGGGATTTGTGCCTGAGACATATTCATAGTTAAAGCTATCGGATAGCTGTTCAAGAAGTTTCAGCCAGCCCCCGAGTTCTCCACTTGGCACCTCTTTTCCTGAAAGAGGCACCTTTTCACCATTAGATCCCACCCAGTAAACCTCTGTTCCAGAGATCTCAAGTTTCCAGTTATAACCAAGATTTACTAAATTAAACCCCTTTCCAAGGATTATGTTATAAGCCCCTTCTTTGGTTTCAAAATACTGGATACTTGCAAGTTGAGAAAGTTCTCCTACCAGGCGGTCTCTTTGATCTCTCAGGTCATTAGCCGTTTTCCCCCCTGATTCTCTGGCAATAATCTGAAGGTTGAGTTCAGCAATCTGTGAGGAGAGGCGATTGATGTTATCAACCATCTCCTTAAGTTTTAAACCAATCTGGGTTTCAAGATCTCTCATTCCCTGAAATTTGGCTTTTAAGCCTTCAGTTATGAGTTTTCCATATTCAATCACCTGGGTTCTTGCAGAGAGATTTTCAGGATAATTGGCAAGGTTTTGCCAGGCATTCCAGAATTCCCTCAAGATTTTGGAAAGCCCGCTATCCTGAGTCTCATTAAAAAGGCTTTCAAGAATATTGAGTCCTGCCTCACTTGCAGAGACAAGTCCATAATCTGTTTTTTTTAGATTTATATTTCTTTCAAGGAAGGCATCAAAATAGCGGATAATTTTTTCTATTCTTGAACCTGAACCAATTGAGCCAACAGGAGAGGGGCTTGGGGGATAGGTGGTTTCAATGGCCTTTTGTCTGGAATAGGCGGGATTATTCACATTGGCAACATTATGAGATATTACAGAGGTTGCCAGTTGAAAGTTAAGAAGGGCATTTTTGGCAATGTTTAAGGCTGAGCTCAGGCCTGCCATATCTTCTTAAGCCCTCTTAGAAATGAGAGAGGGGTTTTTGGGATTTTTTTTCTGACCATAAATCTGGGTATCCATAAGTAAAGTTGTTAATAGTCTGTAAGCTTCATGGACGAAATTTAAACCTGTTTCTATCAATCTGCGATTTTTTTCATTTTTTTCATAAATTTCTTTAACTAATTCAACTTCTTCAGGGGTAAGTTTCTTATCCTTCAAAAGCTGAAGAAGACGAATTTTATGCGTTGACCATTTAAGAATATCGTCTACAGTTCCTTTAATCAGTGCATTTTTTTCCTCCTCAAGGACTTTATTTAGTTCAATTAATTCTTTTGCTAACATAATCTACCCCTCCTTTTTAAAATTTTCGGAATTTTGAGTTTTATCTTTAAAATATGGGCTTTTAATAAGGTTTTTATAGAGATAATCTCCCAGACCTCTTGGGCGGCCTGAGACTGCCCGTCCCACCTCTTGATAGAGATAATCCTGAAAAATCTTTTTCTCAAGGCTTTCAGGAAAGAAACCACTTTTAAAGGTAGTATTATCAAGTCCTTTGAGTATTTCATACCAGAGGAGGGATTCAAACTCCCTTGTTAATTTTTTTAAAGCAAGCTTAGGGTCTTTTTGGGCTATGGCTTTAATATTTTGTAAGCTTTGAAAATTTAAGCCATAATTTTCCATTCCCTTCCCCTCTTAAATGATAATCAGATCGGCGTGCAGAGCCCCTGCAGACTTTATAGCCTGCAAGATGGCAATAAGCTCTCTTGAGGTTGCGCCAACTGCATTCAGAGCCCTTATTAATTCTCCTAAGGTAGCACTTTCTTCAAGGACAACGATCTTAGCCTTTTCCTCTCTGGCAGTCACTTCAGTTCTCGGAACAATTGCGGTTTCACCTCTCCCAAAGGGGAGGGGTTGAACCACTTCAGGGGCCTCTTTAATAGTTACACTTAGATTACCATGTGCTACTGCAACCTTTGATATTCTCACATTCTCTCCCATTATTACGGTTCCTGTCTTTTCATCAATCACCACTCTTGCAGGTAGATCAGGTCTTACCTCAAGTTTCCCAATTTCTCCCAAAAGGGCTACTACTCTTCCTCTGTATTTTTCAGGCACCTTCAATTCAATATTTTTCAGGTCGGCTGGTGTAGCAAATTTTCCCCTGAGATAGGAATTTATAGCCTCTGCAACCTCAGAGGTTGTTGAGAAGTCATCTGTTTTCAATGAGATCAAGATGGAACTCTGAGAATTAATATCTTCCATGGGGACTTCTCTTTCAACAATGGCTCCATTGGGAATTTTGCCAGCAGTTGGATGATTAACCTGAGTTTGTGCTCCGGCCCCTCCTGCTGCAAAACCTCCGATTGAGACCGGACCCTGAGCAAGGGCATAGACCCTTCCATCTGGCCCAGTTAAGGGAGTCATAAGAAGAGTCCCTCCCTGAAGATTTTTGGCATCTCCAAGGGCTGAGACCTCTACATCTATCTTTTGACCAGGTTTAGCATAAGGGGGCAGATAGGCGGTAACTAAAACAGCAGCTACATTTTTTAGCTTTACCTGTTCCTTTTGAACCCTTATGCCAAATTTTTCAAGCATATTCACCACAGACTGGACGGTAAACTTGGTTTGATCCCCATCTCCTGTGCCCTTAAGACCTACTACCAACCCATAACCCACAAGATAATTCCCTCTTACACCTTCAACATCCATAATATCCTTCAAGCGCACAGCCTGAGCCTTAAGGGTAAAAGTGAAAAAAAGAACAATTAAAAAAATCTTTTTTAAACACCGCATCTTTAAACCCCCTAAAATAACCAAAAGAGTTGAAGTAGTCTGGTTATAATGCCAGGGCCACTGGCAGCCTCGCTGTTTGGTCCTTTCCCGCTATATTCCACATAGAGGTCTGAAAGTTTAGTGGACTCAATAGAATTATCAGAACTTATGTCCTGAGGTCTTGCAATACCTGTGATGGTAATGTATTCAAGGTCTCTATTTCTTTTAATGGATCTTACCCCCTGAATAACGAGATTTCCATTGGGTAAGACCTCAACCACTCTGGCAGAAATGGTAGCAAGGATTCTACTATCCCTCTGAACCTGTCCCTGACCAGAGGTTGAAGAAGATAAACTTCCATCAACCAGATGGGCAGGATCAAAACCAGAAGGAAGCGGTAAGGTTTTTTGAAACTGGTTTTCATAACCAAAAAGTTTATTAATTCCTGCTTTTATGGAACTTGATTTGCTTGAGCCCTGTTTCACATTATTTGAGCTCTGATAGGTCTCAATAATCTTTATAGTAATGAGGTCTCCAACAAATCTTGCCCGATTATCTGCAAAGGCAAATAGAGAGGAGCTTTCTCTAAAAAGGGAGCCTTTGCTCTGATTTAGAGGCATAACTGGTTCAGGAATACTTACCTTTGGAGGCGGAGGTGGAGGAGGCGGGGTCTTTGGATCAAACTCCCAGCAGGCACTCAATCCAAATAAGAGAAGAATTCCAAAGCTTAATTTAAAAGCCTTCATCAGAAGGTCACCTCCACTTGGCCTTCACTAATTACCTTAGCCTGAATTACTCTGTTGCTACTTTTATTTCTTACCCTTATAAATTCATCAAGTCTCCCATTTTCCAGGGCAATCCCCTTGGCCTTTATTTCAAAGTTTTGTCCCTTGGCAAGAATTTCAACTTCTTGATTTCTTTTAACCAGAAGGGGCTCTCTGAGGTGAGAGGCCCTTAAGACCGTTCCTGCACTAATTCCCATTCTGAGCTCTTTACCCAGAGCTTCTTCTTTATTCAAAATTACATCATGGGGCAGGCGAGATAGTTCCCTTGCTTCAAAGGCCAAATCCTCATCTTTGAGGATACTTTTACTGGAAAGGTTATTTTTCAAAATCAAAACAGGCATCCTGACCTCAATGAACCCCCAGAGCCTGATAATTTGACTTGTCCCCCCCTTGGGATTAAAGACAAGAACTGCAGAATTAGAACCAGCCCGAGGAGTCCCTGTCCATTCCACTTTAAAAGGGGAATTTTTAGGGATCTTTATATCCCGGGGCTCAAATCTAAAGCGTTCAAGGGTAATTTCTCCTCGTAGATACTTAGCCCTGAGCTTAAACTCTTTGAGAAAGAGCTCTCTTAAATCTCCTTCTTCATAATAGGAAGAAGCCAAACTATTATTTGTAAAAAGGATTAGCCAGAAAGTTAAGAGCCAAAGGAGTTTCCTCATGGCTTACCTCTTAAGATTATTGGCCATCTCTAAGAGCTGATCTGCAGTTAAAACCCCTTTGGAATTGGACTCATAGGCCCTCTGAGTAATAATCATCTTTACCATCTCCTCAACGATATCCACATTGGACATCTCAAGATACCCTTGAGCAATGGTTCCAAAGCCATTTTGTCCGGGATTTCCCTCAATTACATCTCCAGCAGCAGGGGTTGCTCTGAAAAGATTTCTTCCCACTGCATAAAGGCCTGCTGGATTGGGGAAATCGTATATGAGGAGCTGGGCCTGAGCTAAGGTATTACCATTCTGGTCAAGGGCAGTTATTACACCATCCTGAGTCACCTCAATACGAGCGGTGCCTGTGGGCACAGCAAACTCAGGCTGAAGCCTTGCTCCATCCGGGGTAACAATATAACCATCTCTATCCAGTTTGAAATTTCCTGCCCGTGTGTAAAACTCTTCTCCTCCCATAACCACTCTAAAAAAGCCCCTTCCCTCAATGGCAAGGTCAAGCTCTTGATTGGTTAGCTGATATTCTCCCTGGGTAAAGAGCTTTGAAACCGCAACAGGTCTTACCCCAAGGCCAACCTGCATACCAACTGGCACCTGAACTCCATCTGCTGTCAGGGCTCCAGCAAGCTTTAAATTCTGATAAAAGAGGTCTTCAAATTCTACCCGGCTTTTTTTAAATCCTGGGGTATTCACATTGGAGAGATTGTTAGCAATAGTATCCAGTTGAAGCTGTTGAGCCTGCATGCCTGTTGCTGCACTCCAGAGTCCTCTGATCATCTTTTTACCTCCTTGCAGTTTCAATTAATTTCTCTGAGGCCTCATCAAGCCCTCTAATTGTTCTTTGCACTGATTCAAAGGTCCTTTGGATCTCAATTAGGTTCACCATCTCTTTAATAGGATTCACATTGGACTTTTCCACAAAGCCCTGCCTGACCTCATAATTTAGAGGCATCATTTCCTGAGCTCCCTCTGAGATATAGAGGTTTTCTCCAAGCTTTTTCAGTTTGCTGAAATCATCAAAGGTAACTACATCAAGCCTTGCAATCTCAGTTCCATCAATAGATAGAAGTCCGTCAGGAGAAACTCTTAATTTCAAATTTTCCATGGTAACAAGGCCTTCTGCAGCCATTCCAGGATCAATAATCACAGGGGCTCCATTGGCAAGAACTGGATAACCTTGTGGCGTAACAAGTCGTCTCTCTGCATCAAGGGTAAAGTTTCCAGCTCTTGTGTAAGCTATGCCTTGAGGGGTCTGCACTTTAAAAAAGCCCTCTCCCACTATGGAAAAATGTAAGGGATTGTGAGTGGGTTCAAGGAAACCCTGCTCTGAGTTCAGATAAGGCACAGTCTCTTTAAAGGCTTTCTGATATTTTGGGCCAATTTTTTTCATCAAAACCTCTCTAAAGGTAAGCCCATCCGCCTTAAACCCAGGGGTATCCACATTGGCAAGATTATTGGCAGAGGCAGTAAATTTTCTCTCAAGAAGCTGAGCTGATTCAAGAGCCTCAAGAAGTCCCACCTGGGGATTAATCCTCAGTCCCGCCATCGCCATTACCTCCTGATAAAAATATATCAAAAAGTATGCCAGAATCTGTTTCCTGGACCTGGCTTTTAAAAGGAAGTTCCAGAGGAAAATTCTTCAGACCTTAAAAAGGAGAGGAAATTTTTTCCCATGTCAAAAAATTGACCTTTAGGATAAGAGTTCTTTTAATTTTGTCCAGACTTTTTCAGGGCTGAGTCCTTGCATGCAGGTAAGGGTAAGGCATCTGCGTTTGAAACAGGGGACACAGGAGAGCTTTTCCTGTATGACAAAGGAGTTTTTACTCCAGGGACCAGTTCTCTGGGGAGAGGTTGGGCCAAAGAGGGCAAGAATAGGTCTATTTAAAAGACTGGCAAGGTGCATAGTTCCTGTATCAACAGAGACAATAAACTCGGCCCTTTTTATTAAAAAAACAACCTCTTTTAAGGAGAGTTTCCCTATTAAGGAGAAGACTCCTGAAAAGGACTTCTCCATCTCTTCAGCCCAGATTTTGATTTCCCTTTCTTTTTCACTTCCAATAAAATAGAAATCATATTTTTTCCTGAGCTCGGAGGAAAGTTCAAGGAAGGATTTCCAATGTGCAAAGGGCCAGAGTTTTGTTTCCCATCTTGCCCCGGGAATGAGAATTAAATAGGGCCTTTTAGTCTCAAGAGTAGGTTTATGCTCTACAAGAGGATGATGATAAAGGATTTCATCTTCTGGAAATGAAAAGGAGACTTCAGGTGTCAAAAAATTAACAGTATTTTTTACTAATAGGAGATAACGCTTGACAGCATGAAGCTCTGGATCAAAGGGTGGAAACTTGACATTATAAAAAAGGGGGCTTCCCTCTCTGTGATTGGAAAAACCTATTTTATATTTGGATTTAGCAAAAAAGGTAAGTATACCGCTTTTTAAAAGCCCTTGAAAATCAATAATTGCTGTGTATTGGGTTTTTCGAAGATTTCGTATGAAGGAAAAAAACTTGCCTGGGTTTTTAAAGAAGACCTTTTTAAAAAAGAAGACCCTTCTTAAATAGGGATGGTCAAGGAGAAGTTCTCCATTTCTCTCCTCTACTATCCAGTCAATTTCTGCCTCTGGGTAGACCCTTTTAAGTAGATTAAGGGCAGGTAAGGTCTGAATAACATCTCCAAGGGCTGAGAGTTTTACAATGAGGAATTGCAATTCTAA
The DNA here is from genome assembly GCF_001548275.1 of Caldimicrobium thiodismutans. Lineage (GTDB taxonomy): Bacteria > Desulfobacterota > Thermodesulfobacteria > Thermodesulfobacteriales > Thermodesulfobacteriaceae > Caldimicrobium > Caldimicrobium thiodismutans. The sequence goes on from NZ_AP014945.1 coordinate 163,697, forward strand.
ATCTGACTATCCTTCAGAATAAATTCTGCAGCTTCCACAAGGTTTTGGGCAATAAAATAAGGCCTAAAGTCCTTCTTAGGAAGAAGATATTGAGCCTCTCCCCTTCCATAGCCTGTAAGGACAAGAATACCCTTTAAGCCTGCTCTTAAGGCAAGTTCCACATCAATAAGTCTATCCCCGATTACATAAGATTTTTCTCGCAGGATAGGATATTTAGCAAAGGCCTTTTCAAGAAGACCTGTATTGGGTTTTCTGCAGGAACATTTTTCCTCTGGGTGATGAAGGCAGACAAAAAATTCCTCTACATTTACACCTGAACGCTGAAGTCTTTTCTGGATCTCGTCATGAATCCTATCCACAAGCTCAGCAGGAAAATATCCTCTGGCAGGACCACTCTGATTGGTGACAACAAAAAGTTTAAACCCTGCTGACTGCAAAAGCTTTAAGGCCTGAGGAACCCCTTTTAAGATTCTAAGCCTGCTTAAGTGATTAAGATACCCTACCTCTTCATTAATAGTTCCATCTCGGTCAAGAAAGATAGCTGGATATTTTGTCAATTTCCTTAGCTCCCTTGAATATTAAACTTATACTCCCAGGGCCATAAGTCTCGATTAGATTTTATAATAGATTTAAAATTAAATCTCTTTTCAAGCTCTTCAAGATGGAAGATCTCTTCTCCAATTATTTCTGTAAGGTTTGGATGAACCTCAATCACAAGGGTTTTATTTTTTAGATGAATCCCCATCTTTAAAATTCGTCTTAAGAGGTCGTAATAAATGGTGCGTCTGCTTTTGATTCTTCCCTCTCCTGCGCAGAGGGGACAGGTTTCATAAAAGACCTCGTAAAGAGAGTCTCTTCGGCGTTCTCTGGTCATCTGAAGAAGCCCAAAGTCTGATATGGGAAGAAAGCTGTGTTTGGCCTTATCCTTTTTAAGGGCATTCTTGAGGGTCTCAAGAACTAATTCCTGATGATCAGGATTGTCCATATCAATAAAGTCAATAACTATCAGGCCTCCGATGTTTCTCAATCTAAGCTGGCTGGCAATCTCCTGAGCTGCTTCTAAATTTGTCTTTAAAATAGTCTCCTCAAGTTCAGATTCCCCCACAAATCTTCCAGTATTTACATCAATGGCGGTGAAGGCCTCGCAGGGCTCTATCACAATAAATCCCCCTGATTTTAGCCAGACCTTTCTTGCAAGAAGCTTTTTAACATCTGTCTGAAAACCATAAGTATAAAAGAGATCTTCATTACCCTCAAAAAGTTCAAGCCTTGAAAGAAAATCTGGAAAATATCTTTCCAGAAAGTCCCGTAGTTTCTGATAAAACTCCAGATCATCCACCAGAATAGTTGAGATCTCTTTAGTAAAAAGATCCCGGATGGAACGAAAGGCAATATTGAGTTCCTCATAGAGTAAAGCAGGGGCTTTAACTTTCATGGCCCTTTCTTTTATATCTTCCCAGAGGCAGAGCAAAAACTCAATCTCTCTTTTTAAGGAGTTTTCATCCGCTTCAACAGCTGCAGTGCGTATGATCCACCCTGTGTGGGGAGGTCGTAATCTTTCAACCATCTCCCTGAGATTGCGTCTTAAAACTTCTTCTTTAATCTTTCTTGAGATACCTATATGATGAAAATAGGGAAGATAGACAAGATAGTGGCCAGGAAGAGTGAGATTTGTAGAAATTCTTGCCCCTTTATGTCCAAGGGGCTCTTTAATGACTTGAACAAGGATCTCTTTGCCTTCCTTAAGGATTTCCTGGGGACTAATAGGGGTTACTTCCCGATCCCATTCAATATCCTCAGGGGGGATTAAGTCATCTCCGAAGAGAAAGGCTGTTCTCTCAAGCCCAAGATCAACAAAGGCAGAATTTATCCCCGGGACAACTCTTACAATCTTACCTTTATAAATATTGCCTACAAGCCCTTTTTCAGATGGTCGTTCCACATAGTATTCAACTAAGGACTGATCTTCAATCAGCCCAACCCGGATTTCAAAGGGGGTATAACTTATGAGAAGTTTTCCCATTTTTAAATTCGCTTTAGAAATTCCACGACCAATTTTGTTAGCCTTTTTTCAGCCCTTTGAGCTTCTGCAACAACATCTTCAAAAAGAATGGGTTGAAAATTATCGGGATTATTTACATTAGCAATAACAGAAACACCAAGAACCTTGAGTCCAGCATGGATTGCAACTATAACCTCAGGCACTGTTGACATACCTACTGCATCTGCTCCAATCATTCTCAAAAATTTTGTCTCTGCTGGTGTTTCAAGGCTTGGTCCAGGGACTGCTACATAGACCCCCTCTTGAAGTTCTTCCCCGAGTGCCCTGGCAGTGTCTTTAAATAAATTCCTGAGATCCTGCGCATAGGGACAGGAAAGGTCTGGAAATCTCGGCCCAAGCTCTTCATAGTTAATTCCCCTTAAGGGATTATCGGGAATGAGGTTTATATGGTCTTTAATAAGCATTAGATCCCCAGCTCTAAAGGAGAGATTTAGTCCTCCTGCAGCATTGGAGACAAGGTAGATGGTGGGTTTAAATAGAGTAAGCACTCGCAGTGGAAAGGTAAGCTCCTTAGCGGAGTAGCCTTCATAATAGTGAAATCTTCCCCTTAAAAGGACTACCTTTTTATTGGAAAGCCTTCCAAAGATAAGTTCTCCCGCATGGGTTTCCACAGTGGATTGGGGAAAGTTAGGAATCTCTGCGTAGGGCATAATCCATTCTTTTTCAACAGCTTCGGAAAGATTTGATAAGCCTGTCCCAAGGGTGATAACAATTTCAGGATGAAAGGGAACTTGCTCCTTTAAAAAAGAAAAGGTCTCAAAGAGCCTTTTATAATAGAGGTCCTGCATCTTCTGTTCCCAGAAGGGTGGTAAGCTTAAATCGTCCTGCCTCATCTATCTCAATGACCCTGACCCGAATTTTATCTCCTATTTTATAGACACTTTTTAGATCTCTGGGAGGATTATCCATTTTGGAGACATGGAGAAGTCCGATCTTTCCCGGTAAAACCTCAACAAAGAGTCCATAGGGTTCTATGCGGGTGATCTTGCCATCGTAAATCTTTCCTATCTCAACCTCTGCCACAAGATTTAAGATTTCCCTTTTAGCAGATTCAACTCCTTCCCTATTTGGACCAGATATGGAGACCCTGCCTCCTTCAAGCACCCAGATGGTAGTTCCAGTTCTATCCCGGATATCTTTAACGGTCTTTCCTCCGGGGCCTATGATTAAAGATGCCTTATCCTCTGGAACGGTGATAATTTCAATACAGGGGGCAAAGGGGGAAAGTTCAGCCCTGGGTTGAGGTAAGACTGCATACATTTTATCAAGGATAAAGAGCCTCGCAAGCCTTGCCTGTTCCAGAGCCTTTGAGAGAACCTCCCTTTTTAGACCCTTTATTTTTATATCCATCTGCACGCTTGTTATCCCCTCTCGGGTTCCAGCAACCTTAAAGTCCATATCTCCCAGCTGATCCTCATCTCCCAGGATATCTGTAAGAATAAGATACTTATCTTCAAAGGTTGCAAGTCCCATGGCAATGCCAGCAACATGTTTTTTAACTGGTACTCCTGCATCAAAGAGGGCAAGGGATCCTGCACAAACAGTTGCCATAGAGGAAGAACCATTGGATTCAAGCACATTGGCAACAATTCTTATGATATAGGGAAAATCTTCTTCAGATGGGATCAGGGGCTCAAGGGCTCTTTCAGCAAGGGCACCATGCCCAATTTCTCTTCTCCTTGGAGGTCCCCAGGGACGAGCCTCTCCTGTGCAGAAGGGTGGAAAGTTGTAGTGGAGCATAAATCTTTTAAAGGTTTCTCCCTCAAAGATAGTCTCCACAAGCTGAGCAGATTCACTTGACCCAAGGGTAACAGTTGCAAAAACCTGGGTCTGACCCCTTGTAAATATAGCTGAACCATGGGGTCTTTCAAAGGGGTGAACCTCAATGTTTATAGGTCTTATCTCTTCTGGTTTTCTTCCATCGATGCGTCTACCCTGATAAAAGAGGCTTTCCCTTAAAAGCCTTTGGAGAAGTTTTTTATAAAAAAAGGCTAATTTTACCCTTTGAGACTCCTCAATTTCAGAGGAGGCCTCTTCAAAAATCAAGTCAAGAACCCTGTGCCTCTCAATTTTGTCTTGAATGCCAAGGGCAGACAAAACCTTTGTTTTGGTTTTAAGCTCCACAAAGTTATAAAGCTCTTGATCTGCATAGGGTGAGGTAAAGGTGAGTTTTTGAGGTTTGAGTTTTTCAGCTAAACCTTTCTGGGAAAGGATAAGCACTTTTCCTTGTTCTAAGGCAAAGAAAAGGGCCTGTAAGAGCGTCTCTTCAGGGATTTCTTTGCCTCCTCCTTCCACCATTACAAGAGAGTCCTCTGTAAAGGCAACAACAAGGTCAAGATCAGAGTTTTGTCTTTCCTCATAGGAGGGATTCAGGATAAATTTCCCATTGCTGCGAGCAACTCTCAACCCCCCGATAGGTCCTTCAAAGGGGGCTGGAGAAAGGATTAGGGCAGCTGAAGCCCCCAGAAGGGAGAGGACATCAGGGTCATGTTTTTCATCAGCTGAAAGGGTAAGTGCTGTAACCACTACTTCATGGGAAAAACCTTCAGGAAAAAGGGGTCTCAAAGAACGATCTATAAGGCGGGAGACCAACACTTCTCTATCTGTAGGTTTTCCCTCTCTTTTTAGAAATCCTCCCGGGATCCTACCCCAGGCAGAACTTTGCTCCCGGTAGTCAACTGAGAGGGGAAGAAAGTCAAACCCCTCAAGAGGTTTTTCACTAATACAGGCAGTGACAAGAACAGCTGTTCCTCCCTGTTTTACTACAACAGAGGCCCCGGCTAAACGGGCATATGCACCTGTTTCAATAATAATGGGATCTCTTCCATCTAATCTAATCTCAACTCTTTCCATTTCCCCTCACCAGATTTAAATTTATTAATAAGTTTAGAGGTAGAAAAAATTTTTTCAAGGGCTTTTCTTTTCAAAAAGGATAATTATTATAAAGTTATAAACTTCGTAGGAGGTATTTATGGCCAATCTTTTGGAGGTTAAAGACCTCTGGGTTGAGGTTGAAGGAAAGGAGGTCTTAAAGGGCATAAGCCTTAATATCCCCCTCGGGGAGACCCACATTATCTTCGGGAGAAATGGATCTGGTAAAACTACCCTACTTATGACCCTTATGGGCTTTCCAAATTACAGAGTCCGTCATGGGCAGATTATCTTTAAAGGAGAGGATATTACCTATCTTCCGCCATATGAGAGAGCTAAAAGGGGAATTGGCATTATGTTTCAGAGGCCTCCTACCATTAAGGGAGTTAAATTAAGGGAGATATTAAAACTCTGTGGAAAAGAGAACGGAGTAAAAATTGAAGAGCTTGCCAGAGCTTTTCAGTTTGAGCACTTTCTTGAAAGAGAGGTTAACCGGGGTTTTTCAGGTGGAGAAATCAAAAAGAGTGAGCTTTTGCAACTTCTTATGCAGGATCCAGACTTGGTTTTATTAGATGAGCCTGAATCAGGGGTTGATCTTGAAAATATCCATCTTATTGGCCAGATGATAAAGAAACTTTTGCAAAAGGAGACCCATCGCCCAAGAACAAAAAGTGGTCTCATTATTACCCATACAGGTTTTATCCTTCAGTATGTGACGGCTGATCTTGGATATGTAATTATGAATGGTGAGATCTACTGTAAGGGTAATCCTTTGGAGATTTTTGAGGGTATTCAGAAGTTTGGCTATGAAGGGTGCCAGAAGTGTCTAAGAAGGTGTGAATTTTGAGAAGGAGGATAGGATGAAAAATAATCAAATAGACCCAAAGGCGTATAAATCTGCCAAGGAAGCTAATGTTTTGGAGGATCTTTCTAAGCTTTCTTCTGAGGAAAGAGAAAGGTTGAAACTTCTCGGATTAGATGAGGCCCTTCCTCATGAAGGGGAGTTCGTGCAGGTTGATGCAAAGCCAGTGCTTTGTAAGAAAAAGGTAGAAGGGCTTGAGATTATGCCTATAACCCAGGCCTTAAAGACCTTTGATAAAATTGAAGAATATCTCTGGAAGGCGGTATCACCTGAAAAGGATGAATTCACTAAGGAGGCCGCTGAAGATCTGGATGATGGTTATTTTATCAGGGTTTTACCTGGTTATAAACTCGTTTATCCTGTGCAGACCTGTCTTTATATAAGAACCAGCCAGATTGCCCAGAAGGTTCACAATATTGTTATTGTTGAAGAAGGGGCAGAGCTTAATCTCATTACCTCCTGTTCAGTGCATCCTCATATTGATTCTGCTTTACACATTGGTATCTCAGAGTTCTATATTAAAAAGAGGGGAAAGCTTACCTTTACCATGGTGCACATGTGGGGAGAAAAGACCGCAGTTAGACCAAGAACAGGCATCTTTGTTGAGGAAGGAGGCACATATATCTCTACTTATGTTAGCCTTTTTCCTGTAAAAAGTATTCAGACCGCACCGATTTGCAGGCTAATTGGAGAGGAAGCACGCGCCTCCTTTGTAAGTATAATAGCCAATCACCCTGGTTCACATATTGACATTGGTGGAGAGGTGCACCTTGAGGCTGAAAATACAAGAACAGAGATTATTTCAAGAAATGTGGTATACGGAGGTGTTAATATCGCCAGAGGAAAAATTATTGCTAAAGCTCCAAAAGTTAAAGGGCATCTTGAGTGTCAGGGCCTTATGCTTAGTGATGAAGGACTGATGATGGCCATTCCCGAGCTTGACAGTCATTACTCTGATGTTGAGCTCACCCATGAGGCAGCAGTTGGAAAAATTGCAAGGGAAGAGGTTGAATATCTTATGGCAAGGGGATTAACAGAAGATGAAGCCACTTCCTTAATTGTTAAGGGATTTCTAAGTGTTAAAATTGAAGGACTTTCTCCTGAACTTCAAAAGCAGATTGACAAAACCCTTGAGCTTGCTAAACTTGGCTTTTAATGAACCCCAAGCCCTGGTTAAAGGACCTTAAGCCCTATCCCCCTGGAAAAACCTTAGAAGAAATTCAGAGGGAGCTCGGGCTTGAAGGTCCTATTTATAAATTGAATTCCAATGAAAATCCTCTTGGCCCATCTCCGAAGGTAATTTCAGCTCTTAAAGAAGCCCTAACTGAAATTCATCTCTATCCAGAGGCAAGCTATAAGACCTTACGATCTGCCCTTGCCAAAAGATGGAATTTATCTCCAGAAAATATCATCCTTGGAAATGGCTCAAACGAGATTCTTGAATTTGTCTTTAAGGCCTATCTTGAAAGGGATGACGAAATCATCATTAGTGAACCCTCCTTTTTGATGTATGAAAAATTTGGCGAGATCTATAGTGTTAAAATAAAAAAAATCCCCTTAACTCCAGATTTTAAACATAACTTAAAGGGAATCCTTTCTTCTATAACCAGTAAAACCAAAGCCATTTTTCTTGATCATCCCCACAATCCCACAGGCTCAACTTTAAAAAGGAGAGAATGGGAAGAATTTTTAGGGGAACTTCCTCAGGACATTCTGGTAGTCCTTGATGAGGCTTATGGGGAGTTTATTGAGGATGAAGAGGTGCCTATGGGAGTTGAGTTTTTGAAAAAGGGCTATCCAGTTCTTATAACCCGCACTTTTTCCAAAGCATTTGGGCTTGCAGGATTAAGGCTTGGTTATGGCATGGCAGATAGCTCAATCATTGACATCCTAAATCGGGTAAGACAGCCCTTCAATGTAAATCTTCTTGCAGTAAAAGCAGGTCTTGCAGTTCTTCAGGATGAAGATTACCAGAAAAGAAGTGTAGAACTTGTTTTCAGAGGGAGGAAATACTTGAGTTCTGAGCTTTCCAAGCTGGGTTTTAAGGTTTATCCCTCACAAGCCAATTTTATTATGGTTGATTTTGACAAATGGTGTGAATCGCTTTATGAATTTTTATTAAAAAGAGGTATATTTGTTCGACCCTTAAAGGCTTATGGATTTATTAATTGTGTAAGAATTACTATTGGGAAAGAAGAAGCCAATAAAGTTTTGATAGATAAAATCAAAGAATTTTTAATAAATTTTAAATAAAATTTATAATTTAAAACCTTGACAAAAGTTTAAAAGATTATATTATAACTCTCTTGACGAAAACAAAACTTAGGAGGAGTAGATCATGAGAAGAAAGATATTTTCTATTTTATTAGTTTGTTTTTCTTTATCTTTATTTTCACCTTTTTTAAGTTTTGGTGAGGAAAAAAAGGATACTAAAGATAATTCTACCCAACAGGAAACTCCTAAGAAAGAAAAAAAGAAAGATATTGGCTGTTAAAAATATTTTTAATCTGATTGTTTTTACAGTTTAATGCATAAGTTCCCATTTTTACAAGAAAAAGGAAGGATGGTAAAAGGTAAGAGGTGAGAGTAAAAGAACACTTACCAGGTAAACACATAGGTTTGTCCCTACTGTAAAAATTGGAATTAGATAAATATTATTCCAAAAGGATTGACCTGGGTTGAATGCATCTCCCTGTTGCAGACAGGGCTGCCAGTGCATGTAGACAGGGGGTAAATAATTATTTGCCCCTACTAAAGGAGCTACAATAATTACAGGAGAAGCTTTTTAGTTTAAGATAAAAGAATAATCCAATTTATCTGCTAAAAAGTCAAATTTCTTAGGTGGTTTTGAAAGGTCATCTTAGTTAATCTATAATGTCACTTACTTGCGCAGGAAGGGAGGCCACATAGTATGTTACAACAGGTATCACTATACAATAATTGTGTTCCATTTAAAAAATCCTATTGACTTTCAAAAGATAATGGCGCAAACATTGATATTGACAAAAATGTAAATTGATTTAAAATCCATTTTATATTTTATAGAGAGATTAAAAAAAATCTTTAAAGATTTTTTTAGTAAAAACAAGGGGAGAATTATGAGAAGAAAGGTAATGGCCCTTTTATTAGTTAGCTTTTCATTAGCCCTATTTTCACCCTTTTTAAGTTTAGCAGAAGAAAAAAAGGAAACTAAGGATAATGCTACTCAAAAGGAAACCCCCCAAAAAGAAAAAAAGAAGAGAGATAGGCTGTTAAATCCCTATAGCTCATAAAATTTTGAGTAAATCTTTGCAGATTTAACTTTTTGATATAAAATTATCTTATGGAATTTTTATATCTCAGTCTCATATTAGATCAGGAAGCCCGTATCCTTAGCTGTAATAAAAACTTTCTTAAACTTACAGGTTATACTCTGGAAGAAATTAAATTTAAAAGACTTTGTGAAATCCTTTATGATCCCAGATGTTGGGAAAACTCTGAAAAACTGAAGAGAGAATCTAAGTTCCCTTTAGATATAGAAATCACCCTTTCCCGTAAAAAGGGTGTTCCCCTTTATGTTCACGGGAAAATCAAGAAATTTTTCCACAATGGAAAAGAACTTTTCCTGCTTTTTGGCTGGAATATAACCGCCCTTAAAACTTATGAAAGACTTTATAGGCTTTTAAGACTTATAAATTCAATAATTACAAAGGCTCAAACTGAAGAGGAGATTTATCAAGAAATTTGCAAGGGGCTTGTTAATGAACTTGGGTTAAGATTTGCATGGGTGGGTGTGCCAGACTGGGAGAAAAAAATAGTAAAACCCCTTTATCATTATGGTTATGAGGCTGGTTATCTCTCTGAAATTACTATCTCTCTTGATCCTGAGATTCCTGAAGGTAAAGGCCCAACAGCTCAGGCGATAAGGGAAGGCAAAATTTCCATAAATCCCGATACCCGAACCAATCCCTATTATACCGCTTTTAGAGAGCCTGCCCTTAAGAGAGATTATCTTTCCAGTGTAGCTATCCCTCTCTTTGTGAAAGGTGAACTCCGGTCAGTTTTAAACCTCTATTCCAAAGAGCCCTATTATTTTAACCAGCTTCAGGAGGGGCTCCTTTATGAATTGAAAGAGGATCTTGAGTTTGCTATATCTCGGCTTGAGAAAGAACATTTTTTAGAATTAATAAGCACAGCTCTTACTAACTCTGACCTCTGGCTATTAATTACTGATGAAAGGGGAAATATTTTATATGCCAATACAGAGGTTATGTTGCTTACTGGTTACACAGAAGAGGAGCTATTGGGAAGGAATCTCTCTCTTTTTGAGGCTGAAAGGGGCTCCCCTGAGAGCCATCCAGAGATGTGGGATTATCTCTCTGAAGGGAGAAATTTTTCGGCTCTTTTTACCTATAGAAAAAAGAGTGGAGAAGTCTTTTACCTGGATCAAAAGGCCATACCAGTAGATTTTGGACCGGATAAAAAATATATAGTTTTTGCAGGCAGAGATCTAACCCTTCAAATTGGCCTTTTTGAAACTATAGAAAACCTCAAAAATTACGATCCTCTAACAGATAGCCTCTCCTTAAGAGGTTTACTGGATAAAGCTAAGACCTCTCTTCCCCACCTCAAAGGGAATGCCCTTTTTATTGTCCTCGATTTATATCAATTTACATATATAAACGATCACTATGGCTTTCTGATTGGTGATGAGATTTTAAGGTTCTTAGCACGGAGACTAAAAGGAATTCTCAGGGAATCTGATTATTTAGCAAGAGTGGCCTCGGATGAATTTTGTCTTTTTATTTCCGGAATAAAGAATGAAGAAGAGATAGCCTCTAAGCTTTATGAAATAGGTAAGCTTATCTCAGGACCCATTGAGATAAAAAGTGAAAAATTGAGCCTTAAGTATAATCTTGGGGTTTCTCTTTATCCTCTTGATGGAAGTGATCCTGAGGATCTCTATCGCAAGGCTAATTCTGCCTGTTCCTTGGCTAAAAAAGAAGGTCCCAATGTGATAAAATTTTATGGAAAAGAAGTGGAAGTTCTTATTAAAAAGACCCTGGAGGTAGAAAGGCTCATAGAGGAGGCTTTAAACTTTGGATATTTTCAGTTTTATTTTCAACCTTACTTTGATACGCATAACCTTTTATTATCAGGTGCTGAGGCATTAATAAGAATAGTTAAACCAAATGGGGAGGTGATTTCCCCTGGAGTTTTTATTTCTCACTTGGAGACCTCTCCTCTGAGAAGGGACTTTGAAGTGTGGGCTATAAAGACCCTTGTTGAAAAGATAAATCTCTGGAAACTACCTATAGGATTAAATCTCTATCCCGATACTTTTGGGGATGAGTCTTTTTGGGATGAGGTTACAACTTTTCTGGAAGGACTTGAAGGTCCTCTTGTCCTTGAAATCACTGAAAGGGGGTTTATAAAAAATCCAGAAGGAATTGTTGAGGTTTTTAGAAGCCTAAAAGAAAAATATCCTTACTTGAGATTTGCCCTTGATGACTTTGGAACAGGTTATAGCAACATGAGTTATCTCCGTAAATTACCCTTAGATTATTTAAAGATTGATCTAACCTTTGTGCGGGAAATTGAATCTGATGATAGGGTAAGAGGCATTGTGAAAACCATAATTGATTTAGCCCATATTTTGCAAGCTAAGGCTTTAGCAGAGGGCGTTGAATCTCAAGAACAGATTCAGATTCTTGATATTATGGGATGTGACTATCTTCAGGGATTTTATTTTGAAAAACCTATTCCTGAAAAAGATTTTATAAAAAAGTATCTACCTAAGATTAATTTATCTTGAAGATGCCTTCTGCTCTAAATTCTATCTTGAGAGAGGTTTTTTGATTTACTGGTAGAGGGCTTACGGCACTGAGGCACCTCTCGATTGCCCGATTAAAGGCAGGCTCTGGGGATCTCTGAATAAAATTAATCTTGGTTATCTCTCCTGAATTACTTACCTCAATCTCCACTAAAGCACTTAAGCCTTTTTTGTTTTTGAGATAAATGGGGACCTCAAAATGGGTCTGCAGTTTTCTCTTCACTAATAAAAGGTAGTCCTGAGATAATGGGCTTGCGGAAGAAGTAGTAGTAGGGGTAAAGGGTCTTTCTTGAATTCCCTCTTTGAGAGGGCCTTTTTCTTTTATTCTGTTTTTAAGGGAAGCAAGTTTGTTTTGTAAAAATTCCATTTCATCTTTTTCCTGATGGCTTATTTGATTTTCCTTAGCTTTGAGTTGAGAAAGCCTCTCTTTCAAAAGGGATTCTTCAGAGGGTTTAGATTCAGGAGTGCTTTTTTTTACCTGGAGTTTAGAGGCCTCTTTAGGAGGCTTTTCTTGAACCTTTGAGGAAGAGGGGAGAGGGGGAGTCTCTCTGGGAGAACTTATGGGGGGCAAGGCCTGTGGCTTAACCTCTGATTGAGAGAGAAAGGAGGGACTTTCAAGAAGAGTAATTTTTACTTCCTCTTTCTTTTTTACTGAAAAAGAAAGACCTGTTAAAAGAAGGAAGCTTAAGAAAATATTTATAAAGAGGGAGAGAAAAACTGCAGAAAGATTAAGGGCCATGATGATTAGCTTTCAGGTAAGGTAAGAAGTCCTATCTGATTAAAACCTGCTCTTTTTACTTCAGATAGAACCTTTGCAACCACCTCATAGGTAGCTAAGCGGTCTGCCTCAATCTGCACCTCCTCAACGAGCTTATTCTTTCGGGCTTCTTTTAGCCAGCTTGAAAGCCTCTCAAGGCTAACCTTTTCTCCATAAATTTTTATCTCCCCATTTTGGGTAATGGTTATCTTAAGGGGTTCTCTTTCTTTACGAGAGATAGGGGTGTCTTTGGTCTTAGGTAGATCTACCTCAAGCCCTGAGGTCATAAGAGGGGCAGTGATCATAAATATGATCAAAATTACTAAAACTATATCCACTAAGGGAATTATGTTTATCTCGTCTTGCAGTTTTTTTTTAACTTTCATCTTACCAATTTAGATTTTCTTCCTTTAGCACCTCATCCCGGATTATTTTTAAGGCCTTCTCAAGGAGAACCTCATCAGGAATGGAGGCCTCCTCTGTGTTAAAATAGGGAACATTACCTTCTTTGATATCAGCCCTTAAGCCCTCAAGGTCATAAGCAAGGAGATAAATTAGATCTAAGAGGTCTCCTGTAAGGGGGGTATCAGCAAATCTCTGCCTCTTTAAAACTACTTCTCCCCAGAGGTCATTAAAATGATGGTAAGGGAGAAGCCCCTGTTCTTTAAGAAAATCCTTTACTTTAATGGGGCGGTTTTCATAGTGCCCTTTACAGTGGGTTTCCCGAATGATCTTATAAAGTTCTATCTTTTCTCCCTTTTCATTTTCTGCAAAGTAACGGGCTAAAGGATAGGTTCGGCAGGCTGAAGGCCTATCTGGATAGACCTTACAGCCCTCTTTTTCATCTAAAAAAGGACAGGAATAGTCATAGGGATTCATGTTAATTGAAATAACAGGAAGCTGGGTTACCTCTCCAATAAAAAATTCTCCATACTTTTCAATAAGTTCTTCTGTTGAAAGCCCTAAGCTCTTTTTTAACCTCAAAAGATCATAGGGGGAAAGGATAAGTTTTACATCATAACAACACTTATTAAAACAGACTATACCTTTGTAACATCTAAAGGGAAACTCATCCTCCAAGGTAAGATCCTTGGGGTCAAAAACTATATTATAATGAGGGATATGCATTATTCAGCTACCTCTCCCTCGGTTGTAAATTTAGGTTTTCCTGTATCTACCAGCTGAAATCTATCTTTAAGTTTTTCAAGAACCTTGGGTAGAGTTGTGTATTCCATCTCTTCAGGGGGTAGTCTGTGAGGTTCAAAGATACCTTGTCTGCGCAAGTAATTAGCCATGTGGCTGGCATCTGTTCTGGCTTGATCAAAGGCTGGGTCATCAAAGAGATCAACAGGGCCGATTAAGTTGCCATTGCAGATCTGATATCCAGCGGCAATTACTCTGGGAGGACCATCAAAACGGGTGGGTTTGGCCTGGGCAAAGGAAACCGGCATAAGGGGACCGGTATGGGAGCCTCTCATCCAGCCTTCAACAAACCAGGGTCTTGCAAAGGGCTCTAAGGCTTCACCTACCGCTGGGAAACCGCTCTGACACCTGACAATGAGAACTGGATCGTCTTTGCCTACATATCTCCCTGCAGTCAGAGAAAGCTTTTGAGTTGAGGCTGAGGCTCCAATCTCTCCATCTTTTTTTCTAAAAACGGATCTTACACAGTATCTACTGGTTGCCCCGATAAAGACCATTAAATCATAAAGCTCTTCAGGTGTGCTTAGCTTTATACTCATTCCGCTATAGACATCTAAAACCTCAAAGATAAAGCCATCATGCATAGAGGGATCAATAACAAGCCCTGCTGTATTCATAGGATCTGCAAACATCTCATAGAGGGGAAGATTCCAGGCACTTGGAGAGGTCTTGTCAGCAAAAAAGACAATCACAGGTTCACTTTTCCTTTCTTCAAATTCCATTTCTGCAACTCCTGGACCCATGCCTTTTACATTTCCGGAAAAGGCATCGGTTAAAAGGTCTTGCCCAGCTCCATACATCTTGAGTTTTTTAGCTACCTCAGTTCCTTCTTTAAAGGCATTCCAAGCCACTTCATGCACTTCGGAAGAATCAAGCCCTTTGGTATGGGTCATAACTAAGGCTATGTCATCACCACAGACAATAACAGAAACATCTTTAATAAGACCATTATCCTTGGCCTCTAAGGCCACTTCTTTGACTCTGTTTAACACCTCGGGATGAACAGAAGAATGCCCTACAAAACCACCAATATCAGCCTTGATAACCGAGAGTGTAATCTTCATAAGCCCCTCCTTTCTAAGGAATTTTTGGTCTTTTTCCGATTATAATTTCAAAGTATAATCTATTATAGCATAAAGCAACCTAAAGTAAACTGAAATGGAAGATGAAAAGGTAGCAGTTGCCCTAAGATACGAACCTGAAGAGGGTAGCCCTGAGGTAATTGCCAAGGGAAAAGGCTACCTTGCAGAGCTCATTTTAAAGATTGCTAAGGAGAAAGGGATTCCCATAAAGGAGGACTCAAAACTTGTAAAGGAACTTTACAGGCTTGAGCTGAACAAACCCATTCCCCCTGAACTTTATCAAGCAGTAGCGGTGGTCTTAGCCTGGGCCTTTCGTCTCAACGAAAGACTAAGGGAGAGAGTCTTAAAATCTCTTAAAGGCAGTTAATCCATGCTAATCATGGGCTGACCACAACATACAGGGGTTGGCCTGTCTTCTGGATATTCCTCCATATGATTACAAATCATGCAAACATAACGGATCTTTCTTACGCTCTCTCTGGCATCTGCACTGGCTTGAATCCCTTCTACATAAAACTGTGCGTATGAAGAGCTCCCAGGTATATACATACCTAAGGGGAGAAGCTTTTTGTTTTCTTCCTCACATCTTGCTACAAGCTCCCACATCTTGTTCAATCCTTCCACCTCTTGCTTATTTTCAGGGATCAATCTAATAATGGCACCCTCCACTTCAATTTTCATTAAGACCTTCTTTTTATAAGAATTTCTCTTTTTTAAGAAAAAGAAAAACATGAAAAAAATTTTTTCAAGTATTTGTGATAGCTATTTTAATATTTTTTTCCTTTTGCATAAATTCATAGGCTTATAAGAAAAAGGGTGGTAAAAGGTGAGAGGTGAGAGGTGAAAGGTGAAAGGTAGAAATAGGGATAAAAAATTTATACAGTGAAGGTTTTAAAATTCGTGATAAAAGGATAGGGATATCCAAATTATTTGCCAAAAGAGGCAAAGAGGCAGATAAAGTCTCAAAAGATATGGAGGTATATATTTTTCTTGAAGTAGAAAGGGAAAGTGCTAAAATATTGAATATGGAAAAAAGGCTTTCCTTTGCCCTGAGTTTTGATATACACCCCTTGGTTGAGGGAAGAAGGTTTATTCTGGGAGGAGTGGAGATTCCCTTTGCCCTTGGTCTTCTTGGGCATTCAGATGGGGATGTTCTCTTACATGCCCTTACGGATGCTATACTTTCAGCAGGAGGCTTTCCGGACATAGGAAGCCTTTTTCCAGACCAGGACCCTCAATATAAAAATAAAGAAAGTTCTTTTTTTGTAGAAAAGGCCCTTGAGCTCATTCATGAAAAGGGTTTAAGGGTCTATCAGGCTGATTTGACTGTTATTTTGGATAAACCTAAGATAGCTCCCTATTACGGGGAGATAAAGCAAAAAATAGCTCAGATTTTGAGGATTTCAGAGGAATCTATCAGTCTTAAGGCTCGCACCACAGAAGGATTAATCTTTCAATCTGAGAGGCCTGGTGTGATAGCCTTGGCTCTGGTTGTTCTTGAAAAATTTTAAAGTTATTTAAAAAACTTGTATTTTTAAATTTTGATGTTATTTTTTGAGAAGGTAGAGGTTTGAGTTCTTAGAGTCCCATTCTCTAAGGTCTCATCTTCTATCAAATAAGTTAAAGGGGTTTGGATATGCGTAAAGTGCAGGTTGGAGATGTAGTAAGCATTCATTGTGTGGGAAGGCTTGGTTCTGGTGAGGTCTTTGAAGATACCTCTCAGGGTGATCCCTTTGTTTTTGAGGTAGGATCTCCTGAGATTATTCCTGGACTTTCTGAGGCAGTGCTGGGAATGAGCGAGGGAGAAGAAAGAGAGGTTGTTATTCCAAAGGAAAAGGCCTTTGGTGAGAGAGATGAAAATCTCATTAGGAATATTCCAAGGGAGGGTCTAAGTCTTGATGTTGAGCCTACTCCGGGGTTAATGCTGAATCTTATTGTAGATACCCCTCAAGGGGAGATGACCTTTCCTGCCATGGTGATTGATGTAAGTCCAGAAGAAATCCTTCTGGATCTAAATCCTCCTCTGGCAGGAGAAGACCTCTATTTCCACATTAAACTCGTAAAGATTTTGAATGAGTCAGAATCAAACATAATCCTTTGAGATAAAAGGGGGCCTTGGCCCCCCTTATCTTATCTCATGGGAAATAGTTCTGCACCCTGAAGAGGTGCTACTGGTTCAGTAAGAAGCATCTCGCCCCTTTGAATCCATCCCTTTAGGATTTCAGCGACTTCCTTGGATTTGATAAAGCTTGTTATAGGAACTGTAGAAACCTCTTTGCCCAGAATATTAATTTTTCCACTTTTAAGCTCTGCATAACTAACAATACCATAATTGCGCTTTATACCATTGGGATAGTCCTGGGAGTAGTCAACTACCTGGGCGAGAAGGTCTTCATCTGAGAGACCAGCCCATTCGGCAACCTGTTCATTAAGAATAGGAATGGGTATTCCTAAACCCACAGCTAAGGAACAGCCATATCCTAAATGACTTGTGCCAATTAACCACTCAGGTTTCATCTCCTTTAGATTGCCAAGGACCATAAGGGTTGCAGCTGGTTGAATGGGAACCCCTTTGGGACTTCGCTTGACCTCCATTTTGTGCTGGGTCCCTGCCCAGACTACATATCCCTTTGTGCCACCAAGAAAAATGCGCGTTCCAATTCCAATAGTCTTAAGATAGGGGTCTTTAAAAAGAGGTGAGAGACAACCAGCTGTAGCATAATTGGCATTACCTACATTAGGACGAAGAATTCCCATATAAGTATAAAGTATCTTATCCGAAAGGTTGATGGCTACATTGTAATTCTGGTAACTGTTCCTTGGATTACAAAGGACTGCATTGACAAGATCATGAATAGTAATCTCCATTTCTAAGGATTTCCTTGGGTAGCAGTGGGTTCCATAGGCTGTAGCCCTGAGTAAAAGCTTTTTTCCAGCTACAAGATCGTGGATGACATGGCCTCCTCCATAAAGGAATTGCCCGGGAAAGACCTTATTTAAGGGGTCATCTTCCTTGGTTTCCGTTGCCCCTATGTAAATATCAACTGCAGCAAGCCCAGCATAGGCTGGAACATCGTTTAACCAGACCCGATAGGCCTTAATGGTGGGGATGGAATGTCCAAAGTTAATAAAGGCCCCGGATGAGCACATCGGGGAAAAGGTCCCTGTAGTCACCACATCCACTTCCTTAGCTGCCTTAACCGGGCCAATCTCTTTAACAAGAACTGAAAACTCTTCAGCAGTTAAAACAACAACCTGCCCCTTTTCTATCCTTTTATTGATCTCTTCAATACTTCTTTTCACCTTGAAATCTTCAGCCATTTTTGACCTCCTATAAAATAGAGTTAACTTATAAAAATATAAACTTTATCCGAAAGATAAAAAAAATCAAGGGCCCTATTCAATAAAGGCCAAAACTTTATGACCCTTGGATTCCAGGGTTGAGGCTAAACTTTCAAGGGGCATCTGTTCTAAGCGAATAAAATAAACCTTCTCTCCATTAAGACTAACATCCATCCCGATAGAGATGATTTTTCCTCCTCTTTTTTTAATCTCTTCAAGGACATCTTCTAAATGATCATCTAAGGGGACGACATCAATTCTTGAGGAGGCCTTGAGAATTCCCATAAGTTCAATGAAGGCCTCTAAAATATCTGTAACTGTAATTATCCCAACAAGCTTTCCTTGAGAGACAACAGGCAGCCCACCAATCTTATATTTATAAATAAGACGAGCGGCTTCATCTATAGAGGTCTCTGGGTCAATAACTACAGGATTAATTATCATAACCTCCCGGAGAGGAAGAGATATTTTTTCTGGAGTCAGATAGGGTCTAAGGCTACTTTCCGTTACCAGGCCCTTAAGGTTCTCTTTTTCTGTAACAGGTAGATGTCTGATTGAGTGAAGTTTCATTAACTGAAGGGCATCTTCAACTGTGTGTTCCGGGGAGATGGTTATCACATCTCGAATCATCCAATTTTTAACCTTCATTCTTTTGACACCTCCGCTTAACCTTTTTTAAACTATACCACAATTTATGCAGATGCAAGCCAGGTTTAACAGTAGTTCCCTCAGCTATAGACATTTATTTCTGTAGCTGAGTGTTTTGCAGGGTAGGGGACTATAGGCTCCCTACATTTTCAATATTCTCAAAAAAATCCTCATAACTTAAACCTGATACATACTTTTTTATTCGTTTGCACGCTTCAAGGATATCAAGCAGATACTCTTTATCGGTTCTACGCATAAACTATACTCCTTTTGATTTCCTCTTTGATGTAGGGAATCCTTATAGTTTCAATGCTGTCCTTTGTCAAAAGATCCACTTTCTTAGCACCAAGTAAATTTTCCAGATACTCTACGAGTGTATGCGTCCATATCTTTTGAGACTTAATGAGAAATTTTTCTTCCAGCTCTTTCCATTTTCCATCCCCTCACCTCTCACCTCTCACCTTTTCCCTTTTCCCATTTTACCACCTTTCCTTTTTCTTGTAAGGATATGAACTTATGCAGCCCAGCCCTCGTTTATAAAGCCAGTGATTAGTATCTATTTATTGAATAGACAAATAGTCTTTTAAGGCTTGAGAGGTTGGGGTTTTAACTGTAAGGAAGTCCTCAATTCTTCCCTGAAAGAGGATCTCCCCTCCCCTTTCTCCTCCTTCTGGACCAAGCTCTATTATCCAGTCCGCAGACTTAATGATTTCAAGATTATGTTCAATGATTATGACTGTATGCCCTCTGTCTACTAACTCTTGCAGCACCTTCATGAGTTTTTCCACATCCAGGATGTGTAGCCCTGTTGAGGGTTCATCTAAAAGATAAAGGATAGGTTTATGATGTATCTTTCCAAGTTCTTTGGCAAGCTTTATTCTCTGAGCCTCCCCTCCGGAAAGGGTTGGACTTGGTTGGCCCAGAGAAAGATAGTCAAGCCCTATTTCACAGGGAAGATTTAGCTTGTGGGCTATAAAGGGATAGTTTTTAAAAAATTCTCGAGCACTTTCAAAGTCCATCTCAAGGACCTCAGCTATATTTTTGCCCTTAAGGGTTATCTCAAGGGTCTCAGAATTATATCTCTTTCCCCCACAAAACTCACAAGTCTGATAAATAGAAGGTAAAAACTGGATCTCTACTTTGAGTTTCCCCTGCCCTTTACAATAAGGACACTGCCCTTCAGGGGTGTTAAAGGAGAATCTTCCTTCTTTATAACCCCTTTCTCTGCTTAATCTTGTCTGAGCAAAGGCCCGACGGATCTCGGTAAAGACTTGAATATAGGTAGCTGGAACAGATCTGATGGTATTTCCGATTGGAGAGTGATCCACTAAATAAACCTCTCTTAAGGTCTCAAAGCCCTCTATAGCTTTTATACCAAAAAGTCCTTTTTCTTCATCGCTACTTAAGATATTTTTCAGATTTTCATAAAGGGCCTCGCAAACAAGAGTGGACTTCCCGGAACCTGAAACACCCACAACACAGATCAGATTTCCAAGGGGAAAGTTGACCTCAAGGTCTTTGAGATTTCGTAGAGTGACCCCTTTCATTTTAAGAAAATTTTTTTGAGGTCTGAATCTGCTTGTGATAGTTTTACGAGCTTTGTTTTTAATAGCCTTAGCAGTAAGGGAATCTTCACTTTTAAGGAGCCCCTCTTTGGCTCCAGCATAGACGACCCAGCCTCCTTTTTTTCCGCCACCTGGCCCGAGATCTACCACATAATCACTTTCTAAAATAACGGACTCATCATGCTCAACCACTATTATCGTATTTCCCTTATCCCGAAGTTTCTTTAATACCGCAAGGAGTTTAGAGGTATCCTTAGGATGGAGCCCTATAGTTGGTTCATCGAGAATGTAAGCTACCCCAGTAAGATTACTTCCAATTTCCCCTGCAATTCTTACCCTTTTTGCCTCACCTGCTGAAAGGGTATCCGCGGAACGGGAGAGAGTAAGATAGGAAAGGCCAAGCTCTGAAAGGGAATTAAGTCGGTGTAAGATCTCGGGAAGAAGAGTCTCCGCAAGGATCTTATCTTTACCTTCAAAGGAGAGACCTTTAATAAACTCATAGGCCCTCTCAATTGAAAGCTCGCAAAGCTCAGGTAAGGATAGTTTATTAATTTTATAATAATAGACCTCTTTTCGATATCTGCTTCCCTTACAGCTTGGACAGGTTTTTTCATCAACTACCCCAAGTCCTCCACAACTTGGACAGGCTCCAACCTTGGTATTGAAGGCAAAAAGAAGGGGATCTGGATCAGGAAGACTTACTCCACAATTTATACAGACCCTCTTTTGAGAGAGAAAGAATTCCTTAGACCTGGTCTTAAGAATGACGGAGCCTTTGCCCTCAGAGAGACCTTTTTCAAAAAGATTTAAAAAAGCCTCCTCTGAATGAGGTTGCCCTAAGGAAAGCTCTATGTTGTGTTCCTTAAAGCGAGAAATTTCAGGAATAGGTGGAATTTTATAAAAAGTCCCATCAATGCGCACCCGGTGAAAGCCTTTTTTAAGCAGACTTTCCAAGAGAGGTCGGTAATGACCTTTGCGATGTCTAACCAGGGGAGCAAGGATTTCAATTTCTTCCTTAATTTGATCTTTCCTGAGTTTCAGGGCTATATTTTTTAGTTCTTCAAGGGTATGGATCTTGAGCTCTGCGCCACAGGAGGGACAGTAAGCTGTGCTCATTCTTGCATAAAGGAGTCTCAGGTAAGGTAAGATTTCGGTAAGGGTTCCAATGGTTGATCTTGGGGAAAGCTCTCCAGATCTCTGTTCAAGAGCGACTGTTGCAGGAAGCCCTGATATATCATCAAAATCAATCTCCTCATAGAGTTTAAAAAATTGTCTGAGATAGGCAGGAAGGGTCTCAAGAAATCTTCTTTGCCCCTCGGTAAAGATAACATCAAAGGCAAGGGTAGACTTACCTGAGCCTGAAAGACCGGTTACTACAATAAATTTCTCTCGGGGTAGATCAAGGTCAAGGTTTTTGAGATTGTGATGTCTTATGCCCCTCAGATGAATAGATTTCTCTTCAGCTTTAAATTTTGAGAGATCACCTTCAAAACCCTTAAGGGTTTTTCCCTTTAAATATTCCTTGAGATATTGAGAGCTTGGGAAGTCTTCCCTGAGAAAGTTTTTAAGACCTCCCTGATAGAGAAGATAGCCACCTTTATCGCCTCCTTCAGGCCCAAACTCAAGGATCCAGTCCGCCTTAAGCATGACCTCGGGGTGATGTTCAACCACGATGACAGTATGTCCCTTCTCTTTCAAAAGGCTAAGAGCGGATAAAAGTTTTTTGATATCCTGGAGATGAAGCCCCACGGTTGGTTCATCTAAAAGTAAAATAGCCTTTCCTGTCTTTATCTGGGAGAGAACCTCTGCAATCTTTAGTCTCTGAGCCTCACCTCCAGAAAGGTTAGCTAAGGGTTGCCCGAGCCTTAGATAGCCAAGCCCGAGGTCCTGTAAGATCTGAAGAAGTTTTTTAATCTCCCGATGATTACCAAAGAAGGTATAGGCCTCATCCACTGTGAGTTCAAGCATTTCCGCAATGTTTTTCCCCCTCCAGCGAATCTCTAAGGTCTCATCCCTAAAGCGTCTTCCTTTACAGACCTCACAGGGAATTAGAAGGTCTGAGAGAAACTGCATCTCCACAATCTCAAAACCAAGCCCCTTGCAGTTCGGGCACTGGGCTGTCTCAGAATTAAAGGAAAAATAAGCCTCACTATAACCAAATTTCTGAGCCTCTTCAGTGCTGGCAAGTAGCTTTCTAAGAAAAGGATAGATCCCCATAAAGGTAGCCACTACTGAACGGGGAGAGCGAGCCAGTGGTTCCTGGGTTAAGTAAAGAACTTGATACTGAGGAGGAAAATTGGAGATTCCTTGGCAAAACTCAGGGCTTCTTCCCTCTCGAAGGGCTAAAAGACCTTTGTAGAGGATCTCTTCTAAAAAAGTAGATTTTCCTGAACCTGATACTCCCGTTATTACAGTTATAGCCTCCAGAGGGATTTGGGCTGAGACCTCCTTGAGATTAAATCTTTTGGCTCCCCTTATCTCAATAAAATTGGAGAGCCTTCCATCCAGATTTTCCAGCTCTCTTTTTATTTTAAGTTCTTTAAGGGCTTGAGAGGTAGGTGTATCTTTATTTAGGATCTCCTCAGGAGAGCCTGCGTGTAGAAGATAGCCTCCACCTTCTCCTCCCTCTGGCCCAAGATCTACAAGAAAATCCGAGTTTAGAATGACCTCAGGGTCATGCTCTACCACCACGACGGTATTATTTTTAGAGACCAGATGGTGCATGAATTCAAGGACCTTGGAGGTATCTCTTGGATGAAGACCTGTAGTCGGTTCATCCAGGAGGTAGAGAGTTTCAACAAGATTTGAGGATAGGGCCCGGGTGAGCATGCAGCGATTAACCTCTCCACCTGATAAGGTTTTACTGGCTCTGTTTAAGGTTAAATAGGAGAGCCCAACCCCGGTAAGATAGCTCAGTCTTCTCTGAATCTCAAGGGCTAATCTTTCTCCCACAGGACTGAGCCCCTTTTGAAGGAGCCTTTCAATAAAAGTTTTAGCATCCTCTATCTCTAATTGATAAAAATCTCCAATATTGAGGTCATCAATATAAAAATACAGGGCCTTGGGGTTAAAGCGTGTTCCTTGACAGGTTGGACAGATTACCTCTCTTCTGAGCCTTGAAAGAAGAATCCGAAAATGAGGTTTGTAGCGATGAGCAGTTAACCAGTCCACCACCTCTTTTAAACCATACCAGCTACCTTCTCCATTAAATATTTTCTCCTTGATCTCATCAGGATACTGAGAAAAGGGTATATCCAAGCTTATCCCTTTTTTCCTTAGGTACTCAAAGAGATCCATTTTTACATCTAAAAGGACGGGAAAGTCAAGCACAGGGATAGCCCCTTTGCGTAAGGAAATTTCAGGAAATTTTACCAAGGCTTCAAGATCAACTTTTAGCAAATTACCAAAGCCCTTACAGTCTGGACAAGCTCCTTGAGAGGTATTATAGGAAAAAAGGGCTGGATTCTTGGCTGGGGCCTTAAATCCACAAACGGGACATTCTTCTTTTGAAGAATAGGTGAATTCCTCTCCATATAGGGTCCTGATCTTGAAATGTTCAGCAATTTTTAAAGCCTGTTCAATAGAAGAGATAAGCTCATATCTATTTTCATTTTCAATCCTTAGACGATGAAGGAGAATCTCAAGTTCTTCCACCTCTGGAAGGGTTTCCATTTCATCAAGCTCACAGACCTTGCCTTGAAGAAAGACTCTGGTGAAACCTGAAGAAATAAGCCCCTCTTTAAGGATCTGTAGATCGTGCTCTACCCTTTGGGGCACAAGAAGATAGATAAGTTCCCCTTGAAAATTTTTAAGGATTTCTTGAGCTAAGGCTTCCGGATCCTTGGGGGTAATGGGGATATTACAGATAGGACATCTGGGAAAAGATTGATGATAATAGAGCATCTTAGCAAAGTGGCTAATCTCAGTGAGAGTAGCTACTGTTGAGCGGGAGGTTTTTATAAAATTTCCCTGTGGAAAAGCAAGGGCAGGGGGAATATTTTTTAGATCCTTAACCAAGGGTTTAGGGAGTCTTTCTAAAAACTGACGAATATATGTTGAAAAGGTCTCTAAATAACGCCTGCTTCCCTCAGCATAGAGGGTATCAAAGACAAGACTTGATTTACCTGCTCCAGATACACCAGTAACAACAATCAGGTGATAAAAGGGAAGAAAGAGGTCAAATCCTTTGAGGTTATTTTGTTGGAGGGAATAAAGTTCTATGTATTTCAAAGGGTTTATTCACCCTTAATTTTCTCCATACGCTCCTGAGCTCTTTTACAGTCAATGCAAAGGGTGGCTTCTGGTCTGGCTAAGAGTCTTTTTTCGTCAATTTCTGCTCCACAGGCCTCACATACCCCATAGGTTCCCTCTTCAATCTTACGCAGGGCTTTTTCTATCTTTTTAAGAAGTTTTTGTTCTCTATCTCTAAGCCTCAATCCTAAAACTAAATTGCTCTCCCGTGTGGCCTGATCTACTGCATCAGGAAGGTTCTCCGTTCCCTCTTCAAGTTCCTTTAAGGTTTCCATAACATCTCTCAGGATCTCCTCTCTCCTTTTAAGCAGGAGTTCTTTGAATTGTTGAAGTTTCTCTTTTTCCATCCCCTCCTCCCCGTAAGTTTATTCAAAGGTAACTTCTCCGCTTTTTCCTCCGCTTTTATAGGTCAAACGGATATTATGTATTCGGATTCCCTTATGCAGGGCCTTGCACATATCATAAATAGTAAGAGCTGAAACTGAGACAGCGGTTAGGGCCTCCATTTCCACTCCGGTCTGGGCATTAGTTTTAACCTCAGCTGTAATTTCAATGGAAGAGCGCTCTTTTAAAAAATCAAAGGTTATTTCAACTTGAGTTATAGGTAAAGGATGACAAAGGGGGATAAGCTCGGAAGTTTTTTTGGCTGCAAGGATACCTGCAATTTTTGCACAGGCCAGAAAGTCCCCTTTGGGCACATCTTGAGACAAGACCCGAGGATAGATCTCTTCAGGAAAGATTACTTCTCCCTTGGCAATAGCTCTTCTTGCTGTTGTGATTTTATGGCCCACATCTACCATATGAAGGCTTCCGTTCTCTTTCAGGTGAGTAAAATCAGGCATCTTTGCCACCAAAGAGAAATTTTTCCCAGAAACCCTCTTTCTTGGGCTTAGGATCTGACTTTTTTTCTTTTTTCTTCCCCTCTAAGGAATCTCCATTTCTTGAGTCAGATTTTATCCAGCCCTCTTTTTCAGCCAAATTTTTGAGAATCTCCATTCCTTCGGGACTCAGTTTTTTGGGAAGTTCTACCTTAACTTTTAAAATAAGGTCTCCCCTTTCCTTGGTTCTCCAGTCAGGAAGTCCTTCGCCTTTAAGGATAAGCTCTTCTTCAGGCTGAGTTCCAGGAGGAATCCTCACCTCAAGGGATTTTCCAAAATAGGGAAGAGTAAGAGTCTCTCCAAGGATAGCAGATACAAAGTTTACCTTTATCTCTCCAAAGACATGATTCTTTTCTCTGCGGAAATAACGATGGGGTTTGACCCGGATTCTGACATAGAGATCTCCAGGACGACCTCCATAAAGTCCTCCTTCACCCTCTCCCTGAAGGCGAAAAATACTTCCATCCTCAACCCCTGGAGGAATAGATATTTTTAGAGACCTTTTTCTCCGTATCCTTCCATTCCCTTTACAGGAAGGGCATTTCTCAACGAAGGTTGAGCCTTTCCCTCCACATTCAGGACAGAGATAGGCAACCCTGAAAAAGCCCTCTCTATAATGGACCTTTCCTTTGCCCTGGCATGCTTCACAGAGTTTTACACCTTTCACGGGATCATAACCCAGACCCTGACAGGTCTCACAGGTTTCCCATCTCTCAATCTCCAGATCAATTTGGGTCTCCTCTTTAAAGAGGTCTTCAAAGTTAATCCAGACCTCTGTTGAAAGGTCTGCCCCATTTCTTTTTTTCTTTGAGGGGCCTTCTTCAAAGGAGAACCCAAAAAACTCTTCAAAAAGGTCTGAGAAGCTTTGAAAGATGTCAGAAATATCTTCAAAGCCTCTGTATCCTGAACTCTTAAGCCCTACATAACCCTCTTGGTCGTAAATAGCTCTTTTGGCTGGATCTGAAAGGACTTCGTAAGCCTCAGAAATGTCCTTGAATTTTTCCTCGGCAGATTTATCACCTTGATTGCGATCCGGGTGAAATTGCATAGCGAGCCTGCGATAGGCTCGCTTTATCTCATCCTGAGTTGCATTTCTGGGGACTCCGAGAATAGCGTAGTAGTCTTTATAATTCATAGCTTTAAGGATTTAGGCTTTTCTGTTTCAGAATCTCGGAGATCTCGTAAGGAGTAGAAGGTTTTTCTCTTTTAACCAGATCTTTTATGTTTTCTGGGGTTACTGCTCCTTGGGCAATTTCTCTTAAAGCTAAAACAATCTCCTTGTTATCCGCATTGATTAAAGGCTCAGCCCCTTCCCTTAGTTGTTTAACTCGCTCAATAGTTAAGCGAATCAGCCTAAATCTGCTGGGCACTGCTTTTAAACAGTCTTCAACAGTTACTCTGGCCATTTTGACCTCCTGCTAATCTTAGACAGCAACTACTTCAGATACCTCAGGGACTTCTCTTTTGAGATACCTTTCAATACCCATCTTGAGAGTCATCATGGACATGGGGCAACACCCGCAGGCTCCCTGTAGTCTGACCTTAACCACGCCATCCTCAGTAATCTCCACAAGCTCCACATCTCCACCATCAGCCTGAAGCATAGGTCTTACCTTTTCAAGGGCCTTTTCAACCGCTTCTCTCATAACTTACCTCCTGAAAATTTTTAAATAATTTAATACATTTTTTCTTGACAGCAAGCTCTTTGTTTATTACAATCATTTTAATCTCAGAAAACTTTGTGGAGGTAAAGAGGTGAGGAGCGATAAGATTAAAAAGGGTTTGGAGAGAGCACCCCATAGATCCCTACTTCGGGCCCTTGGGTTTAGTGATGATGAGCTTAAGGCACCTCTCATTGGAATTGCTAATTCTTTTAATGAGATTATTCCAGGGCACATTCATCTTAAAGACATAGTATCAGCAGTCAAGGCAGGTATCAGGCAGGCAGGGGGAGTCCCTGTTGAGTTTGGAGTTATAGGGGTCTGTGATGGCTTAGCTATGAATCACGAAGGCATGAAATACTCTCTGGTTAGCAGGGATCTTATTGCAGATTCCATTGAAATAATGGCTCAGGCGCATGCCTTTGACGGGCTTGTTTTAGTAACAAGTTGTGACAAGATTACTCCTGGTATGCTTATGGCTGCCTTTAGAATTAATATTCCTTCCATTTTAATAGCTGGAGGCCCCATGCTTACAGGAGAATTTAGGGGCCGAAAGGTCAACCTTATCTCTGCCTTTGAGGGAGTAGGTAGAGTGAAACGCGGGGAGATGACAGAAGAAGAGCTTTATGAGCTTGAGGCCTGTGCCTGTCCAACCTGCGGTTCCTGTGCAGGTATGTTTACTGCCAATTCCATGAATTGTTTAACAGAGGCCCTTGGAATGGCCTTACCTGGAAATGGCACTATTCCAGCTGTTTATGCCGACAGAATTCGTTTAGCTAAGGAGACAGGGAAGGCTATTGTGCATTTAGTAAAAAAAGGCCTGACTCCAAGGAAAATTGTTTCAGAAGCCTCTTTCAGGAATGCTATCTCTGTGGATATGGCCCTTGGCTGCTCTACTAACACTGTCCTTCATCTTATGGCCATTGCTAAAGAGGCGGGTATCCCCCTTAATTTAAAGACCTTTGATGAGATTTCTCGGCAAACTCCCGTTCTTGCTAAACTCATTCCTGCAGGTCCGCATAGCGTTCCAGAACTCCATCAGGCTGGAGGAATACCTGCTGTGATGAAGGAACTATCCAAGCTCGGTTTGATAGACCTCTCCACTCAAACTGTATCAGGGAAAAAGTTAGGGGAGCTTCTTTCAAAGGTTGAGAATAGAAATCCGGAGGTTTTGAGACCCGTTGAGAAGGCCTATAGTTTAGAAGGGGGTATTGCCATTCTTTACGGAAATCTCGCTCCTGAAGGAGCTGTGGTGAAGACCAGCGCTGTTTTGCCTGAAATGATGAAACATACAGGGCCTGCTCGAGTCTTTAATTCCGAAGAGGAGGCTTATTCAGCTATTCTTGCAGGCAAAATTAAGGCAGGAGATGTAGTGGTTATCCGTTATGAAGGCCCCAAAGGAGGACCAGGTATGCGAGAGATGCTATCTCCTACCTCTGCTATCATTGGTATGGGACT
Organism: Caldimicrobium thiodismutans; assembly: GCF_001548275.1. GTDB lineage: Bacteria > Desulfobacterota > Thermodesulfobacteria > Thermodesulfobacteriales > Thermodesulfobacteriaceae > Caldimicrobium > Caldimicrobium thiodismutans. Next base: position 192,149 of record NZ_AP014945.1, read on the forward strand.
GGGAGGATCTGTTGCCCTTCTTACCGATGGTCGCTTTAGCGGGGGAACTCAAGGAGCATGCATTGGGCATATCTCACCTGAGGCAGCTGAAGGTGGGCCTATTGCCCTTGTTGAAGAGGGAGATCTTATTGAGATTGATATACCTGAAAGAAGGCTTGAGCTTAAGATTTCAAAGGAAGAGCTCCTTAAAAGGAAAAAGCTTTGGAAACCTCCTAAGAAAAAATTAAAAGGGGTCTTGAAAAAATATCATACTTTAGTAAAATCAGCCTCAACTGGGGCTATTTTAGAATGAATCCCTTTTTTAAACTTGGAAAAGGTTTTATCAGGTTAATTCAAGAATCTGGTGGTATCTTTCTCTTTTTCTGGCAAGCCTTTTTCTATACCTTTACCCCTCCTTTAAGAATAAGACTGTATTTTAAACAGATGGAGTTTATTGGGGTTAAGTCCTGGTTAGTAGTTTCCCTGACAGCCCTTTTTTCTGGTATGGTTACAGCCTATCAGGTGCATCACGCTCTAATTAAATTTGGTGGGCAGAGTGTGTTAGGTGGGGTTGTAGCTTTAACGCTTACTCGAGAGCTTGGGCCTGTGCTTTCTGCTATAATGGTAGTAGCCAGGGCTGGTTCAGCTATAACCGCTGAGATAGGAAGTATGCGTATAACGGAGCAGATAGATGCCCTCAAGATTATGGCAGTTAATCCTATTCAATATCTGATTACCCCAAGGCTCTGGGCTGCTATGCTTGTAGTTCCCCTGCTTACAGCCATGGCTGATCTGATTGGTATTGCGGGTGGCTATCTCATAGGTGTCTTTGTTCTGGGAATTGATCATGGGATCTTTATGGCCAGAATGGAAGATATGGTTGAGCTGATTGATATTATGAGTGGAATATACAAATCCATTTTTTTTGGGGCCTTTATGGTAGCTGTTTGTGGTTATAAGGGTTATTTTGCCTCTGGTGGGGCAGAAGGTGTGGGGAAAGCAACTACTGAGGCAGTGGTTATTTCCTCAGTAGGTATTCTTATCTCTGATTATATTTTGACAACCATTTTCTTTTAAGAACTATGATAAAAATTGTAAATCTCAAAAAAAGCTTTAATTCCTTTCAAGTCTTAAAAGGGGTTAATCTGGAAATTCCAGCGGATAAAATAACCTTTATCATGGGAGGAAGTGGGACAGGTAAAAGTGTGCTTTTAAAGCATATTGTGGGCTTGCTTAGGCCTGATGAAGGGGAGATCTGGTTTGAGAATCAAGATCTTACCAAACTTTCAGAAAGGGAATTTCAGAAGGTCAGGAAAAAGATAGGGCTGCTTTTTCAAGAAGGAGCTCTCTTTGACTCTATGACAGTTGCGGAAAATGTAGCCTTCCCTCTTAAAGAACACACCAAGCTTTCTGGAAAAGAGATTTCCTCTAAGGTGGAAGAGCTTTTATCAGCAGTTGATTTACTTCAGGCTAAGGATAAATATCCTTCTGAACTTTCAGGTGGTATGCGTAAAAGGGCTGCTCTTGCCAGAACCTTGGCCCTTAATCCTCAGGTCATTCTCTTTGATGAGCCCACTACCGGTCTTGATCCTGTCCTTCAAATCACCATTATGGATCTTATCAAAAAGGTCAAAGAGACCTATCATGTTACCTGCGTAATCATTAGTCATGACCTCATCTTGGCCTTTAAGTATGCTGATCATATAGCCTTTTTGCATGAAGGTGTTATTATAGAAGAAGGGGATGTGGAAAAGATTAAGACCTCAACCCATCCTTTTGTAAAGCACTTCAGAGAGAGTGCCCTTTTAGAAACCAAATCTGAGGAGGTGTAAACATGGCCAATAAAGGTGGAACGGAGATAAAAGTAGGTATTTTTGTTTTTCTTGGTATATTGGCCCTACTCTATCTCACTTTTAAGCTTGCTCAGGAGGCCTTTGTTCCTAAGGATACCTATCGTCTTTATGCGGTCTTTAATAGCGTTTCTGGATTGATTAGAGGGGCTAAAATTGAGATGGCAGGTGTCCCTATTGGTAAGGTTGGTGAGATAAGCTTGACACCAGAGGGAAAGGCCAAGGTTGAATTACTTGTCTTTAAAAAATATAAGGTTCAAGAGGATGCAGTGGCAGTAGTGCGCACCTTTGGGGTTCTTGGAGATAAATATGTAGAGATCCGGCCTGGGACATCACAGGTCTATCTTTCTGAGGGAGCTATGATTGCTAAAACCGAAAGTTCCGTTGATCTTGACCAGATTCTTGCTAATATCGGCCCAACTGTAGAAGGTTTAAAGGAGGTTTTGGGGACTCAGGAGGGTAAAGAAAACATTAAAATTCTTGTGGCTAATATAAAGGATGCCTCGGAGAGCTTTAAAAAGATAGCTGAAAAAGTGGATAAAGGGCAGGGCACCCTCGGAAAATTGATAGCTGATGATAAGCTTTATAAAGACCTATCAGCAACCTCCCAGAGCTTGAAAAATATTGCCCAACAAATTGAGAAAGGAGAAGGCACTCTCGGTAAACTTGTTAAGGATGAAACCCTGTATAAAACTTTAAAAAACACCGCCTCCAATCTTGAAAAGGTCTCTCAAAAGCTTGAAAAAGGCGAGGGCACTCTTGGTAAACTTATTAATGAGGATGCCCTATATAAGGATTTACGGGCCCTTTCTAAGGATCTCAAAAATACTGCCCAGAATCTGGATAAGATTGTGGCTCGTTTAGAAAAGGGTGAGGGCACCCTTGGCAAACTCTTAAAGGATGATTCCCTTTATACAGAAGCTAAAAAAACTCTTAAAAGTGTTAACAGAGCTGCCAAAGGGGTAGAAGAACAGGTGCCTATTACAGTCCTTGGAACTGTGGCTGGGGCTGCTATGAAGTAAAAAAGTTATTCCTGCTCAAGATAAAAGATCTTTATGATCCTTTTTCTGGGCATAATAAAGCCTGTCTTGACTTTGATTTAAAATCAATCCAATCCCTACCTGTCTGCCCAATAATGTAAAGGAATACATAATGGACAAACACATAGCCAAAAGAGGGCAAACACATAGGTTTGCCCCTACATAATACAGGTTCATTTTCCTACAACCGAAGTAGTAGAAAAAATCCTCTTGAGTCTCAAGAGATATGGACTTATACAAAAATTTGACACCTGTCAAAAAAGTTATATAATTCACAGCATGAGTTATCTTCTTGAGACAAGAAACCCTCAGATGCAAGAGGTGCTTCAGGTTCTCAAAAAGGTTGCTCCTTCATCAAGTACAGTCCTACTTCTGGGAGAATCAGGAACCGGTAAAGAGGTTTTAGCTAAATATTTGCACCATTGTAGTGGTAGAAAGGGTGCCTTTATAGCTATAAATTGTGCAGCTATTCCGGAAGAGCTTTTAGAGGCTGAGCTTTTTGGTTTTGAGAAGGGAGCTTTTACCGGGGCTTTAAAAGCCAAGCCTGGTAAATTTGAGCTTGCCCAAGGTGGAACCCTTTTTCTGGATGAGATTGGGGATATGCCCCTTAAACTTCAGGCCAAGGTTTTGCGAGCAATTCAAGATAAAGAAATTGAAAGATTAGGAGGGGAGTCCCCTATAAAAGTAAATACCCGCATTGTAGCTGCCACAAATCAAGACCTTGAAAGTTTGGTTAAAGAAGGGCGTTTTAGAGAGGATCTCTACTTCAGGCTTAATGTCATTCCTCTTGTAATCCCTCCTCTTAGAGAAAGAAAAGAGGATATCCCTCTTTTAGCTGAATTTTTACTAAAAAAACTCTGTGAAAGGGAAGAAATACCTAAAAAAAAGCTCTCTCCAGAGGTTTTGGAGAGATTTCTTCTCTATAATTGGCCTGGAAATGTAAGGGAATTTGAAAATCTTCTTGAGAGAATGGTAATTCTATCCGAAGGAGATACTTTATCCTTAGAGGAACTTCCGCCTCATCTCAAAGACCTTAACCCTTCTAATAAAGCTAAGGAAGAGGAAAAAGTCATTGAAGAAAGAAGTTTCTTTGCTAAAAGGGTTTTTGAGCTTCCTGATTTAGAGAGAGAGGAGCTTTCTCTGAATGAGCTTTTAAGGGAGATAGAACTTTATTATCTGAAAAGGGCCCTTGAGCTTTCATCAGGCGTAAAAAGCAAAGCAGCTAAACTTTTAGGGCTTAATAGAACTACCTTTATTGAAAAGCTTAAAAAATATAAATTGGCATAAAATTTGTAAATTTTAACTTTGATGCGTTTTAATTTAATGCGCCCAAGGTCCCTTTTAAGCATAATATTGGCTTTGTGGCTTTTATTGATCTTTTTTAGCTCCTCATCTGGTCAACCCAAGGAGGGGATTTTAAAGAGATTTTTAACCAATGCAACTCCCACAGGAATAGAGGCAGATAGAACTCTAAAGGAAATTGAATCAGCTTTCAGGCTAAAGGATTACGCTAAGGTTATTCAACTTTTTAGCACACTTCCTCCATCTCTTCAACTCTCTCCTGAAGAATTTTTCATGGTTGCGGAAAGCTTTTATCAGACTGGAGAGCCAGAGAAAGCTATAGATTTAGCTGAAAGGGCAAGTAGTTTAAGAAGAGGGAAAGAGCTTTCCTGTTCTGCAGAACTTTTGAAGATTAAGAGTAGATTGCTTCTTGGAAAAGAAAAGGAGGCCTTAAAGGAATTAGATGAGCTTGAAAAAGGCTTTTGTGCTGAACTTGTTGGAGACCAAATTAAAGTTTTGAGAGGCCTTTTGAAAAAAAACTGGGAGGTTGATGTTGATCCAAATCTTATTAAGACCGAGGTTGAGGAATTATATTTAGCCAGATTTAACTACCTTCTTAAAAAAGGTGACTTAAAAGAGGCTGAAAAGATTGCCTTTAATTATCTGAATATCAGTGGAGAATATCAAAAGGGTAAGAATTTTTTCTTCTCCCTGGCAGAGGCCTATTTTAAAAAAGGTGAGATTCCAAGGGCTAAAAAGTTTTATCAACTTATCATCACGGAGTGGGATGTTTCTAAGGAATCCTTTTTATCCAAGTTTAGACTTTATCAAATTGCCTATGAGTCAACCAAAATTAAGGAGCTTTTACCCCCAAAAACTATAGAAGACCTTTTGATGTATATTACTCAGATAAAGGCCAAGTATCCTTCCGAAGGAATTGCTGAGGAGGCTTCTTTTTTAGGTATTCGGATTTATTATGATCAAAGGGACTGGGAAAGGACAAGAAAGAGCACCAAAGAATTTTTAAAAATCTATCCAGAAAGTTCCTTTCTTACCAAAGTTTATGATTATTATTGCCAGGCATCAACCTCTCTTGTGCCAGCTTATTTTCTTCAGGGTAAAGTTGGAGAACTTCAAAAAATAGCTCAGGAAGAAAGGGAAATATTTGAGAAGGCAAACTGCGGGGTCTTTTATTATCACTTAGGGAAGGAATTTTATAGATATAATCTCTATACCCTTAGTAGCTATTATTTCCTTTCAGTTCAGGATTTACCTCTTCCAGGTGAAGTTCTTCCAGATTATTACCTGAAATTGGCTTTTTTAGCAGAAATAAACGGGGAAGAGGAGGTATCCGATATCCTTTTATCTTATCTTCAAAAAAATTTTTCAAAAAAAACAGGGAGCGAACCAGAATATTTATTTTTAAAAACTAAAAAAGCCCTTGCAAAGGATTTAAACTATGGAGTAAATTTGCTAAGGGAGACTCTGAAAACAGCCCTACCAGTAGCTTTTAAGCGGGAGCTGATTTTTCAGGCTTTAAAAAGAGCTATTCAAGCAAAAAGGTTTACTTTAGCTTATGATTTGCTTCAGAATCCCGGTTACGATGCCGGTGAAGGGGATTATCTGTGGTTACTTTCAGAGACCTTTTCTGCTGACCCTAAGCTCTTTGAGAGGATCCTGCTTGAGTCTAAGAAGAAATTTCCAAAAAGCTCGGCTATCCTTTGGCTTGAGGCCTATCATCTTGAGAGAAAGGGGGAACTTAAAAAGACCTCTAATTTATGGGGAAACCTTACTCAAGGGCAGAATTTAGAAAATAGATTAGCCCAGCAATACGAAAAAATTCGCAAACTCACAGAGCGAGCCCAAAAACTTGTCTATTAATATGCAGGAAAAAATTGGTTTAGTTGGTTCCTCCGTAGAGATAAAACTTTTAAAGGAGGCCCTTGAAGAAAGGGGCCTCAAGATTCATTATTGGAAAAAAGAGGAGTTTTCTCAGAATTCTTTTCCTGATGACCTGGGGCTTTTAATTTATGAATTAAATAAAAATGAAAGAGATAATCCCTCTCTGTTAGAGAATCTCCTTAAAAAGAAGAACTTAGCCCTACTTCTCCTTACAGAAGAGATCTCTTTAGAAAAGGCCATAGACTTTATTCGAAGAGGTGCAAGGGATCTTAAGCTATTGAACACTCCCCTTGAACTCTTAGAAAAGGCAGTCCTTTATTTATTGGAAGAAAGAAGGATCATCACCACAGAAGACATTTTTTTGACGCAAGATCCAAGATTGTTAAAAATTCTGGGGGCCTTAGAGGAGGTTGCCAAAACTAAGGCCTCAGTCTTATTGACAGGAGAATCAGGAACCGGAAAAGAGCTTTTAGCTAAATATATACATTCTAAAAGCCCTCGCAAAGGAGGGCCCTTTATTGCCATTAATTGCGCAGCTCTTCCTGAGACCCTCCTTGAATCAGAACTCTTTGGTTTTGAAAAAGGAGCCTTTTCAGGAGCCAATTACAAAAAAAAGGGAAAAATTGAGCTTGCAGATGGGGGAACTCTCCTTCTTGACGAGATCACCGAGATGGGACTCAATCTTCAGAGTAAACTTCTAAGAGTTCTTCAGGAGGGTGAGATTGATCGCTTAGGGGGCTATCATCCCATTAAAGTAGATTTTAGATTAATCTCAACCACAAATCGAGATATTGAAAGGGAAGTGCAGGAAGGGAGATTTAGAAGTGATCTCTTTTATCGCATAAATGTAATTACTGTCAAAGTTCCTCCTCTTCGGGAAAGGAGAGGAGATGTCAAGCTTTTAGCAAAATACTTCCTGGAAAAATTTTCCCTCAGTTATCAGAAAAAGTTTAAGGGATTTACATCTCAGGCCATGCAGTTCTTAGAAAACTATCCCTTTCCAGGAAATGTAAGGGAACTTAAAAACATGCTCGAAAGAGCAGTTATAACCTGTTTAGATGAGGAAATTGATGTCAAACATTTGACAGATCCCTTTAGTGAAGCTTCCTTAAAAACTGAAGAAAGTCAAAGTGAGTCTGTGTCCTCTGTCCTTTCAAATACTGGCACAAATTTTGATAATTCTTTTGAGGAGGTGAAGCCATTAGATGAGATTGAGAGGGAGGCAATTATGAAGGCCTTAAGGCTAACTAAAGGACACAAAGCAAGGGCTGCTGAGCTCTTAGGGATTACAGTGAGAACTTTAAGAAATAAACTCAAGGAATATGAAGAAAGGGGACTTCTTTCTGAAGGAGGGTTCTAATGTGGGGAAATTTTCAAAAACTTTTAGATACGGTTAAGCTTTCTTTAAGACTTAGAACAGAAAGGCATCAGCTTATCTCTTCCAATCTTGCTAATGTGGATACTCCTGGCTATCGTAGAAAGGATCTGCCCTTTGAAAAGATAATGCAGAGCTATATTACTCAGGAAAAGAGTTTAAAGACCACCCATCCTAAACACTTCAAGATGAAGGAAAGAACCTTAGATGATTTGATAAAGAGCTATCAACCCGAAACTCTTGGGACACCTAATAATGTAAGTTTAGAAGAAGAAATGGCAAGCCTGACGGAGAACCAACTCCTTTATGAAAGCACCCTTCAATCTTTAGCCAAAGAGCTTGAGCGCTTGAAGGAGATTATCACAGAGGGAGGTAGATAGATATGAATCTACTCAAGGCTGGAAGAATAGCCCAGAGTGGTCTTCTGGCTCAGAGGGTAAGGCTTAATGTTACTGCAAGCAACATTGCCAACGCCCAGGTTACAAGAACCTTAGAGGGAGGCCCTTACAAAGCCAAAAATGTTATCCTTCAGGCTGTTCCCCTTTCAGAGACTGAGCCAGCCTTACAGCAGGTCAGGGTGAAGGCTATAAAAGATGATCCCTCTCCTTTTAAGGAGGTCTATGATCCCGGGCATCCAGATGCTGATGAACGGGGGATTGTTAGATATCCCAATGTGGATGTGATCACTGAGATGGTTGAGTTGTTATCAGCCAGTAGGGCCTATGAGGCTAACTTAGCTGTCCTTTCAACCACAAAGAGCATGTTTTTGCGAACCCTTGAGCTTATGAAATAAAAATATGAAAATTTGGTAACTCAAATCAGGAGGTGACTTATGAAAATTCAGGGCCTTCAGGGAAAGGTCAATCTTTATCAGGAGACTCAAAAAAAGACTGCTCCTGATTTTCAAAAGATTCTCTTAGAAAATTTAAAAGAGGTTGACCAGAAAGAAAAAACTGCTCAAGAGGCTATTATGGCCCTTGCCAGAGGAGAAGATATTGATCCAGCTGAGGTAGCTCAAAAGATTTCCTCAGCGGATGCCAGTATGAAACTTCTCCTGAGGATAAGAAATAAGGTTTTAGAGGCCTATCAGGAAATTATGAGAATGCAGATTTAAGGAGGTTATAACAGATGCCCCCTCTTGATCCCAAGAGAATTTTTTTACAGCTCAAAGAGTTTTGGGGGAAGTTAACCACCAAACAAAAGGGTCTTCTCATAGGTGGTATTTTTGGGTTAGCTTTATTGATAACCTTTCTTGTTTGGTATGCAGGGAGAACCTCTTATGCCTTACTTTATAGGGGGTTAGATGAAGCTACTTCCGGTCAGGTAGTCCAGTATCTTAAGGAGCAAAAGATCCCTTATAAGGTGGAGAAAGATGGAAGTATTTATGTGCCTGAGGATAAGGTTCCTGAGATAAGGATGGAGGTAGCCAGTAAAGGATTACTTGGAGGCACAGGACCAGGCTTTGAGCTTTTTGATAAGGAGAAACTTGGGCTTACAGAATTTCAGGAGAAGGTTAATTATCAGCGAGCCCTTGAGGGGGAGCTTGCAAGAACCATTCTTGGAATTAAAGGGGTTAAGTCTGTAAGGGTTCATTTAGCTTTACCTAAGGAAAGTCTCTTTATTGAGGAAGAAAGACCACCCAAGGCCTCTGTGCTTCTTGAATTGAAACCAGGCTTTTCATTAACACCCGAGCAGGTAAGGGGAATTGTTAATTTAGTAAGCGGTGCAGTTTCTAAGCTTGACCCCAAGAATGTAACTGTAGTTGATGCTATTACTGGCAAAAAACTCTTTGCTTATGAAAGTGAAGAAGGGGCGATTTCAACCACACAACTTGCTTATAAGAAAAAGATTGAAGAGAGCCTTAAGAATAAGGTGGAAGAACTTCTTGGCTCTGCCCTTGGTTATGGAAAGGCCTTAGCTCAGGTTACAGTTGATCTTTCCTTTGATAAGGAGAGTCTTGTTGAAGAAACTTATGATCCTGAGGGATCAGCAGTGGTATCTGAAGATTTAGAGGAGGAATCAAAGCAGACAAAGACCCCTGCCGAAGAGGGTGCTGGAGGAGTAAAGGGTGCCCTTACCCAAAAATTTGAGGCAACCACTCCACAAGCTCAAGGGGAGACCTATAATAAAAAAAGAGTTGTGAGAAATTTTGAGGTCAGTAAAAAGGTAAGAAACCTTGAAATTTCTCCAGGTAGTATTAAAAAAATTAGTGTAGCTGTAGTGGTGGATAAAAAAGTTCTGTCTGAAAATGAGACAGCCAAACTTGAGTGGATTGACAATTTAGTAAAGGGAGCTATAGGGTATAATCCCGAAAGGGGCGATGAGGTAAAGATTGAGGCCAAGGCCTTTGTAGAACCCCCGGTTAAGAAACCCAGTTTTATGGATTATCTTGTTCAGGCCTCTAAGCCTCTTGCAGTTATTTTCTTGTTGATACTCTTATATTTTTTGGTTGTGAGGCCCCTTCTTAAATCTCTTAAACCAGCTCCTGCTCCTGAGGCCATCTCTGAGGTTCCTGGTATTGCAAAGCCTGAAGAGGAAGTAGAGGAAGAAGTTATGCCAAGGGAGATTGCTATAGGTATTATCAGAAGTCAACCAGAAAGAGCAGCTGCTCTGGTTAAAAAATGGCTTTTAGAAGAGACTATGGAACAGCGTAAGAAGGCTTTAGCTGAGGCAAAATAAATATGTCCAAGCTTGATCCTGAAAAATTGACCGGTCCTCAGAAGGCTGCTATTTTTTTAATGTTGATGGGAGAGGATTTTACCTCTCAGGTTTACAAGAATTTAGATGAAGAGGATATCAAGCGTATCGGTATTGAAATGGCCAAAATTGAATATATACCTGCGGAGGTCGCTAAAAGGGTCCTTGAAGAGGCCAATATTGAAGCCAAAGATTTACTTGCTAATATTAATCTTTCACCGGATGAGTTTCTCAAAAAGAGTCTACTTGAGGCCTATGGTGAGAAAGGAAAGGCCCTTTATGAGGAAATTAAAAAGGAGGTTGGCCCGGAGACCTTTAAAAAATTAAAAAAACTTGATCCCAAGACCATATCTAATTTTCTGGCCAATGAACATCCCCAGACAATAGCTATTATTCTTGTGCATCTTGAACCAGAACTATCCGGACAGGTTCTTCAGCTTCTGCCGGAAAAGATTAGAAGTGAGGTCTTGTTGAGAATTGCACTCCTGGATAAGGTTGATCCTCAGATTGTAAAGGAGATTAGTGATGCCTTAGAGGAGGAGCTCAAGGCTGTTGGTGGGGCCCTTGGAAAAAAGATTGGAGGGGCAGAAAAGGCAGCTGAAGTCCTTTCCCATGCCGGAAGGGAACTTGAGGATGAGCTTCTTACAGAGATTGAGGATGAAAATCCAGCCTTAGCAGAAGAAATCAGAAAATTCCTCTTTACCTTTGAGGACTTTCTTAAGGTGGATGATTTTGCTATTCAGACTATCTTGCGTGAAATCTCAACGGATGATTTAAAACTTGCCCTGAAGGGGGCTTCAGAAGAAATTAAGGAAAAATTCTTCAGAAACATGAGTAAGAGAGCTTCTGATCTTATGAAAGAAGAACTTGAGATGATGGGACCAGTTAGAATTACTGAAGTGGAAAAGGCCCAGATGAATATTATAAGGGCAGCCAAAAAGCTTGAGCAGGAAGGAAAAATAGTCCTTTCCAAGGGAGAAGAGGAATTTGTCTAAGATTATCAAAGCTGAAAAACTTTGTGCCCACGATTTTATCCAGCCCAAGGTAGATTTAAATGAAGAGGATACCTTTTGTCCCTTTTTATCCCCTCCTGAAGAATATGAGCTCAAAAACAAAAAGGAAGATTCCTCAAAGAGCTTGAGCTTGGAAGAACAATTTAAACTTGCTCAAGAACAGGGCTTTAAGAGGGGTTATGAAGAAGGCTTCCAAAAAGGAAAAGAGGAAGGATTTAAAAGAGGTCTTGAAGAGGGACTAAAGGAGGCTGAAAAAAAGATTGAGGAAGAAAAGGAAAGACTCCGTAAGAAAAATGAAGAGGAAATACAAAAAGAGAGGGAAAGTTTTTTTCAATTTCTAAACAAGCTGGATAAAGAATTCCATGAGACAGTGCTTAATCTTGATAGAGAGATCCTCAAGCTTGCCTTAGATATTGTCCAGAAACTCCTTTTAAAGACAATTGAAGTGGATAAAGAGCCTCTTCTGAGGATAATAAAAGAGGCTCTTAAGTATCTTGCTGAAGGGTCAGAGGTCTGGATAAAAGTTAATCCCCAGGATCTTACCTTTTTGAAGGAGCGGATTTTAGAGCTACCCAAAGGATATCGCATAAACTTTATTCCTGATGAGACAGTATCAATGGGAGGAGTTTTTATAGAAAGTAAAATGGGAGTCATTGATGCTACCTTTGAGAAGAGGTGGCAAAAGCTCCTTGAGGCCTTATGGAATGAAGATACAGTCAACCAAAAAAATATATCGCAAGCTTGAAGAATTTTTTCCCTTTGAGGTTTACGGATTTATCACCAAGGTTCAGGGTCTAACCCTTGAGAGTTCTGGTCCCCTTTTAAAGGTAGGGGATCTTTGCAGGGTTGTTGGTAGAGAAGTAGAGACCTTGGCTGAGGTGGTTGGCTTTCACAATGAAAGACTTATTCTTACCGCTCTGAAGGATTTGAGAGGCCTTGAAGTTGGAGCTAAGGTTATCCCTCTTGGGACTTCCAATGCGCCGGTTGGTGAATCTTTTAAGGGTAGAGTAGTCAATGCCTTAGGAGAGCCTTTAGATGAGAAGGAAAGACCTTTACCTGCTGATTACTATCCCCTTTATGGAGAGCCTTTAAGACCCTTAGAAAGGGAGAGAATAACTCAGGTTTTAGATGTAGGTGTTAAGGCTATAAATGCCCTTCTAACTGTCGGAGCTGGTCAAAGAGTTGCCATTATGGCTGGTTCAGGAGTGGGTAAAAGCACTCTTCTTGGGATGATAGCCCGTTATACCCGGGCAGATCTTAATGTGATTGCCCTAATAGGAGAAAGAGGGAGAGAGGTCAGAGAATTTTTGGAAAGAGATTTAGGAGAGGAGGGGCTAAAAAGGTCAGTAGTTGTAGTATCTACTTCTGATGAAAGTCCGGCCCTCAGGATCAGAGCAGCTTATTATGCCACCGCTTTAGCAGAATATTTTAGAGATCAGGGCCTGAATGTTTTACTTCTTATGGATTCCCTTACCCGTTTTTGTATGGCTGGAAGGGAAATAGGTCTTGCAAGTGGCGAGCCCCCTACAGCCAGAGGATATACCCCCTCTGTTTTTGCTTTACTTCCAAGGCTTCTTGAAAGGATAGGCCCCAAAGTCAAGGGAGGATCAATTACAGGAATTTATACAGTCCTTGTGGAAGGGGATGATATGAATGACCCCATTGCTGATGCGGTAAGAAGTATTGTAGATGGCCATATTGTCCTGAGTAGAGACCTTACCCAAGAAGGCCACTATCCCCCCATTGATATTCTGGCCAGTATTTCAAGGGTTATGAAGGACATAGTTTCTAAGGATCAATTAAAACTTGCTCAGGAGGTTATAAGTATTCTGGCTACCTATCGTAGAGCTGAAGACTTGATAAATATCGGAGCCTATGTGAAGGGTTCAAATCCAGAGATTGACAGGGCCCTGGGGCTTTATCCAAAAATAAAAGCTTTCCTCAAGCAGGAGATTGAAGAGGGGTTTTCCTTTGAGAAATCCCTTGAACTTTTAAGGAGTGCCTTAGGGGATTAAAATGAGTAGAAAACTCAAGATTTTAAGGCTTTTATCTTGGTATAAAAGCTTGCAAGAAGAACAGAATAAGCTCAGGGTCTATAATGCTAAGTTGAATCTTCAGAAACTTCTTGAAGAAAAAGAAATCCTTGACGAGGAATATGGAGAATGTTATAAATATCTCAAAGAACAAAGGTCCTTTAGTGGAGAGGAGTTGCGGAGTTGGTTTGGCTATTTGGAAAGACTTATAGAGTTTCGCCAAATATCCGATAAAAAGGTAGAGATGCAAAAGGGTATTTTAAGTGAGCTTCAGGAGGAATTAAAGAGAAAGAATCAGGAAAAGAGACTTATGGAGAGGCTTACAGAAAAGACTCAAAGGCAACTTGACCTTGAGGAGATGAAGAAGGAATGGAAGGATCTGGATGATTTAATTTTAATGCGCAGAGGCAGGAGTCTTGATTAAAGGAAAAACCCTTTTTAGAGCCATAGTTGCTATTTTTCTGGTTAAATTTTCCCTTGGACTTATCTATATTTTTTCAGAACTGCCCTTGCTTTCAGCTAAGGAGGCGCAACCAAATTATACCTGCCCTCCTGAGATTTCAGAATCTCTTTATTTTGAGAGGGAAAGACTTTTACAGAAAGAAAGAGCTCTTGAGAGTAGGGAAAGGGAGCTCAAACTTTTGGAGAAGCGCATTGAGGAGCAGATGAATGCCCTGAATCAGCTTTCCTCCGAGGTTGAGGAAAAGCTCAATAGGATTTCTGCTATCCAGGATGAGCGTGTAAAACTGTTGGTTAAGGCCTATTCTGAGATGAGGCCAGCCAAGGCTGCCCAGCTTCTTATAAATATGGATAAGGAAATGGCTGTCAAGATTCTGAGTCAGTTAAAAAGTAATCAAGTAGCCAGCATCTTAAGTGCTATGCCTCCTGAAAAGGCAGCTACTCTTGCTGAGGCTCTTTCAGGATATCCTCCGAAAGAATATTAGTTTTCTCTAAAAATCTCCCTAAGAAAAGACCAAATTCAAAAAGCCCATAGAGGGGAAGGGCTAATAAGCTCATATTGATAGCATCCGGTGTGGGAGTAATTATAGCTGAAAATACCACAATGAAAAAAAATATTTCCTTCCGATATTTAGTAACTTTATTCGGTTTTAAAATTTTAAGCAAGGTAAGAAGAGAAAGAAGCAGGGGAAGTTCAAAGATAAAACCAAAGGCAAGGAGAAAGAAACTAAAAAAGTTAACAAAGTGATAGAGGGCTATGGAAGGCTCTAAGGTTTCCGTTTTAAAGGAGATTAAAAATTTAATTCCATAGGGTAGGGTTATAAAATAAGCAAAAAGTATTCCTCCATAAAAGAAAAGTATCCCCAGGAGGTAAAAAAGGGCTAAGAATCTTTTTTTTAGTGATAGAAAGGAATCAAGAATTGAGAGTAATCCAAAATAAAAAACAGGAAAGAGGAGAATTATAAACAGGGTCAATGAGAATTTTAAGAGAGAAATGAGAGGTTCTGTGATAGTAAAGAAAACAAATTTTTGCTGATACTTTTTCTCAAGATAAGCTAAAATATCCGGGGCATACCAGAAAATTGTGAGATAAAGGACCCCTGCCAGAGGAAGGATAATGAATCCCTTTCTTTTAAAAAAGTTAAGGAGGAGTTTTAAGCTTTTAACTAAAAAAGAGCGATTCATTCGGAGGATTAGAGGACATTTTCTTTAACAAAGGTGACTGCATTTTCGAAGATAGTTAAGCCCTGGGCTTTAAGATCTGAAAGTCTTGTCCAGCGGGGATGATTGGTGAAATGATTGAAGGCCTCAGGATGTGGCATAAGGCCAAAAATTCTGCCAGTAGGGTCTGTTAGACCTGCTACAGCCTCAATTGAACCATTTGGATTAAAGGGATACTCCAAGGTAGGCTCTTTAGTATAGGGATGAATGTATTGAAGAGCAATCTGGCCATGTTTTTTGAGTTCTTCCATAAGGGATGAACTTTCGGGAATAAATTTCCCCTCTCCATGTCTAACAGGCAGATAGATCTCTGTAAGCCCCTTTAGGAAAATACAGGGACTCTTAGGATTAACCTTTAAAAGGACCCACCTATCCTCAAATCTTGAGGAATCGTTGTAAGTAAGAGTGCACTTTCTCTGGCCAAGATAAGTGCCTCCAGGCAGTAAACCCATTTTAACAAGAAGTTGAAAACCATTACAGATTCCGAGGATAAGGCCACCCCTGGAGAGAAAGTCCATAAGTTCATCCCAAAGGGAGGTCTTCCCCTGAATTTTTAAATATCTAAAGCGATGAGAACAGGCCT
The DNA here is from genome assembly GCF_001548275.1 of Caldimicrobium thiodismutans. Classification (GTDB taxonomy): domain Bacteria; phylum Desulfobacterota; class Thermodesulfobacteria; order Thermodesulfobacteriales; family Thermodesulfobacteriaceae; genus Caldimicrobium; species Caldimicrobium thiodismutans. The sequence continues at coordinate 207,582 of NZ_AP014945.1, forward strand.
GAGCAGACCCAAGGTGATCCCCATCAAGAAACCCGCCAGGAAAACAAAGAATGTGATAATCTTTAAGAGATTTTTCACCAGAGAAAATCTCAGAAAGATGGACAATCTCTGAGTGAGCTCCTACCTTTTGAAAGACAAAATTAGTCTCTTGTTCACAATTTATTCCATATCCCCAGAGAACAAGAACTTTGACCTTTGTCATCTCTTCAGCCTTGTCAGGATCTCAAAATAAGGTATAATGCTTTTTAGCCTATTATAAACCTAATTTCAGAAAATCCCAAGATGCCCTCTTTATTTTTATTTATTTTTTGTCTCCTTTTTCCTTTGACTCTTAAGGCAGAATTTCTTAAGGCTCAATATGAGCTCACTCTCTATCCTGAAAAGAAGCTTTTACAGGGAAATGCTACCTTTGAACTTAACAAAGAGGGGGTTTATGAGTTTCAGATACAGGATTTAAGAATAGAAAAAGCAAAAATTGGTAATGAGACCCTGAGGATTTCTGAAGGGGAAGATAGAAATTATCTGAAGATTTATAATTTTAAGAAAAATGCCACCTTAACTTTGACTTTTGAAAGGGAACTACCTTTTAAGGTTTCTCCTTTACCACAGGTGCTTGAAAATTATCTTCCCTTTCCCAGGGTTCAACTTCCTTTGGAGATATCAATTCAAATTCAGGGTAAGCTCCCCTATCAGCTCATTTTACCTTACGAGGAAAAGGAGGAAAAAGAGGGAATAAGTGTATATCGAATAAAAGAGCCTTTTTCAAAGGCCCCTCCTTTGATTTTGGGGAGTTTTAAAGAAAAAAGGCTGACTCTTCAGGGAAGGGAATTTCTTTTTTATCTACCTAAGGATTTTTCTGAAAAGCTCTGGGAAGAGTGGGAGGCCTCTTTAAAAAAAGGTGCAAATAAGCTTCAGGGCACTTTCTCCTTACTTCCCTATCCAAGGTTTTATGTCTTTTTAACCTTTGAAAGAAAAAGTTTTCCCTTAGGGATTTTTTTACCCCTTCCTTCAGATAGAGCTACTTTAATAAACGATCTCTTTGTGGGGCTTGTTGAACAAATCCTTGAATATGGTCTAAATTTTAATGATGAACTTCTGGAAGGATTAAAGACATATTTAACTTCTTATGCCCTTTCATCAGACCAAAAGGCTCTTCGCAAGTCCTTTCTTTTAAATTCAGCTCCAAAAGAAAGGGCCTTTTTTCGTCTCTTTGAATGGATAAACAGGCTTGGGGAGGAGAGGTTTAAAAAATTTTGGGATTTTTACCTTGGAAGGTATCTTTTTAATGGATCAAGTAATGAGCTTTTTTGGAGGTCTGCTGCAAATTACTTTAAGGAACCCTTTCCTTTATTAGATTTGCCCTTTCAAAGGGTAAGCCTTAAAGTCAAACCTGAGGTTAAGTACTTAGACAACCAAAAAAAATATCACTTAAGGTTAAATATCTCTCAAGAAAAAACCTTTCGTCCTCTAAGGCTTGAGGTTTATTTAGTTACAGAAAAAGATAGGATTTTTAAGACCCTTTATTTAAACCAAAAGGAGGCCCTTTTTGATTTTTACTTAGAACAAAGGCCTCTTGAAGTAGTCCTTGATCCAGCCTATAAAATTTATCGTGAGTTGAGCCTTCAGGAGCTTCCTTTGGGCTGGAATATTTTAAAGGAGAGCGATATTTCCATTTATTTGTCTCAAAAGGAGCTTCTTCCAGTTTATAGAGAATTTTTAGAAAATTTACGGAAAAGGGGAGCTGAATTAAATTTTGGAACTATCTCTTTTTCTGCGCTACCCCTTAAAAATCTTCTTTTTTTGGAGACCCCTCCTCAAGGATTTCATCTTCCCCTTCCAGAGGAGGGAATTTATTTTAAGATTCTTCCCCATCCTAACTCATCTAATCATTTTTTGGCCTTTGCCAAGATTTCTTCCTTACGGGAATGGAGGAAATTTAAACCAAAGGAAGATAGTGTAAAATTGGCCACAGGTTTTTTATTTCAGAGTGGGAAATTTCTATATAATTTTAAAGCGGAATTAAGAGATGGCCTTTCTATCAGGCTGGATGAAAAAGAGAAAGTCTTTGGAGCGAAGAGTTCCCAAATCCTCCCTTTAGATGAATTTTTTCCTGAGTGGTTAGGGCTCCAGGCCCTTTTAATAGGGGAAACGCATGATCGCTACGAACATCATCGCTTTCAATTAGAGGTGATAAAGGGTCTCCATCACTATTTTAAAGATCTTACTATAGGTCTTGAGATGGTGCAGAGTCCTTTTCAAAAACACTTAGATGATTTTGTTGAGGGCAGGATCTCTGAAAAAGAACTTCTTGAAAGAATAGAATATTATGATCGCTGGAGATTTGATTATAGACTATATAGAGATATTTTTCTTTATGCCAGAGAACATAAGCTCAAGCTTCTTGCTTTAGATGTTCCACAGGAAATAGTAAAAAAGGTAGCCAAGACGGGCTTTTCTGATCTGACCGAAGAGGAGAAAAAATATCTTCCTGAAATGGATCTTTATAATCCTGCTTATAAAGATTTTTTGAAGGGTATTTTTGAATCACACAGATTTGATAATTCGACTAATTTTGAATCCTTTTATCAGGCACAACTTTTAAGAGATGAGGCGATGGCAGAAAGAATCTTTGAATATCTCAAAAAAAATCCGGAGAGAAAGATAATTGTAATTACTGGGAAGGGACATCTTCAGTATTATTACGGTATCCCCCATGCCCTAAAAAGGAGAAATTTTACCAATTTTAAAACTATTATTCTTGGGGAGACAGAGGACTTTAAACCCTCCTTAGGGGATTACTGGTTTAATCCAGCCCCTGTTGAATATGAAAAGACCCTTCAGCTGGGTGTAATTCTTGATGAAACCTCTGAGGGGCTTAAAATCAAGGAGGTCTTAAAAGATAGCTTAGCTGAAAGGAGTGGACTTAGGGCTGGAGATATTCTTTTAAAAGCAGATGAAAGAACTTTAAAGAGGATTAGCGATCTTAAGATAGTTCTTACCTTTAAGGAAAAAGGTTCTGAATTAGCTTTGACCTTCAAGCGGGAAAATGAAAATAAAAGAATACAAATTTTATTAAAGTAAAAGATTTAAATAAAAAAGGGCCCAAAGGGCCCTTTAAAAAAGCCTATAGTTTATTTTACTTAGCTGCGTCTTCTAATTTTTTCCCAGGTGCAAACTTAACAACCTTTTTAGCTGGAATTTTAAGAGGCTCACCTGTTCTGGGATTTCTACCGCTTCTGGCTGCTCTTTTGACAACCTGAAAGGTTCCAAAACCAACAAGGACCACCTTGTCACCTTTGGAAATAGCTTCTTCTACCGCCTGCATGAAGGCATCTAATAACTTTTCAGCATTGGCCTTGGTGGTTCCAGAGATTTCGGCCATTCTCTTAACTAAATCTGCCTTGTTCATAGCTCCCTCCTTCCGTAAAGATTTTTAAATTTTTTATACTAAGGTTTAAAATTTTGTCAAGGGTAAATTTTACTTTTTTTAGGATTTTTTTCTCTCAAGCATCAAAAAAATGAGGGAAGGGGAGCCTTTTTCTAAAAGCAAGGACAGCAAGTTGACGCAGGAGGTGATCTGCAAGGACAATTCTCGTCATAGCAGATAGCACAGGAACAATTCTTGGAATAGCAGATATATCATGTCTTCCCCCAATCTGAATCTCTATTTCCTCTTTTAGAAGATTAATTGTCCTCTGTGTTTTTCTGTGACTTGGAATAGGTTTTACCGCAACTTTTAAAATGAGGTCTTGTCCGGAGGAAATTCCACCTAAGAGTCCTCCGGCATCATTTTTAAGAAAACCCTGTGAAGAGATTGGATCGTTATTTAGGGAACCTTTCATCTCTGCAACCTTAAAGCCTGCTCCTATTTCAAAGCCCTTGACTGCTCCTACAGAACAAATGGCCTTAGCAAGCTCAGCTGATAACTTATCAAAAACTGGTTCACCAAGACCTGCGGGGACATTTTTAGCCAGGATTTCAACGATACCACCTAAGGTGTCTCCTTCTTTTGAAGTCTTTTCAATTTTTTCTATCATCTTTTCATAAGCAAAAGGGTCAGGACAGAAGAGGCGATTTTGGTAAATAAAATTAAGATCTCGTGCATGGGCGGAAATGCCTCCAAGATTTATTGTATAGGCGTGCACCTCAATATTATATTCTTCAAGTATCCGTTTGGCAACAGCTCCAGCTGCAACCCTGGCCACAGTTTCTCTTCCACTTGCTCTTCCACCACCCCTGTGATCTCTTATTCCATATTTCATGAAGTAGGTAAAGTCTGCATGTCCTGGACGAAAGACCTCTTTGAGAGGTTCGTAAGCTGAACTCTGAGGGTCCTCATTGTAGATAATAAGGGCAATGGGGGTCCCGGTAGTTAGTCCTTCAAAGACTCCTGAAAGAAGGTGAACTTTGTCTTTTTCCTTGCGAGGTGTTTCACCTTTTCCCTTTCCCGGCCTTCTCTTTTCTAATTCTTCCTGAATATATTCTTCTGATAGGCTTAAACCCGGAGGGCAACCATCTACTATTGCCCCAAGGGCAGGCCCATGCGATTCACCAAAAGTTGTAACCCTGAAAAGGGTTCCAATTGTATTCCCTGCCATGGGAGTTAATTTACGCTAAAAAAGAACTTTGTCAATCTCTTGTGTCCGTCCGTATCCTTTGAGATTTAAGAGGATTTTTCTGTTATTTCGATTGTAGGAAAATGGACCTGTATTTTGTAGGGGCAAACCTATGTGTTTGCCTGTTATGTGTTCCTTTGCATTATTGGGCAGACACACAGGTCTGCCCTTACTTTTACCTCTCACCTTTTCCCACCCTTTCTTTTACTTTCAAAGATCTGAACCTCTGTAGTTGGAGAGGGGTTAACTTGAATTTTGAGATTAGGGATGTATTTTATCTTTATAAATATCTTACTATTCTTGGAGGGCGATATGGACACCACAGCGATGACCTTTGATCCAGAAAAGGAAACTATGTCTGAAGAGGCCAAACTCATACAGGACATGGAAAAATATGAAATTAGAACTTTTGGAGATTTTATAAGAGTACTTTTATTTAAACCGGAATGGTTGGAATTTTTAAGGAGCATCATTCTGACCCATGAACTTATTGAGCTTCCACGAGTTTTTCAAGGATTTCTGGAAAAGGAATTTAGACCTCTCAAAGAAGATGTAAGTAGTTTAAAAAATGATGTAAGCGTGCTTAAAGAAGATGTGAGAGAGCTCAAAGTGAGAGTGGATAAGCTTGAAAAGGATGTGGATAAATTAAAACAAGATGTAAATATTTTAAAACAAGATGTAGAGATTCTCAAAAAGGATATGGCCTATATTAAAGGAGAATTTGGGCGCTTTAAAGGAAGTGATTTTGAACGAAAAATTTGTGAGAGATATTATGCCTATTTTGGAAGAGCCCTTAAAAAACTTAAAAGAATTCAAATGGAAGAGATTTTACCTCTTCTTGATAAGGCAGAAGAGGCAGGCTTAATAACTGAAGATGAGGCAGATGAAATTAGAAGGCTTGATCTTATCCTTCAGGGAGTGATAAAAAGCACAGGAAAAAGGGTTGTTCTTGCAGTAGAGGTTTCTTACAGCCTTTATGGAGATGATTTAGAGCGAGCTTTAAGAAGGGCTGATATTCTTTCAACTCTTTTGAAAGAAGAGGTGATTCCTACTCTTGTTTGCGTTGAAGCTCAAGAGGAGCTCATTAAAGAGGCTGATGAAAAGGGTATCTATCTTTTAAAAACCTCTTATTAAAATGAAACCTGAGGAATCCCTTAAGCCTTCTTGGGTATATTCAGAAATTCCCTATTATCGAGTAAAGGTTAGTTCCTCACTTTTTAGGTTTCGGGTAGTTTATAAGCAGACAGATCTCTTTGTTCTTGCGGAGAAAGATCTTACTGAAGAGACTTTAAGGCTTGTTATGGAGATAAGAAGGCCTCTTGAGGCCTATATTTTGAAAAATCCCCTTTTTTTAAAAAGTTTGGTGCCTTTGCCTGAGGATCCCTTAGCTCCTCAGATTGTGAAAAAAATGCTTTTGGCAGGAAAAGTGGCTGGAGTTGGTCCTATGGCTGGAGTTGCAGGAGCCATTGCAGAGGAGGTTGGAAGAGCCCTTCTTGAAAGGGGGTTAACAGGGGAGGTAGCGGTTGAAAATGGAGGTGATATCTTTCTTTCCCTCAAAAAAGAAGCAAGAGTTTCCCTTTTTGCAGGAGATTCCCCCTTTTCAGGGAAAATTGCCCTTCTTATTCCCCAGGAACTTCAGCCCTGTGGATTATGCACAAGTTCTGGAAAGGTGGGACATAGTTTGAGTTTTGGTAAGGCAGATGCCATTACAGTGGTGCATAAAAACACAGCCATTGCCGATGCTTTAGCCACAGCTTTTGGAAATATGCTAAAAGAGGGCAAAGATTTCAAAAAGGTTTCAGCCAAAGCAGAAAAAATTGATGGCTTACTTGGTGTCTTTGCCATACTCAAAGACAGATTTTACGCCCTTTCCCAAAAAATTCGCATAGAACCCCTCTCTTAATAAACAGGAAAATCTGGATTTACCTCCTTTGCATAGGCATTAAGGCCACCTTTAAGGTGTCTTACTCTAAACCCTGCAGAAAGTAACAATTCTAAAGCCTGATAGCTTCGCTTTCCTTCCTTACAAATAACTACATATTCTTTGGTGGGATCAAGCTCTCCTATCCTTTGAGGAAGTTCATCAAGGGGAATAAAAATACTTTTAGGAAGACTACAAATTTCCCATTCATGGGGATTTCTTATATCAAGAATAGTTATTGGAGAGTCCCTCTTTAAAAGTTCTTCAAGTTCTTTTGGAGAAAGATCATATTCGGCAAGTTCTGGCTTAAATTCCCTTCCACAGAAATCTTCGTAATCAATAAGTTCATGAATACTTGGATTTTCACCACAGAGCGGACAGGCTGGATCCTTTCTGATTTTTAAAGTATGAAATTCCATCCTCAGAGCATCATAAAGAAGAAGCTTTCCAATTAGTGGTTCACCAATTCCAAGAAGAAGCTTTATAGCCTCAGTTGCCTGTAGAGCTCCTATAACTCCTGGAAGAACTCCAAAAACTCCTCCTTCTGCACAGCTTGGAACTGTCCCTGGTGGTGGAGGAACTGGATAGAGACATCTATAACAGGGTCCTTTTTTACCATCAAAAACCGTTACCTGGCCGTCAAAGCGAAAAATACTTCCATATATAAGAGGCTTCCCTGAAAAATAAGCAGCATCATTAAGTAAATAACGGGTGTGAAAATTATCTGTTCCATCCACAATAAGATCATAATCTTTGATAATCTCCATCACATTCTCCCTGTTCAAAAGGAGATTATAAGTCTCTACTTCAATGTAGGGGTTTATCTCAAGGAGCCTTTCCTTTGCTGATTCAACCTTTGGAACTCCGATCGTGGATGTGGAATGAACAATCTGGCGTTGAAGGTTACTTTCATCCACAAGATCGTAATCTACAAGACCAATCCTTCCAACTCCTGCTGCAGCAAGATAGAGAGAAACAGGAGAGCCAAGCCCACCAGTTCCCACAATGAGAACTTTTGCCCCTTTAAGTCTTTTCTGCCCTCTTATTCCCACCTCAGGTATAAGAAGATGCCTGCTATAGCGATAGATCTCCTCCTTGGTCAGCTCCTTTTTTCTCATTTACCTTCCCCCTTCATTCTACAATATCCCCGGTTACAGGTTCAACCTTTATCTTCAATCTTTTCAAGTATTTTATAGCCTTCTCAAGATTTTCCTTTTTTCCGCTAAGTTCTAAAACCATCTCCCCTACCTTTTCAGTAACATTAGCTCTGCGAATATTTGGAACCACATTGTATCTCACAGCCATTCTGTAAATTACAGGTTTTTTAATTTGTTCTTCGGGAAATATTAAATGAAGCCACATCTTAGGCATAGGCCACCTCCATTTTTTTATCCACCTGCTATTGCTGGCACAATGGAGACCACATCTCCATCCTTTATAGGGGTCTCCTCACCCTGTAAAAACCGAATATCTTCATCATTTACAAAGAAATTAATGAATCTCCGAAGATTTCCCTCTTCATCACAAAGTCTCTCCTTAAGCCCTGGATACCTTCTCTCAAGATCTTCAATTAGTTCCTTAATCGTTGCCCCTTCAGCTTCAACTTCCTTTTTACCACCAGTTAAGGATAAAAGAGGAGTTGGGATTCTAACCTTTACAGCCATGGCTACTCACCTCCCTTTATGTGTTTTTTGAAATCTTCAAGATTGGGTTTAATTCTGATTAGAGGTTTCAAATGATTAACTACTACTTCCTGGGTTTTAAGGCCATTTCCAGTAATACAGATAACTACCTCTTCATCCCGTGGAAGGATTTCCTTTTCAATAAGCTTTTTGGTAACAGCCACCGTTACTCCCCCTGCAGTTTCTGTGAAGACCCCTTCAGTTTCTGCAAGAAGTTTTATTCCCTCAATAACCTCCTCATCACTTACCGCCTCTGCATAGCCACCAGTTTTTCTAACTATCTCCAAGGCATAGACCCCATCTGCAGGATTTCCAATAGCAATGGATTTGGCAATGGTTTTGGGTTTCACAGGCTTAATAATATTGGCTCCTTCTTTAAAGGCATTTACAATAGGAGCACAACCCTCTGCCTGAGCTATAAAAAATCTTGTTTTGAATTCCGGAATAAGCCCGAGCTGGTAAAACTCAGCTAAACCTTTGTAGATTTTAGTAACAAGTGATCCTGAGGCAGCAGGAATAACTATATTCTGAGGAGCTCTGAAGCCAAGCTGGTCAGCTATTTCAAATCCATAAGTTTTTGACCCCTCTGCATAGTAGGGTCTTAAATTGACATTTACAAAAGCCCAGCGAAAGGTCATAGCAATCTCTGCACAAAGCCTGTTTACCTCATCATAATTTCCATAAACTGCAACAAGATTTACTCCATAAATCAAGGAAGAAAGAATTTTTGAGGTCTCAAGATCATAGGGCACAAAAACATAACAATCAAACCCACTTGCCCTTGATTGTGATGCCACAGAATTGGCAAGATTTCCCGTTGATGCACAGGCAACAGTTTTAAAACCAAATTCCCGTGCCTTTGAAAGTGCCACAGCAACCACACGGTCTTTAAAAGAAAGAGTAGGATGGTTCACTGAATCATCCTTTATATAGCATTTTTTTATCCCTAAGGCCTGTGCCAGATTTTGGGCAGAAAAAAGAGGGGTAAAGCCAGTATTCAAACCGCAAACAGGCTCCCCATCAATAGGGAGAAGTTCCCGATATCTCCAGATATTTGGTGGTCTTTTTTCAAGTTCTTTTTGAGAAAATACCTTTTTTATGGCAGAATAATCATATTCCACCTCAAGAGGTCCAAAACACCATTCGCAAACAAAAATGGGCTCTTTGGGATATTTTCTTCCACATTCTCTACATTTAAGCCCTTTAACAAACATTTTTCACCTCCTAAGGAACAATTTCAAGGATTTCTTCTTTAAATTTTCCTTCTTCAAAAAAGAAAACCCTGAGGTCCTTCAATCCTTCTTTTTCAATCCGCCCTATGAGATAAAGATATCCTTCCCAAGCCACTTCCTCATCAAAGGAAGAGGGTAAGGCTGGATAATGGGGATGAGAATGAAAGATTCCTAAGACTTCAAATCCAGAGGCCTCAGCTTCTCTTTCCGTAATTAGAAAATCCTTGGGATCAATTTGATATCTTCTTTTTCTTTCTTCTTTAACTGGCCAAACATTTTCTACAGGTTTTATTTTTACTATTTTAAAGGTATGGTCTTCCCTTTTCCCGATGAGGAGAGCACAGGCCTCTTCTGGATAACAAGTCCTTCCCCATCTTTCAATTGCACCTTTAAGTTCCTCAGGTAAAATTACCCTTTTTTTAAAGTTCATGCCAGAACCTCTCACTTAGATACTTATGTCCGCTATCTGGGAAGAGGGTAACAATTACTCCTTCCTTAAGGCTTGAAGCTATTTTAAGAGCTCCTGCAAGAGCTGCCCCAGAGGAGATCCCAACAAAAAGGGAAAGCCTTTCAAGTAAAGCCTTCACAAAGAAATAAGCCTCTTCAGTTTTAACAAAAATTACCTCATCAAGAATACTTTCATCGTAGATAGCAGGCTTTAAGGCACTGGGCATATGTTTCAGTCCTTCAATTCCATGAAGGGGACTATCTGGCTGAATCCCAACAAGCTTAATCTCAGGATTTTTCTCCTTTAGATACCTTCCCACTCCCATCATGGTGCCTCCTGTTCCAAGCCCTGCCACAAAGTGGGTTATTCTCCCTGAGGTGCCCTCCCAAATCTCAGGACCTGTGGTTTTATAATGAGCTAAATAATTGGCAGGATTACTATATTGATCTGCATAATAATAGAGTTCTGCCTCTCTTTCATAAAGTTCCCTTGCCTTGAGTATAGCCCCATCAATTCCCTCAAGGGGATCGGTAAGAATGAGTTCTGCCCCGAAGATCTTAAGAAGCTTGATTCTTTCAGGGCTTGCATTGGATGGAAGACACAGAGTTACCCCATAACCCCTCTGTCTGGCAAGAAGAGTATAGGCAATTCCCATGTTGCCAGATGTGGCATCAAGAAGTCTCTTTCCTGGTTTTAAAAGCTCCTCTCTTTCTGCAGATAAAATAATTTCCCTTGCAGGACGGTCTTTTACTGAGCCCCCAGGATTATACCACTCCGCCTTCGCATAAAGCTTAACCCCTTTATTACCTTTTAAGAAAATTCCCAGATCAATAAGAGGAGTATTCCCAATCATGTTATATATATCTTTAAATATAAATAAATTTTTAAAACTTTGATCTTCTCTCATCTTTTTCTCCTTGTTTAAAGTTTTTTAAAGAGAAAAAAACGAGAAAATCTTATTAGAAGGTACAGGGACACTCCGGGCACATTCGCCCGGAACAACGGCAGAAAATATTGATAATAATTTCAAAATTAAAATTTACCTTCATACTAATTTTAGTTTATAACTTAATTTTTAAATTTGTCAAGAGCTAAAATATCAAAATCTTTTGAGAAGATTTTATAGCTCCAATAAGGTCTTTAAGAACACTTGTATTCCCAAGACTTGGGGACTGCCTGTCCCTCATTTTAAGACAGGTCAGTCAGGAAAAAAATTCTCCCCCATTTTGAAGGATTTTATAAAAAAGCTCTTTAAGATTAAATTGCGTGGTTTCTAATTCAAGAGCCTCAACACCCTCTCCTGTAAAGAAAATTTTTACTTTTTCTCCAGAGGATAACAAACCCTCTGCAATTCTCATGGCATTCCAGAGTCTCTCTAAATCTTTGGTAAGAATGATAAAGAGATAAAAACTTGAGGAGCTTCCAGCCCCACCTTCAGGAGGTCAACAAGCTGTCTGAGCCTGCCCTCCCCCAAATGGTGACGTAGGTCAAGCAAATCCAAAAGTATGCATGTTTTCCATCTTCATCTTTTACCTCCTGCAATAAGTTTTTATTAAAAAAACACTAATTTATCGGAATTCATAACCAATTCATAAAAATCAATCATGCTTCCTTCTTCTCCCTGAGGCGAGAAACCTCTCGCCCTGGCACAGGCGCCTCAAGCAACAATCTTCCCATTTTTTTCAATAACCTCCCTCATAAGAGTAAGAATTTTTTCCTCACTTAGGGTTAAAACCTCAACGCCTTTTCCCATGGCAAAGATTTTAACCTCATGGCCCTCTTCAAGGGCAACCAGTGAAAACCTCAAGGCATTGTAAAAATTTTCAGCTTCAGAGGTGTTAATCACTACCCCAATTTTCCCCATCTTCCCCCCCTTTATATTCAAATATCTAAATATTAGATTATATAAAACTATCAAAAAGTCAAGAGGGAAAAATTCTTTTCAAGAAGTTCCTTTTAAAAATTAGAGAAATTTAATTTCCCCAGACTTAACTATGACATCTTTTCCCAGGAAAAATCTTTGATATTTCTCTCCCCTGAAGAAAACTCAATCCCAATAAGATAAATCTCCTTAGACTTCCCCTCATACTTCTTATGATAACCCTTCTCCTTAAGTTGAGCTAAGGCTTTAGCTTCTCCCTCCTCTCCCTCAAACACCTTGAACTCAAAAAGATAAACTCTTTCCCTATAGATCACTGTCAAATCTATCTGCCCCTTATTCGTTATATCCTCAGGTATCACCTCAAGCCCGGACCCACATAAAAAGGCATAAAAACAACTTACATAATACCCCTCATAACGGGAAAGCTCATTTTTCCTGAACCAATCATGGGGTATCCCTGCGTAAAGACCCTCAAGAACCCTCTTCATCTTCTCAAAATCCCTCTCCCTCACTGCCTCAATCATCTTAAGAGATAGCCTTGGTCTTTCTGAACTGAGCTGAGTAAAATAAGAAAAAAGAACTCTGTTTAAGCTAATTTTTACCTCTTTATTTGGATAAGAAAGCTTATAGAGAATTAACCCTTCCTCTTCAATAGTTTCTTTAATGGTCAAATAACCTACCTGAAAGAGAAGGTTTTCTGGTTCAATATAGTCAAGGTCAAAGGTGCCAATAAGGTCATCAGTTGCAGTTAGGTCTTCAAGCTCGGGAAGATAAAAACGCTTCTCCATTAAAAGCTTTACAAGAAAACTGGGAGTCCCAGTTTCAAACCAGTAGGGGTGAAAGGTTCTTTTCTCAAGATAAAGAAGCACATCAAAGGGGTTGTAAACTGGTTCCCCAAGCCAGGAATAACCATTATACCAGCATCTTATAAGCTCTAAATCCTTATCTTGCAATTCTTCTCTGAAAACTTCTTCAAGCTCCTTTTGAGTGAATCCGCAAATAGTTGAATACTTTCTGCTTAAAGTAATATCATTTAAGAAATTTAAACCTGAGAAAATTGAAGACATATAAAATTTTAAAACCCCTGTTAAAAGAACAAATTTGAGATATCTATCAAGGGGCTTTAGAATAATGTAAAATTTTACAAGAATATCTCTTATTCTTTTTGCAGTTTCTCTATCCTCAATGCAATCAAGAATAGGTTTGTCATACTCATCAATAAGAACTACAACTTTTTGCTTATATTTTTCATAACACTTAAGAATTAATTCCTCAAAACAGCCATCATAAAGGGTTTTTTCTGAACAGGGGACTCCAAGAGTTTCTTGATTTTTCTCAAGTTGTTCAAGAATATAAGTTATTAGATGTTCCTCTCCTTTGAAGGTTCTTCCCCCAAAACTTATATGAATAACAGGATACCTGACACTCCAGTCCCAGTTTTTCTCAAGATAAAGCCCCTGGAAAAACTCCTTTCTTCCAAGGAAGGCCTGTTTCAGGGTGTCCACAAAAAGGGATTTTCCAAATCTCCTTGGGCGAGAGAGAAAATAATAAGTTCCCTCTTCAACAAGTTTTGCAACAAATGGAGTTTTATCCACATAATAATAGGGCTCACTTCTAATCTTTTCAAAGCTTGAAATTCCAATGGGAAGTTTTTTCTGCATAACTTTATTTTAAGGCCTCTTTTTTCAAAAATCAATGTTAGCTCTTTCTTTATGCAATTCCCTTTTAAACCAGGGCATTTTTTTCATTACTGTAGGGGCAGGTCTAAGGTGTCTGCCCCATGTAGAGGTTTAAAATTTTAAACCCCTATAGCCACATTGATGCTAAGAAACACATAACAGGCAAACATATAGGTTTGCCAGGGTGCAACCCCTTTTTAAAGGAGAATCTCACTTGAGAAAAATTTTCAATTATTTATAATGATTTAAAGCCTTGGAGGGAAAACAATCTGGTTGAGTAATGATCTTATAATAAGGGAGAGCGCTGAGATGAAGGCACACACAGATTTAACTTTCATAGTAAATGAACCAGGGCATACTCTTAAAGATAGATTTGAGAAACTGATAAAAGATTGCAAATTTTTTGATTGTTTGGTTGCTTATTTTTATATAAGCGGGTTTCACGCCATATCCAAAGCACTTGAAAAAACTGAGAGAATAAGAATTCTTATTGGGCTTGGGATAAATAAAGAAGCCTATGAGTTAGTTAAAAGCGCAAAAGATAGACCTCAAAATTTATGTCAACTCTCTCATTCAGAAACAAAAGAAATCATTGAAAAGGCGATAGTAGATGAGTTGGCTGATTCAGAAGATAGTCTTCAAGTTGAAGAGGGAGTTAAAAAATTTGTTGAATGGATAAGATCAGAGAAATTACAAATAAGGGCTTATCCTTCTCAAACTCTTCATGCGAAATTATATATTATGACTTTTAAAGAAGGTGATAGAGATATAGGAAGAGTAATTACTGGTTCAAGTAATTTTACCTATTCAGGCCTTGTGGATAATCTTGAATTTAATGTAGAGCTTAAAAACCGAGCAGACTATGAATTTGCAAAAAGTAAATTTGAAGAATTATGGAGAGATTCAGTTGATGTAAATGAAAAATTTATTCAAACAATAAATGAAAAAACCTGGCTTAATCAAAATATTACCCCTTATGAGCTTTATCTTAAATTTTTATACGAATATTTTAAAGAGGAATTATCAAGAACAGATGAAATATTTACAAAATATTTGCCAGAAAATTTTAAAAGATTTGAATATCAAGAGCAAGCAATTTTAAATGCTAAAAAGATACTGGAAGAGTATGGAGGTGTTTTTATTTCCGATGTAGTAGGTCTCGGGAAAACCTATGTTGCCACTATGCTTGCAGCGCAACTTGATGGAAGAACGCTTGTTATAGCACCACCAGCGCTTCTCAATGAAAACAACCCAGGGTCATGGATAAATATTATTCGTGACTTTCATATACCTGCTAAATGCTGTTCAATTGGCAAACTTGATGAAGCAAAAGCATTTATAGAAAGATATGAAAATACAGATCATCCTGTAAAAAACATAATTATAGATGAATCACATCGTTTTAGAAATGAAACTACAATTAGTTATGAAGATATTGCTGAAATTTGTCGAGGAAAAAGAGTTATATTGGTTTCAGCAACCCCTTATAATAACTCACCAACGGACATTCTTGCCCAGATAAAGCTCTTTCAGAATCCGAGAAAAAGCACTATCCCTGGTGTCCCAAACCTTGAAGATTTCTTTGGTAAACTTGAGGCAAGATTAAAGAAAGTTGACAGGCAGAAAGATTATAACAAATTTCTTGAGATAACAAAAATTAATGCAAAAGAAATACGTGATAAAGTTTTGAAATATTTAATGGTTAGAAGAACAAGAAGTGAAATTGAAAAATATTTTGCAGAGGATCTGAATAAAAACAATGTTAAATTTCCAGATGTAGAGAACCCAAAGCCCTTTTATTATCAGTTAAATGATGATGAAGATAGAATTTTCATGGAAACAGTTAAACTCATAACACAAGATTTCAACTATGCTCGTTATAAACCATTACTTTATTTAAAGAAATCAATTTCCCCGCTTGAAGCGCAGTCTCAAAGGAATATGGGGGGTTTCATGAAAGTGCTTCTTGTAAAGCGTTTGGAGAGTAGTTTCTATGCATTTAGAAAAAGTATTGATAGATTTATCAGGTCATATGAGACGTTTATTAAAGAATATGAAAAAGGAAATGTATATATAAGCAAAGGATATATAAACAAAATTTTTGAACTTTTAGAACAAGGAGATGATGAAACAATTCAAAGATTAATAGATGAGGGAAAGGCAGAAAGATATGATAGTGAAGATTTCAGTCCTGATTTTGAAAAAGATTTAAAGAATGACCTTGAAATTTTGAAAAAGATAAAATCAATGTGGGAGAATATAAAAAGAGATCCAAAAATTCAAAAGTTAATCAACGAATTAAAAAATAATTCTATTCTTAAAAATAAAAAAATAATTATCTTTACTGAATCTAAAGAAACGGCAGAGTATTTAACTGAGCATATAAACAGCGAAATTGGAGAAATAGCTTTGCTCTTTCATGGTAGCTCTTCTGAAAGTATCCGAGATAAAGTTATAGAAAATTTTGATGCAAGGGCAAAAAATAAGAGGAGTTATTATAGAATTCTTGTTACAACTGAGGTTCTCTCAGAGGGAGTTAATCTTCATCAGTCAAACATTGTAATAAATTATGATATACCCTGGAATCCTACAAGGCTGATGCAGAGAGTTGGAAGAATTAACAGGATAGACACTCCGCATGATAGAATTTACATTTTTAACTTTTTCCCTACAAGGCAAGCGGATTCTGAAATTGAACTTACAAATATTGCTCGCTCAAAAATAGAGGCATTTTTAACATTACTGGGTGGTGATTCAGCCATTTTAACAGAGGGAGAACCAGTCTCTTCTCATGAACTCTTTGATAAGCTTCTTTCAAAGAAAACCATCACTGAGGAAGATGAAGAGGAGGAAAGTGAGCTGAAATACTTAAGAATTATTGAAGATATTCGTGATAAAAATCCAGAACTTTTTGAGAGAATAAAAGGACTTCCAAAGAAAGCTCGCTCTGCAAAGGCAGGATGTAACACAGGCACTCTTGCCTATGAAAGTAACACAGACAAGAATGTCTGTGCTACCAGTGATGCCTTACTTACATTTTTTAGAAAAGGAAAACTTATGAAATTTTTTTTATCCAATAAAGAAAAAACAATTGAGCTTGATTTTATAACTGCTGCAAAAATTCTTGAAAGCACACAGGATGAAAAAAGAGTAAAGCTTCCCCTTAAAAGTTATTATGAATTGCTTAATAAGAATAAAAATGCTTTCTTTAATGCAACTATGGAAGAGGAAATGATTGAGACGACTGGTAGACGAGGTGGTGGAAGTAGTTCTGTTAAACTTCTAAAAATTTTAAAAGCAACACAAAAGAATAGTAAGCAACTGACAGAAGAACAAGAAGACTATCTTAAAAAAGTAATAACCCGTTTAGAAGAAGGTTCCTTACCTAAACAGACAGTTAAGAGGATACTCAGTGAACTAAATAAATTAGGAACAGAGATTCAAAATCCCTTAAAGGTTATTGGAATTCTTCAGAGAGAAATATCTCCTGCTTTTCTTAAAAGCCATTATGCAGAAACCTCAGCAATAACAGAAGGAAAAAGGGAAGTTATACTATCACTTTATTTAGCAAGGTGATAAATATGACAAAAATTGAAGAGATTAAAGAAAAAATAAGAGAACTAAAACCTGTGCTTCAAGAAAAATATAAAGTTAGCGAGATAGGCATCTTTGGCTCTTATGTGAGAGGAGAGCAGAAAAAGAAAAGCGACCTTGATATCCTTGTTGATTTTTATGAAGTTCCTGACCTGTGGTCATTCATTGAACTTCAAGATTTTCTATCAAAAGAATTAAAAGTTAAAGTTGACCTTGTTATGAAATCCGCCCTTAAGCCATATATAGGAAAAATTATCTTACAAGAGGTAATTTATATATGAGAGAAATAAGAGACTATCTGATAGACATAAAAACTGAATGTGAATATTTAATGAGCAAAAGTAAAAATTTAGACTATGAAAGTTTTATCGTAAATGAGGAACTGAAAAGAGCATTTGTAAGAAGCCTTGAAATCATTGGAGAAGCCAGTAAGCACATTCCAAAAGAGTTGAGAAGAAAATACTCTCAAATCAGATGGAAAAGTGTTATAGGAATGAGAAACATTTTGATTCATGAATATTTTGAAGTTGATTACATGGTTTTGTGGAAAGTCATTAAAGAAAAAATACCAGAGTTGTATGAAGTGATAAAAAATATGCTTGAAGAGGTAAACAAAAATGAATAGAGAACAAGCAAAAAACTTGATAATTGAAACATTTGAAAATTCTTTTGATAAAGATAAATTTATTAAATTTAACACTAATTTACTAAAAACTTATGATAGAAATAAAGCTCTTGAACCAAGAAGCGGAATTCAAGGGATAACTGAAAGATATCTTGATTTTATTGCATCCTGGGAAAGAATTGGTAGATATGTAGATAAAGATGGCAAAAAGATTGATATATTGGTTGTGAAATTAAAGAGGGAAACATCCCTTTTCAGAGCAAGAACTGCTCAGAGAAATTTCGTTGCTGAATATTTAAAAGGAATCCTTGGAACAACTACAGAGAAAGATGCGGCCCTTGTAGCTTTTATATCACCAGATTTAGAAGACTGGCGATTTTCCCTTGTCAAATTAGATTATCGCTTTGAGGAGACCCCTTCTGGCAGAGTTAAAGCCAAAGAAGAATTTACACCTGCCAAAAGATGGTCCTTCCTTGTTGGAAAAAATGAAAAAAGCCACACCGCTCAATCAAGATTTTTACCCATACTTGAAAATGATGATTTCAAACCAACCCTTGAAGATTTAGAAAAAGCCTTTGATGTTGAGGTTGTAACAAAAGAATTTTTTGAAAAATATAGAAACCTCTTCATAAGAACAAAACTTGAACTTGATGAAATTGTTAAGAAAGATAAAAAAGTGAGAAAAGAATTTGAAAGAAAGAATATCAATACTATTGATTTTGCCAAAAAACTACTTGGTCAAATTGTATTTCTCTATTTCCTACAAAAGAAGGGTTGGTTTGGTGTTGAAAAAGGAAAACCTTGGGGAACAGGTCCAAAAGACTTTATAAGGAGATTGTTTAACAAAGAATTTGGAGATTATGAAAACTTTTACAACGATATACTTGAACCACTTTTTTATGAAGCATTAAGAACAGATAGAAGCGTGGATGACCATTATTACAGTAGATTTAATTGCAAAATTCCTTTCTTAAATGGTGGTCTTTTTGACCCTATTAATGATTTTGACTGGGTAAATGTTGATATTCTTTTACCTAATGAGCTTTTCTCAAATAAAAATAGAACAAAAGAAGGTGATATTGGAGATGGTATTCTTGATGTCTTTGATAGATTTAATTTCACTGTAAATGAAGAAGAGCCACTTGAAAAAGAAGTAGCCCTTGATCCTGAGCTTCTTGGAAAAATTTATGAAAAACTAAATGCCATAAGACCGGATAACTTTGATGAATATGTAAGAGTTCTAAAATCTGGTAAAAAAGGTGAAGAAACAAAGTTTAATAAAGAATATGGAGTTTATTACACGCCAAGAGAAATTGTCCATTATATGTGCCAGGAAAGTTTGATAAATTATCTTGAAATAGAACTTCAAGGGAAGGTCAAAAAAGAAGATATTGAAGAATTTGTAAGATATGCTGATTTAATTTTAGAGAATGAAAGAACAGTTATAAATAAAAGAAAAGAAACAAAGACATATAAGCATAAAATGCCAGAAAGTATAATTGAAAATGCACAACTTATTGATGAACTTCTTGCTAATATTAAAATTTGCGACCCAGCTGTTGGTTCTGGTGCTTTTCCTATTGGAATGATGCATGAGATAGTAAAATTAAGACAATTGCTATCAGTATATCTTAATAAACCGATAAACAATTATGACTTAAAGCGCCATTGTATAGAAAATTCTCTTTACGGAGTAGATATTGACCCAGGAGCAGTTGAGACTTGTAAGTTAAGATTCTGGCTTTCAATGATTGTGGATGAAGAAGATTTTAACAACATAAAACCCCTTCCTAACCTTGATTATAAGGTTGTCTGTGGGGATTCACTTTTAGGATTTCCTGAAAATTGGGGTTCAAATATTGAAAAGGAAATTGAAGATTTAATGGATAGATACTTTGAAGAAGCTCATCCTAAAACCAAATCAGAATTAAAACAGTTAATTGATGGGAAAATAAAATGGCGGTTAGAAAATTCAGAAAAAAATTTTGGATACAAAATTAATTTTGATTTTAGATTATTCTTCCCAAAGGTATTTAAAGAAAAAGGTGGTTTTGATATAGTGATTGCAAATCCGCCGTATGTGAGGCAGGAAAGGATAAAACATTTAAAACCTAATCTTCAAAAATTTTATAGGGACTTCTTTAACTCCACTTCTGACCTTTACACTTACTTTTACAAAGAATCATACGATATTTTACGAAATGATGGGATACTTTGTTTTATATCAAGCAACAAATGGTTGAGGGCAAAGTATGGTAAGAATTTAAGAAAACTTTTGAAAGAAAACACAAAAATAATAGAACTTATAGATTTTTCTGGCTATTCAGTCTTTGAACAAACTGTTGATACGAATATAATTCTCTTTCAAAAGAGAAGACCAGAGAAACACCATGCTTTAAACTTTGTGAATGTAAAAAGTGATGTTGATGATGTAATAAACTACATTCAAGATAATAAACAATCCATTTTACAAGAAAAACTCTCTGATAATGCTTGGACACTGGCGGAAGATAAAGTCCTTACATTGAAAGAAAAGATAGAAAAGATTGGAAAACCACTTAAAGAGTGGGATGTGAAAATTTATTTTGGAATTAAGACAGGCTTTAATGAGGCATTCATTATTGATACAGAGACAAGAAACAAGATTTTAGCAAACTGCAAAACAGAAGAAGAAAGAAAAAGGACAGAAGAGATAATAAAACCGGTTTTGAGAGGAAGGGATATTGAAAGATGGAGGTATAAGTGGGCAGGATTGTGGTTGATAGGAACATTTCCAGCTTTAAATCTTAACATTGATAACTATCCAGCGTTAAAAGAATATCTAAAATCATTTGGAGATAGATTAAATCAGGATGGAAAGCCAGGGCATCGTAAGAAAACTAATAATAAATGGTTTGAGACACAGGATAATATTGCATACTACCCAGAATTTGAAAAGGAAAAGATTGTGTGGAATAGGATTACAGAAGAAATTGTATTTTCTTATGTAGAGGCTAACTATTATGTTTTAGATAGTACTTTTATGCTTACAGGAGAAAATTTAAAGTTTTTGATATCTATATTAAATTCTAATGTTATTAGTTTTTGGATAAAACTTTCCGCAGCCACATTGGGGAAAGGTAATTATGGTGCCAAAATTTATATTGAAAATTCTCCCATTCCACCCATCACACCACAAAACCAACCCATTGTCAAGCAACTAGAAAAACTTGTAGATAAAATCCTAACCCTAACCCAAGACCCAACCTACGCCACAGACCCACAAAAACAGGAAGAAGTTAAAAAGCTTGAAAAACAAATAGACCACCTTGTGTATAAGCTTTATAATTTAACAGAGGAGGAGATTAAAATAATTGAAGGAGAAAAATAATGGCAGATAAACAAGATTTATGGAATTTAAGTAATAGACTTTCAACGAAAACGAAACTTGAAATTTTAGAAAAGATTTTTGATGTATGGCTGACCATTTGGAACAATCAAAAATGGGTATCAAATGAATGGTATATCATAGATTTATTTGCTGGTAGAGGTAAGTATAATGATGGAACTTATGGTTCACCACTTATTTTTCTTGATAAAATTTTAAAAAAAAGAATAGACAAAAAATTGAGAGAAAATATCAAAATTAAATGCTTTTTTATAGAACTGAATAAAGATAACTTTGCTTGTCTAAAAGAAAACATTGAAGAATTTCTTAATAAAAATCCCGAGACAAATAAAGTAGTTGAATCTCAAGTCTATATTGGAGATTGTAATGAAAAAATACCTGAAATAATAAGACAGATTAATAACACTCCAAAAAATCCTCTTTTTGTTTTAATAGACCCAACGGGTTTACAAATTAAGAGAAAGACTGTTGATTTAATGGTTAAATTAAATAACCCGAAAGATATCATGTTCAATTATATTTTGGAAGGTGTTCGTCGCACCAGTGGTGTAGCAAAAAAGAGAAGATCAGGAACCGAATTAACAGAAAAAGAGATTAAGACTATAAATACTCTAAAAGAATTTATTGGGGATGATATTAATTTAATAGGAAATGACCAAAAAATGTTAGAAGATTTTGTTGGCTCTGTTTTTACCTCCAAAGGGCTTCATGTTGTGGGGTATGATATCAAATATCCAGACCGCAATGATACTTTGTATTATCTTCTTTATGCATGCAAAAAACCCAATATAGCTGAAATTGTTAAAGATGTTTATGCACGACAGAAAGAAAAGATTTTAGGGAGAACATTGTTTGGTGGTAAAGATTTCTATAAAGAAAAGATTTTTGAAGCTTCACCCACAGTTATTAATAGAAAAACTCTCTTATATCAAACAAAAGTTGAATATGGAGATTGGACGATAAATCACATTGTTGGTTGTAAACATGGTTGTAAGTTTCCTTGTTATGCGATGATGATGGCAAAAAAATTTGGTTGGGTTAAAGATTATGAAGATTGGAG
Organism: Caldimicrobium thiodismutans; assembly: GCF_001548275.1. Lineage (GTDB taxonomy): Bacteria > Desulfobacterota > Thermodesulfobacteria > Thermodesulfobacteriales > Thermodesulfobacteriaceae > Caldimicrobium > Caldimicrobium thiodismutans. The sequence goes on from NZ_AP014945.1 coordinate 229,709, forward strand.
AAATCCAAAGATTGTAGCGAATGCTTTAGAACTTCTTGAGAAAGAGATACCGAAATATAAAAATTACATTGATTTTGTTCATTTATGTTTTATGACTGACCCTTTTATGTATGATTATAAAACAAAAATGATAATACCAGAAATAAAAGAGTTAACATTAAATATTATTGAAAGATTAAATAAAGAAGGTATAAGAGTAACAACTTTAACGAAAGGAATTTATCCTGAAGACTTGTTAAATAAAAGAAAATTTCTGGAAACTAATGAATATGGGATAACACTTGTTTCCTTAAATGATGATTTTAAAAATAAATTTGAACCTTATTCTGCACCATATGAGGAAAGGATAGCAGCTTTAAAAAAACTTGCTGATAATGGATTAAAAACATGGGTAAGTATTGAGCCTTATCCAGTTCCTGCTTTAGATCCTCAATCTGCAGATATTGAGAGAATCTTAAATAAAGTTAGTTTTGTAAAAAAAATAATCTTTGGAAAACTAAATTATAGAAGGTTGGCAGAATATAATAATTCTTATTGTGCCTGGAAAAATAATGAAGAATTCTATAGAGAAATGGCTCAAAAAGTAATTGAGTTTTGCAAAAAGAATGATATAAAATATCATATAAAATTTGGGACCCCCTTGAGTAAAAATGAAAGTGTAAATATTTTTAAAGAATGAATACAATGAATTTATTCGAAATCTATCCTCAAAACCAACCTATTGTCCAGCAAATAGAAAAACTTGTAAATCAAATCCTCTCTCTTGCCCAATGTAACACAGGCATTTCTGCCTGTGGAAGTAATACATATTCATGTATGAAAGTAACACAGGCAATCTTGCCTGTGGAGTCAACTATGAAAAATTATAAGCATAGTAAAAACCTCCTTGAGAAGGAATATTATGATAAGTAGAAGGATCAAAATATTTTTTATATTTGAGAAGTGCATAAATAATTCTCAAAAGTTTATGAGCGGTGGCCAAAACCGCTTTTTTATAAGGCAATCCTTGTCTTTTTCTCCTCTCAAAATAGCTCCAGAATATAGGATTGTGTCTGATTACATTAATACTCATAAGCCATACAACCCTTCTCAAATGCCTATTTCCTCGTTTAGAAATCTTGCTCTTTCCTTTAAAATTTCCAGATTCATAAACAGCAGGATCAAGTCCTGCATAGGCAATCAATTGTTTGTACGATTGAAATCTCTTTATATCCTGAATTTCAGCAAGAAAATGAAGCGCTGTAATTTCTCCAATTCCCTCAATAGAAAGGAGGATATCAAGGTCCTGGCAAGCGGAAATCTCTTTACAAGCGGATTTAAGAAGTTTTTCAATTTCTTTAAGGGTTTCCTGAAGGAAGAAGAGTTCTTGAATGGTTCTGGAAAGAATATATTCTTTTGCGGGCCAATTTTGAGCTATAGAATATTCAGCAAGGGCTTTTATTTCTTTAGCAGAAATGGCGGGTTTTTTACCTTTTTGAGAGGAGAGTATATTTTCAATTTCCTCAAGAGAGGCTTTTTTAATAGCTTTAGCAGAGGGGAATTTTTCAAGAAGTTTAAGAATGGAGGTATTGTAGATATTGACGGTTCTTTCAAGTTCAGGGAAGGTAACGACCACAAGTTTTTCGAGGTTATTTTTTCTTTTAGCGATTTCTTGAGAAATTCTTTCTCTTTCTCTGGCAAGGTCTTTAAATTCTTCAGAAGTAAAGGCCTGGGGAGGTAGTTTTTGATGGAATTGAGAAAGGAAGATGGCGATAGTTTTAGCGTCTATGGCATCGGTTTTGGTTTTTCTAAGAGAGAGTTTAGCAAAATTTTTAATGAGAATTGGATTAAGGATGACGCAAGTGAAGTTATGATTAACGAGGTAGGTGATGAGATTAAGATGATAACAACCAGAGGATTCAATACCGATAAGGATGGATTTTTTTAAGCCTTGAGGGAGAGCTTTTGTAAAGGATTTGATGCCCTGGTAGTCAAGAGGGTAGGACTGGTTAAAGAGGACATTTTGAGAGGAATCAATGAGGCAGGCATGAAAGAAGTTTTTGGAGACATCAAGGCCTACAAAGTAGGTGTAGTGCATAGGTGGACCTCCTTTTATTTTGTTTTAGTAAGGCAGGGGACCTGCTCACCAATCCTCCAACTTGACGAGGGTTTACAAACCCAACCAACTTATAATGGTTTAAGCAGGCAGGCAACAAACTCCACTGAGGGCTTAAAAGCCCAGGTAAAATGGAGTTGCCCTGCCTTACTCTCTTTTCCATGTTTCAATTATAACCCCTATATATGCAAAAACTTAGGTAATAACATAACAAATTTTTCGTAGGAGGTAAAATGCACTCCTATGTGTGAAAGTGAAAACACAGACAAGAATGTCTGTGCTACAACAGACCCACTAAAACAAGCCTAAGTAAGAGACCTTGAAAAACAAATAGACCACCTTGTTTATGAGCTTTATAATTTAACAGAGGAAGAGATTAAAATAGTTGAAGGAGGTAAAATAGAATGAGTTATCTAATTTATGCGGCGTATGGTTCAAACCTTTTAAAAGAGAGGTTTATGGTTTATATAAAAGGTGGAATGTATCGTGGCTGGGAATACTCGGGAAGCAAAGACAAAACTGAACCTCAAGATTTAGGGTGGATGTATGTTCCGCATAGATTATATTTTGCTAAAAGCTCTTCAAAATGGGCCAACAAAGGAGTAGCATTTTTAAGTTGTGAAAAGGAAAAAGATAGTAGTTTTCATGCGGTTGTCAGGCTTTGGAAGGTATCGCAGCAACAGTTTGAAGACATTAAGAAACAAGAAGGACGATGGTATGATGTAGAATTAGAATTGGGAGAAAAGGACGGTTTTATAATAAAAACTATCACTGGTTGTTGGAAAACTGAAATCAATAAACCTTCAGAAGAATATCTTAATATAATTAGGCAGGGTCTAAAGGAAACAACAAAGGGATGGTCCGAGGATAAAATTGAGGAATATCTCAGGAAATTTTTGTAATTATAGCGCTTATATATCAACTCTTTCTTTCCTACGAAGGGATGCTTTCATGCAAAGGGTTAATTCCTTGATTTTTCAACAAAAGGATATTTTATAAGAAAGCCTTTTGTCTTTTGCCTCTTACTTCTACTTCAACTTCCAGATCTTCCTTTCGTAAGCTTACATCTATGACGCACAGGGCTATGCCTTTGCCATGGTTGGAGAAAAGGTAACAAGCCCAAGGAGTTTGCACTCAAGCTTATGGCTATGTAAGGCCTCTTTTGTTACATACTCCTTTTTAAGCTTCACACCCTGACCCAGGACCAAGACACAGCCCCACAAAAAGCCTTAAGTTAAGGAACTTGAAAACAAAATGCATAAATTCATATCCTTACAAGAAAAAAGTAAGGGTGGTAAAAGAGGAATTAGATATCTATACAAAAGAGGTTTTACAAGTCTGAAAGTAACACAGGCATTCCTGCCTGTGAAAGTAAACTACACTCCTATGAGTGAAAGCAAAAACACAGACAAGAATGTCTGTGCTACAACAGACCCACAAAAACAAGCCCAAGTTAAAGAGCTTGAAAAACAAATCGACCAGCTTGTGGTTTAGCTTTATAAGTTAATGATTTTTTTGCCTTTACAAATAATATTTTGTAGAAAAATGAAAAAACATGGAGGCTGTGAAGGTTAAAATTTGCTCCTAATAAATATTATCAGTGTTCAATCGCCCTTGATGAAAAGGGGATGATTAGTCCTTCTGCTTTTGGAAAATAACAAGCCTCGGGGCTTGAAAACTTATAAAGAATCTTTATAATCAATTCTTTAAGATGAAAAATTTCAAAAAAAAGATTGAAATTCTTAAATTGATTGCTCATCCTGTAAGAATAAGGCTTCTTCAAGAATTGAAGAAAAATATTCACTGTGTAAGTGATCTTGTTAAAATTTTAAAACTCAGACAGTCAACCATTTCCCAGCACTTAGCCCTCCTTCGCAAGGGAGATCTTGTAGATTATTATGTGGAAGGAAAAGAAAGATGTTATTTTATCAAAGACCCCTTTGTTTCGGAATTGCTTGAATTTTTAGAGAGAGAACACTATAAAGCCCTTGAAGTCCCGAAATGTTGTCCCATAACTAAAAAAAGGTTAAAGTAAATGGCCCAGAATCCCTTTTTAATCATTGCAGGCCCCTGTGTGCTTGAAGATCTTGATACTGCCTCTTACATTGCAGAAACTCTGAAAAATTTAACCGCAAAATTTGGCTTTGACTATATTTTTAAAGCCTCCTTTGATAAGGCCAATCGCACTTCCCTTTATTCCTACAGAGGGCCAGGGCTTGAAAAGGGCCTTGAAATGCTCTCTTTTATTAAAGAAAAACATAAAGTTAAAATTACAACAGATGTCCATGAGACCTGGCAGATAGCTCCAGTGGCAGAGATTGTGGATGTCCTTCAGATACCTGCCTTTCTTTGCAGACAAACTGATCTCCTTGTCAATGCTGGAAAAACAGAAAAAATTGTTAATGTTAAAAAAGGGCAATTTCTCTCCCCCTGGGATACAAAATACATCGTTGAAAAGGTGAGATCTGGATCCCCGAAGGAAGTCTGGTTAACAGAAAGAGGGACAAGCTTTGGTTATCGGAATTTGGTGGTGGATTTTAGAGGTCTTCCTGTGATGAAGGAATATGCTGACAGGGTAATCTTTGATGCCACCCACAGTGTTCAGCTTCCAGGTGGAGGGGAAGGTAAATCAGGAGGGGAAAGGCACTTTGTGCCCTATCTTATTAGAGCAGCTGTAGCAGTAGGAGTTGACGGAATCTTCATGGAGGTGCATCCAGAACCAGATAAAGCCCTCTGTGATGGCCCAAATTCCCTTCCCCTTTCTGAGCTTGAGAAAATTTTTTCTGAGATTAAAGCCCTTCTCTCAGCTCTGCAAAATGTATAATTTTCCAGAGGATGTGCTTAAGAGAGCCGAAAAAATAAAGCTTCTCCTTCTTGATGTGGATGGAGTGTTGACAGATGGTGGTATTATTATTACGGGAGAAGGAGATGAAATCAAGATTTTTTCTGTGGTTGATGGCATGGGAATAAAGCTTTTACAGAGGGCAGGTGTTGAAGTGGGTATTCTTTCAGGAAGATTTTCTCCTGTGATGAAACATCGTGCAAGGGAACTGGGAATTGATCTTCTCTATCAGGGAGAACTTGCCAAAGTGCCTGCCTTTGAAAAAATTTTGAGAGAAAAGGGGCTTAAAGAAGAAGAGGTTGCCTATGCAGGAGACGACTGGCTTGATATTCCTATCCTGAAAAGAGTAGGGCTTGCTATAGGTGTTCCCAATGCCTGGCCTCCTGTAAATGACTTTGTCCATTATGTTACCAAAAAAGAAGGTGGAAAGGGAGCGGTAAGAGAAATATGCGATTTAATTTTAACTGGCAAGGGGTTATGGGGCCGATACTTAGAGGGTTATTTATCTTTATAGTTTTCTTTTCTATTTTAGAGGCCTATTCTCAGGAAGTAAAAATAAAGGGCCTTACTTATCAGCGATATGAAGGGGAAACCCTGGTCTGGAAACTGATTTCTCAAGAATTCTCTAAGGAGGGTGAGGAGCGTTTCTGGGCTCAAAAGGTTTATCTTGAAAATCTTCCCAAGGGAATAAAAATTTTTGCGGACTCAGCCCTCTATCTGGCTAAGGAGGAGAAATTTTTGTTAAAGGGCAAGGTAAAGCTTATAACTGAAAAGGAGGGTGAGGTTTACACTGAGGAGCTAATCTTTTATCCTAAGAGAGATTTTTTACAGGCTCCAGGCCAGGTTTTGATAAAAAAAGATAAATTTGAGGTTTCAGGAGAAGGTTTAAGTTATGATATTTCTCAGGGGGGCTTTAAGCTTCACAAAAAGGCCAGGGCTCAATTTAAGCTTTAAAGATGGAAAAGAACCTGGAAAAGACATTAAAAAAATTTACTGCCTTTCAGGAGAAGACTAAGGGGCACAGGGCCCGAGTTAAAGAAAGATTTTGGAAAGAAGGGCCTGAGAGTTTTACAGATGAAGATCTCCTTGAACTTCTTCTCTTCTTCGGAATACCGAGAAGAGATACTCGTGGGCTTGCAAGGGCTTTACTGAAAAGATTTGACGGGAGATTGGATAAAATCCTTGATGCGGAAAAAGAGGAACTAATAAAGATTCCCCAGCTTGGGCTCAATGCTATTTTGCCCTTAAGGGTTATGCACGAAGTTGCCAGAAGGTATCTCAGGGCTCGGATTGAAAACTCTCCTTCTCTGAAATCCCCTAAGGAGGTCTTTGAGTATCTGCTTTATGAGCTAAAAGGGGAGAAAAAAGAGGTCTTCATGGTGCTTTATTTAGCTACAGATAATCGGGTTCTTGGGATTGAGAGAATCTCCGAGGGGACTATTGTAGAGAGTGCTGTCTATCCCCGTGAAGTCTTTGCCAGAGCCTATCAGTTTGGGGCAAGTAAACTTGTCCTTGCCCATAATCATCCTTCAGGTAATCTGAAGCCTTCGGTTGAGGATAAAAAGATTACCAGGATCTTTATCCTTGGGGGATTTCTTCTCCAGTTAAAGATCCTTGACCATTTGATTATTGGAAAGGATTCTTATTACAGTTTTGCCGAAGAAGGGTTGATTGAAGAGCTTGAGAGAGAGGTAAGAAAGGTCCTATGAAGATTAAAATAGCCCGAAGGGCAGGTTTTTGCATGGGAGTGAGACGAGCGGTAAATCTCGTTTTAAAAGCCTTAAATTCAGGGCAAACTCCTCTTTATACTTACGGGCCCTTGATTCACAATCCCCAAACCCTTGAATTGCTTTCCAATCTGGGAGTAAGACCCCTCAAAAGTGTATCTGAAGCAGTCCCAGAAGGCTATTGTGTCATAAGGGCCCATGGTGTCCCACCCACTGAAAAGTCAGATTTAGAAAGAAAACATAAAGTTATTGATGGAACTTGCCCAAGGGTGCTAAAAGTTCAGGCCTTAGCCAGCCAGGCGGTTGCCTCTGGAAAAGATGTAGTTATCATCGGAGATAAAGATCATGCTGAGGTAAGGGGGATTCTTGGTTATTGCGGAAACAGGGGATATGTGGTGAGTTCCTTTCAGGACATAGAGACCTTGCCTCCTTTAACAAATTATCTCATTCTCTCTCAGACCACACAGGATGAAGAGGTTTTTGAGGTCCTATCTCAGGAGATACTTTTGCGTTTTCCAGGTGGAGAGGTTATAAATACAATATGTAATGCCACAGAAGTTCGTCAGGAAGAGGTAAAAAGGCTTTGTAAGGAATGTTCAGCCATTGTTGTAATAGGGGGAAAATTTAGTGCTAATACTAATAGGTTGGCTCAGATTGCTGAAGCAGAAGGTAAAAAGGTCTTTCTTGTTGAAAGGGCTGAGGAGCTACCAGTTGATGAATTGAAGAAGTTTTCAGTGGTAGGGATTACAGCTGGAGCCTCAACCCCTAACTGGCTTATTAACGAAGTGGTTGATTATTTAAAAGGTGCAGGAAATCCCTTGTATTTACTCTTTAGATCCTTTATTCTCCTTAATCTCCACGAGGTTTTAAGTTTCTTTTTATTATTGCTTGGTCTTCTTTTAATCCAACCAGCCTCTATCCCAAAGATAGAATTTCTCCTCCTTTTTACCCTCTGTTTTCAATTCTTTAGGAAAAATCTCACAGATTTTCTTCAAAAAGAGACCTTTTCCTCCTATTATCCACTAAAAGAAAGTTTTATTACTCAAAATCAAGGTAAAATCTTTTTTCTTCTTGGAATTACTCTTATAGGTGCTCTTCTATCTGCCTTTTTGTATCATCCCCGCCTGATCTCTTTGATTATAATTTTTACCCTTTTAAATCTTCTATTGCTCAAGTCCTCTTTTTTAGCCTTTCTGGACCTTCTTTTTTATATCAGTCTTCTCTCTTATCTTTATCCTTACTGGAATGAACTTTTTCTATGGGTGAGTTTGCATGTTTTACCCTCACTCTTTTTTATTCAGCTTTATAAGGAACTTCTCTATCTCCAGAGTGATGGATTTCTCCCCAGGAATTTCATAATTTTATCTTTCCTGAGAAAGGGAGAGACCTTTTGGTATAAAGTTTTAAAATTACTTCTTCTTTTCCTTTTTTTGCCCTTTTTTATTATCCTTTACAAGTTTAAGCTTTATGCCTTTTTATTCTATTTCTTGCTTCTTCCCTTATATATGGCAATGATATATCTTTTGAAAAAGAGACCCTTAGGACAGATTATCTATCTTGAAAGTTTAGGTCTTTTACCACCCCTTGTTTTTGTCCTTCTATCCTTCTTAATCTCAAAATTAATCTGGTAAATGCATAAAGAATTTACCTCTAAGGATTATTATTTTATGGAGCTTGCTCTTAAACAGGCAGAGCTTGCTTTTGAAGAGGATGAAGTGCCAGTTGGAGCGGTTCTTGTATCCCCGGAAGGTGAGGTTATTGCGGAAAAGAGAAATCAAATGCTCAGGCTTTGTGATCCCACAGCCCATGCAGAAATTCTTGCTTTAAGGGAGGGGGCTAAAAAATTAGGAAATTATAGACTCCTTGGATGCAAGCTCTATGTAACTCTTGAGCCCTGTGCCATGTGTGCCTATGCCATGGTCCTTGCACGAATTGAGGAGCTCATTTATGCTACTTCTGATCCTAAAACCGGGGCTTGTGGAAGTCTTTATAATCTCTTACAGGATTCAAGGCTAAATCATCAGGTAATGATCAGGAAAAATTTATGTGCAGATAAGTCTCAGGCTATCTTAAAGAAATTTTTTCAACAAAAAAGATAGATTTCTTTAAGCATTAAACTTATCCATTTTCTTAGAAAATAGTTAGGAAAAGAAGGCTAATGCATAAGTTCAGATCATTAAAAGAGAAAGGAAGGGTGGTAAAAGGGGAAAAAGGGGAGAGGGTGAGAAATGGAAAGAGCTGGAAGAAAAGATTCTCATTAAGTCTCAAAAGATATGGATGCCTATACAGAGACCTTGATTTTATGCTAAACATAAATAAAATAAATTTTGGGGTGATTCAATTATGGAGCTTAAAAAACTTATTAAGATTAGTGATTACGAATGGGAAATTCCTCAGACCGGGGAGATGAAGGTTCCAGGTCGTATCTTTGGCAGTCAAAAGCTCATAGAGGAGATGGATGAAAAAGTGTATGAGCAGGTCTCTAATGTGGCTACTCTTCCTGGTATTGTTAAGGCCTCCTTAGCTATGCCAGATGCTCATTGGGGATATGGATTTCCAATAGGAGGTGTGGCTGCTTTTGACCCTGAAGAGGGAGGAATTATCTCGGTGGGAGGTGTAGGTTATGATATCTCCTGTGGAGTCAGGACCTTGCTTTCCCCTCTCACTAAAAACGAAGTTGAGCCCTACCTTGAGAAACTTGTGAAGGCCCTCTTTGAAACTATCCCCAGCGGAGTTGGTTCTGAAGGGGAAATTAAACTCTCTCCAGCTCAATTAGATGAGGTTCTAATAGGAGGAGCCAGATGGGCAGTAAAAAAAGGATATGGCCTGCCTGAGGATTTAGAATTTATTGAGGAAAAGGGCTGTATGGATGGGGCAGACCCTGACTTTGTCTCCATGGAAGCCAAAAAACGGCAGCACCGTCAGGTTGGAACCTTAGGTTCCGGAAATCATTATCTTGAGATTCAATATGTAGCGGAGATCTATGACCAGAGCGTAGCCAGTGCCTTTGGCCTCTTTCAAAATCAAGTTGTAGTTACTATCCACTGTGGATCTCGTGCCCTTGGCCATCAAATAGCTACTGATTACTTACCCCTTTTAGCTAAGGCCTCCCGAAAATATGGCATTCCCATAAAGGAAAAGGAACTTGTTTGTGCCCCTATTAATTCTGAGGAAGGCCTCCAATACTTTAAGGCCATGTGCTGTGGAATTAATTGCGCTCTTGCCAATAGACAAGTTATTGCTCACCTCGTAAGAGGTGTCTTTAAAGACTTTTTCCCTCAGGTGCATCTTAAACTTCTCTATGATGTAAGTCATAATACCTGCAAGGTGGAAATTCATGAGATAGGGGGTAAGAAAAAGAGGCTTTATGTCCATCGGAAAGGGGCAACCAGAGCTTGGGGGCCAGGAAGACCAGAACTTCCCGAAAGTTATCGCGAGGCGGGACAGCCAGTTATCATTGGGGGTTCCATGGGAACCGCTTCCTATATTCTTACTGGCACGAAAGAGGGTGAAGAAAAGGCCTTTGGCTCAGCCTGCCATGGCGCAGGTAGAACCATGAGTAGAAATCAGGCGATAAGATCCTTCCGTGCAGAAGAGATTGTTGAAAGACTTAAGAAAAGGGGTATTATCATTATGGGTAAATCTAAGAAAGGATTAGCCGAAGAGGCCCCTGAGGCATATAAAGATGTATCCTTAGTAATAGAGGCAACCTGTAAGGCAGGGCTTACCAAGAGAGTGGCTAAACTTTTACCTATGGGCTGTATTAAAGGTTAAAAATACATCAAGGAGGTGGAGGTATGAAAGGACTGGTTTTAAAGCTAAGTGGAGTAGTTGCTGCATCTGCCCTTTTATTTGCCTGTAGTTGTCAGACACCCCCTCAAATAGCGGAAAAAGCTCAGGCTGCACCTCAGGCCACTGAACCTGAATGCTGTAAGAAACTTGAAAATGAGCTTAATGCCTTAAAACTTCAGGTTGAGAGCTTAAAGTCTCAGCTTGAGAATGTAAAGGTGCAGGCCAGTGAGGCTCAAGCAGCTTCTCAAAAGGCTATAGAGGCAGCTAATAAAGCGCAGGAGGCAGCTAATAAAGCGCAGGAGGCAGCTCAAAAGGCTGAAACTGCTGCATCAAAGGCTGAAAGAATCTTTGAAAAGGGACTTAAGAAGTAATGCCCAAACCCTTTAAAAAACTGGGAGATCTTTTTGGCATCTCCCCTTCTAAGAATCTTTTGAAGGATGAGCCTCCTCCTTTCAAGGTAAAGTCTTGGGAGGAGGTTCTCTCTATGGTTAAACCCTTTCGGGAAAAAAATTTCTACTATTCTATTTCTCCTAAGGAGCCCTTTAAAATTCGGGAGAAAGAATGGCCCCCTCACAAAATTGAGATAAAACTTCCCCTTACCTCTGAATACATGGAAGGAAAACGCAAAAGTGTTAACCCTGAGACCTTGTGGAAACTAAAGGAGGGTTATTTTTCCATTCAGGCCACCCTTAATCTTAGAGGTCTTTTCCTGGAAGAAGCACGCCTTCTTTTTGAGGATTTTATGGAAAATGCCCTCAAAAAGGGATTAAGTTGTGTTCTCATCATTCACGGAAGAGGTCTTTCCTCGAGGGGAGAACCTGTTTTAAAGAAAAAGGTAAGAGAGTGGCTGGAGAGAGGGCCCTTTCGGAAATTTGTCCTGGCTTATGCCTCAGCCAGACCCTGTGATGGAGGTCTTGGGGCAACTTATGTGCTTTTGAGCTCCCGACCTCTCAAAAGATAAATGTTCCTCCACTCTCCAAGAAAATTACTTCTTCTCCATGGAAAACCTCGTTCAGGTAAAACTACACTTCTTGAATACCTTTTTCAGTGGATCCTTAGCCTTAATCTTCCCTATTACTTTACCGGCTTTATAACCAGAGAGGTCAAAGAAGCAGGAGAAAGAATAGGGTTTAATTTGGTTTATCTTAGAGATCCTGATCTCACCCTTCCTTTAGCCCAACTTAGATCTTTAACCCCTTCTAAAAAATATCCTGTCCTGGGAAAATATTCGGTTTTTCCTCAAAATCTGGATAAAATTCTTGAGATCATTCAGAATGACCTTACTGAGGCTAACCGTCCACCCCTTCTTTTCATTGATGAGATTGGAAAGATGGAGGTTATGTCAGAAAAATTCATCCAATTTTTAGAACACCTGAGAGAGGAAGTGATTGTAGTTGCTACTTTGGGAACGGGAGAGCATCCCTTGCTTAAAGCCTGGAGAGAAATAAAATCAGCCCTTTATTGCGAGGTAACTCCTGAAAACAGAGATTTCTTACAGGAGCGTTTAAAGGTTGAATTTCAGAGGAAGGGAAAACTCTTTGTGCTTGAAGGGATTGATGGAGTAGGAAAAAGCACAATTTTTCAGATGCTAAAGGAAGATCTAAGCTTCTCAGATCTTATTTTTTCTTTTGAACCAACCACAGGACCATATGGACAGAAGCTAAGAAGACTTCTTTCTGAAAAAAAAGCAGATCCCCGGGAATTATTAAATTTATTTATTTCAGATAGAAAAGAGCATGTGGAAAAACTTATCCTTCCTGCTTTGAAAAAGGGAAAACCTATTCTTCTTGATCGCTACTACCTTTCAACAGTTGCTTATCAGGGAGTGGAATTTTCAAATCTTTTAGAACTTCTTAGAACCAATGAGACCTTTGCCCCTCTTCCTGATCTTGTTATCTATCTTGATCTTTCTGTTGAGCAGGCTTTACAGAGAGTAATCTCAAGGAATCAAGGAAAAAGTCTCTTTGAAAGAGAAGAATTTTTAAGATCAGTCTCCCATAATTATGAAGAGATTTTACCTCTTTTCAGACATGTGCGTTTGCCTGCCTGGAAGACACTGGAAAGCCTTTATTCGGATATCAAGGAATTAATTCAGAGCTATCTTAGACCAGAAATTTAAAGGTGCCTTTGCCGAGGATGTCATGAAGATGAAGGATACCTACCAAGAGCCCATCAAAGTTGACTACAGGAAGCACAGTTATTTGATGTTTTTCCATTAATTCTAAGGCCTCAGCGGCAAGTCTATTCTCTTCAATTCTTTTAGGGGTTCTGGTCATTACTTCTTCAATCTTGGTCTCTGGAAGCCCTTTATGCTTTGTAATAAGTCTTCTTAGGTCTCCGTCTGTAAGAATTCCAGTTAGATGACCCAGAGTATTTACTATAAGAACTGCCCCGAGTTTTTTTCTATCAAGTTCCTCAAGGGCCTCTTTGAGAAAGGTGCCTTCCTGAACAAGAGGAATTTTTTCTCCAGTAAGCATAATCTCCTTGACTTTTACTTTGAGTCTTTCCCCAAGGGTGCCTCCGGGATGATTTCTTTTAAAATCATCAGCCTGAAGGCCTCTTAACTCAAAGAGGACAATAGCTAAAGCATCTCCAAGGGCAAGCATAGCGGTTGTGCTGGTTGTGGGGGCAAGACCAAAAGGACAGGCCTCTCTGGGGACCTTAGTATTTAGAACCACATCCGAAAGCCCTGCAAGAACGCTTTTAGAGTTACCTGTCATAGATATAATTGGAACCTTTCTTGATTTTAGGATCTTGACCACTTCACAGACCTCAAGGGTATTACCAGAATAGGAGAGGGCAAGGAGAATATCTTCAGAGGTAACCATACCAAGGTCTCCATGAAGGGCTTCAACGGGATGCAAGAAAAAGGAGGGAGTGCCAGTTGAAGAAAGGGTGGCTGAGATTTTTTTGCCTATGAGTCCGCTTTTCCCAACTCCTGTAACAACAACCCTTCCCTGACTTTGTAAAATGAAGTTAATTGCGCGATTAAAAGAAAGATCTAAATTTTTAATAAGGCTCTCTAAACCCTCTTTCTCAATTTCAATGACCTCAAGAGCCCGTTTAAGTATCTGAGAGTTTTCCATTAATGATAGATGATCCTGTCTTCTTCCAAAATCTTTTTGGCTTTTTTTATCTCCTCAAGCTCGTCATCAAAAAATACTTCAGACATTATATTAAGAATTTTATTAACTGTTTCTGTTATAAGGGACTCTCGGGCTAATAATTCATCCATCTTCTGTTGAACCCAGTCAAGCTCCTTTACCGGAAGGTCTCTCCAGGAAAGATGTTTAAAAATGTTATAAAAGGCCCTGCGCCTTTTCATACGAAACTTAAGCTCATCGAGAAGGGCCTTGGGATCTCGCATCAATTCCTTAAAATCTTCCAGGAAAAAACGAATATCATCCTCTTGAAGCTCCCAAAAGCTTTTGATCCAATCTTTGAGAGTGAGAATCATGTCTTTTTCCTGCATCTTATTCCCTCGTTTTTTTTATACTCAGTTTAATCCAAGGAGGAAAAAAAGCAAGAATATGGTAAACTAAAAGAAATGTTGGAAAAGGGATATATACAGGTCTACACTGGGGAGGGCAAAGGTAAGACTACCTGTGCTGTCGGGCTCTCCATCCGGGCCTTAGGAGCTGGTTTAAAAGTAGCTTTCTTTCAATTCTTCAAACCCCCTACTTCTTCAGAGGTAAAAATTCTTAAAAGATTTTTTCCAGAGCTTTATTATGCCTCCTTTCATACCCAGGGCTTTGTTAAAGGAAATGTAGATAATGCCTTGAAAGAAAAAATCTTAAAAGGATATGAACTTTTCAAACAACTTCTAAAAGATGGGGGATATGACCTTTTTGTATTGGATGAATTTGTTTATGCCCTAAACTGGAATATAATAGACTTACAGGAATTTCTGAAGGTTTTAGAGAGAAGGCCTCCCAAAATTGAGGTTGTTATTACTGGGAGATTTGCGCCTCAGCCTCTGATAGAAAAGGCTGATCTTGTTACCGAGATGAGACCACTTAAGCATTATTTAGATAAAGGAGTAAGAGCCCGGTGCGGAATAGAGTGGTAGAAAAGATTAAATCCAAGGTCCTTGATGGTCTTCCTCTTGAAAAGGAAGAGGCCTTATATTTATTCAGACTTCCCCTTTACATCCTGGGAGAGATTGCCCGAACTATCCGTTTCAAAATAAACCCAACCAGGATAGTTACCTATGTGGTGGATAGAAATATAAATTATACTAATATTTGTATTTCTGGTTGTAAGTTTTGTGCCTACTATAGGGCCCCTAATTCTCCTGAGGGGTATGTGCTCTCCTTTGAAGAGATTGCTAAAAAGATTGAGGAGACTCTTTCCCTGGGTGGCTATCAGATTCTTCTTCAGGGGGGGCTCCATCCGGAGCTTACTCTTGAGTATTTTGAAGAGCTCTTTTCTTTTTTAAAGAGCCGCTTTCCAGAGGTTCACCTGCATGCCCTTTCTCCACCCGAGGTTCTTTATCTGAGCAGACTATCTGGTTTAAGCATAGAGGAGGTTCTGAAAAGGCTTGTTCAAGCTGGTCTTGATTCAATTCCCGGGGGAGGTGCTGAAATCCTTGTAGATAGGGTTAGACAGGTTATTTCCCCCAACAAGGCAACTGCGGAAGAATGGCTAATGGTGATGGAGACTGCTCATAACTTAGGTCTTAAAACTACAGCTACCATGATGTTTGGCCATATTGAGACAGAAGAAGAGATTCTGGAGCATCTTTTTAAGTTAAGGAGCCTTCAGGATAGAACCAGTGGTTTTACAGCCTTTATCCCCTGGACCTTTCAGCCCAAAAATACCGCTCTTTCCTATATAAAAAAGGCTGGCTCAGCCAGGTATCTGCAGGTGCTTGCTATAAGCAGGATAATACTCCATAATTTTAAAAATATTCAGGTCTCCTGGGTTACGCAGGGCCCAAAGATTGCTCAGCTTGCCCTTGATTTTGGTGGAAATGACTTTGGAAGTACCATGATTGAGGAGAATGTAGTTGCCTCTGCTGGGGTCTCGCATCGTCTGAGTGAGAGGGATCTCAGGGCTTATATTGAATCCGCAGGCTATATTCCGAAGCGTCGTAAAATGGATTACACCCTTCTTGAGAATTAACTTAAAATGGAAGAAATCTTTCTTGAGAACAGGCACCACCTTCTTATTCGGTCTAAGTATCTTTTACCCCTTCCGCAAAGCCCTCTTTATGACGGTGCTATTGAGATCAAAGATTTAAAGATTCATAGAATTGGCCCTTACAGATCTCTTAAAAAGGAGGTCTCAAAGGCAAAGCTCATTGATCTTGAAGACTTGGTAGTTCTGCCAGTCCTTACTAATGCACATCTTCATCTTGAGCTATCCGCCCTTCGTTTTAGAATCCCTCCTTCAGGCAAATTTTTACTCTGGGTAAGACAGGTTATCAAAAAACGTGCTGACCTTACTCCTATTGAGATAAAAGAATCGGCAACTTTTGCTTTAAATGAACTTCTACGCGAGGGAATTGGGGTTATCGGAGAGGTTACCAATTCAGCTTTAACAGTTGAAATTCTCTCCAAATCACCGCTTTATGGATATATTTTTCAGGAAATTATTAATTTTAAAGGTAGTTCCCCTTTGAGTGAACTAAAGGATTTTTCACCCCGGTTTAAGATTACCTATTCGGCGCACGCCCCTTATACAGTTTCTCCCCTTCTTCTTCAGGTTATAAAGTCCTATAATCGGAAGAGAAAAAGGCTTTTTGTAATTCATCTTGCAGAGTCCTCTGAGGAGATAGAATTCTTAAAGCAAGGAAAAGGTCCCATAGCTGAGCTTCTCAAAGAAAGGGGACAATGGAACGAATCCTTTAAAGCTCCCGGGATTTCTCCAGTCAAATATCTTGAAAGTCTAAATGCCTTAGATGAAAATACCCTCATTGTTCATGGAATACACTTAGAAGATGAGGATCTGGAGATTTTGGCTAAAAGAGGGGTCAAGGTCTGTGTATGTCCAAGAAGTAATCTCTACACTGGAGCTGGATTTCCCAATCTTTCCAAAATGCTTGCTTATGGCCTTACCATTTGCTTAGGGACAGATTCCTTAGCAAGCAATGATAGGCTTTCTATCTTTGAGGAGATAAAAACTTTACATTCCTTTTATACTGAAATTCCTCCCTTAAAACTTCTTGAAATGGCAACTGTTAATGGCGCCAGAATTCTTGGTTTTGAAGAGAGAGGGTCCCTTAATTTTGGGGCTTGGGCTAATCTCCTTGCTGTTGCAACTTCTACCCCCTTATCTAACTCAATGGATAAGGCCTTAGAGGAGTTTCTTTCCTGTGAAAAGGAAGTAAAATATCGTTTTTATGCTGGTCTTTAGTTCAAATTCCCTTTTAAAAATAGGCCTTCCTCGATATCTTAATACCCTACCTCTTCTTCATTTTTTAAAGGTGGAAGGGGTAGCAGATCTTTATTTATTAACACCTTCGGAGATAAATTCTGCATTGCAGAATAAAGAGCTTCAGGCTGGTCTGGCCTCAAGTCTCTTTTATGCCAAAAATTTCAAAGATTTTCTTATTTTGCCTGACCTTTCTATTAGCACCGTTGGTAAGGTTAGAAGCGTCATTCTCTATCACAAGGTCCCCCTTCCGGAACTTAATCAATGCCCTCTTGGGATAACTCCAGAGACTGAGACCTCTTTTGGACTTTTACGCATAATTCTTGAGGAATTTTTCCACATAAAACCTGAGTATCTTATTCTGAAGAAAAAAATCATTCAAGGAGCTTTAAAGGAAGAACTTTTTAAACTCTCAGGTTATCTTGCTATTGGAGATGAGGCTTTGTTACTTGAAAGGGAAGAGGTTTTTCCCTTCAGCACAGATCTTGCAGAGATTTGGTTAAAAAAGACCCACCTCCCCTTTGTTTTTGCCCTTTTTATTGCCAGAAAGGATCTTTTGGATACAGAAAGAGAAAAATTAAAAATATTTTTATCTGCCCTTTATTTAAGCCGTGCTAAAGGACTTTCTGCCCTTCAAGAAATTGTTGAGACCTCTCACCTACCTTTAAACAAGGATTTTGCCTTGAAATATCTTCATCATTTAGAATTTGACTTTTCAGGGCTAAAGCAAAGGGCCTTTTTACATTTTTGTAAGCTTCTCTACAAAAAGAGGATAATAAAAGAGGTTCCGAAGCTTTATTTTTTTGAGCTATGAAAAGAAATAATCAAGACCATAAAGCCTTTGTTAAAGCAAAGTTTGATCGCATTGTAAGGCGTTATGATCTTGTAAATTCCTTAGGGAGTTTTTATCAGGATTATTTCTGGAGAAAAGCGGTAGCCAAACTCTTTAAAGAGGTAGAGGGGCCTTTTTTGGATCTATGCTCTGGCCCTTTTACCCTTAGTTTTGAAATCTTAAAAGTAAATCCCTCTAAGCTTTTTGCCTTAGATCTGAGTTTTGAGATGCTCCTTTATGGCAAAAGTAAGGTTTCTCCTTTGCAAAAGTATATTTATCCCATAAGAGGTGATGCTGAGAGGCTTCCCTTTAAAGAGGAGACCTTTGGAGCTATTAGCATTGCCTTTGGACTGAGAAATCTTCCTGACAGGGCAAAGGCCCTCCAAGAATTCTACAGGGTGTTAAAACCAGGAGGACTTCTTGTGATTCTTGAGTTCTCAAAGCCAAAAAATTTTCTTTTTAGGTATCCCTATCTTCTTTATCTTAAATATGGGTTATCCTTTATAGGAGGCCTCCTCACCGGGGATAAGGAAGCCTATCAGTATCTGGCAAGTTCAATTGAGAAATTCCCACCTGTTGAGGAGATTCATAAACTCCTTGAAAAAAATGGCTTTAAAAGGCTCCTTTTAAAATCCCTTACCTTAGGGGTAGTAACCCTTTATGCTTATATAAAAGAAGATTTACCCTTCCTCAAGGGGTTTTAACACAAAGAGGAGCTGACCCTCTTCTACCATCTGATTCAGCTTTATACAAACTTCTACTACCTGGGCATCAAAGGGTGCCAGAATGGGGTTTTCCATCTTCATGGACTCAAGATTAGCTATTTCTTCACCTTTATGCACAATGTCTCCGGGTTTTATAGCTCCCCTTTTGGGATTTCCTATTCTCCAAACAGTTCCACTAATGGGAGCACCTATCTCATTTGGTTTCATAGCCTTTTTAACCTCAGCTTTTTTAGCCCGTGGAGTTCTCACCTCAAAGACCCTTGTTTTATTATTAACCTTGAGAACCACATGAATAATACCCTCGTTTTCACTTCCAATGGAGACAAGTTCTATGCTATAGGGTTTACCATCTAATTCAAACTCAACTTTATCTCCTGGTTTGGCAAGGCCCTCTCTCCAGACCTTGGTCGGAAGAACCAGAGGGGCAAAACCATATTTTTCACGAAATCTGATATAATCAATGGCATCCTTTGGATGCATAAGATAAAGAATAAATTCCTCTTCAGTAACAGGTCTTCCAAGTTCATCTTCCAGTTGTTTCCTTAAGTGATTTAAATCCTCATCAGGGATATTTTCAAGGGCGGAGGTATCTTTTCTCTCCTTGATTTTTTCTTCCCAGGCCTCTCCAAAGGCAGACCGATAGACCCATTCATCAGGCCAACCCACAGGTAGTTTCCCATAATGGCCAAGAATAAGGTTTTTAAAGTCTCCAGGCGCTTGTCTGAAGAGCTGTAATAATTCCTCCTGTTCTTCAGGGGTCATAGCAGAGAATTCTTGATTTTTCTCCTCCACAAACTTTCGCAAAAGATTGATTACCCTCTGCACCCCTTCTTCTCCATATTCTTTATGATAGCGATTGACAATTCCAGAGCAGGTTACCCAGGTGATTTGAGAGCCAGGGGTCACATCAAAATACTTTACAATTTGATTGTAAAGGCTCATGACCTGCAAAATTGCAGGCATGAGATGAAGAAATCCACCTTTTTCAGCTTGTTCAAAGGAGCTTGGGAAAGCTCCTCCTGGCATCTTGTGCCGGGTAACCATATGGTCAAAACCTTTAAAAGGAGATTCAGCCCATTCATAGTCTCTTATCCATTCTCTAACTTTTTCCACTGCAAGCTCAGCCATCTTCCTGTTAAGGTTTACTGGGATACCTTCTTCTCTAAGGGCTGCTTCAACGGAAAGGATAGGGGAATGACCATAAAATCTGCAGAGGGTATCTTCTTGAGCATCAAGAATTTTAGCTCCAGCCTTGGCTGCAGATACAAGCACCGGTATAGCCAGCCCATCTGTTATGTGGCGATGGTAGTTTATAATTAGATCAGGATACCTATCTTTGATAGCTGAGATCAACTCAGAAACACTTTTGGATGTCCCTACACCTGCCATGTCCTTTATGCAAAGGATTATCTCATCTACCCCTCCACAGAGGTCAACAATCTCATCTACTACTTTAAGGTAATATTTTGTATCAAACCAGGGGGCAACTGTATAAGAGATAGCGGGTTCAAAGAGCCTGCCTCGTTTCATCACCACTTCTGCAACTATCCGCATGTTTCGCACATCATTTAAAAATGAAAAACACCTCCAGACATCAATATCTACCCTCTCTACTACATATTCAATAATGTTTTTTGGATAGGGCCTATAACCAAACATATTAGTTTCACGAATAAGGGTCTGAAGAAGCACATTGGGCATAAGCTCCCTTAAGATGTCTATTTCTTCAAAGGGACTTTCCCT
The DNA here is from genome assembly GCF_001548275.1 of Caldimicrobium thiodismutans. Taxonomy (GTDB): domain Bacteria; phylum Desulfobacterota; class Thermodesulfobacteria; order Thermodesulfobacteriales; family Thermodesulfobacteriaceae; genus Caldimicrobium; species Caldimicrobium thiodismutans. The sequence goes on from NZ_AP014945.1 coordinate 249,840, forward strand.
GCGATTCATGATTCCTACATGCCATCTTGCCCCTCCATGACACTCTGCGGCAAAAAGCCCCATTTCATTGTAATAGGGAGCTAAGGTCTTAAGATCAAAGATTCTTAAACGATTTTTATAATCCGATTGTCCTGCATCTCTCATCCCCACAGATACTAAGGAAACCCCGGGTAGCTCCCTTACTTTTTGCACTATTTCTCTTGGACTCATGCCGGGTTTAACAAAGACATATCCCATAAAGACCTCCTTAGGTTCTTTTTAAACTTTACATCCAGGGCTGAGGCCCAAGGGCAGATATCTCAGCTACATATTGGGCAATCTTGAGGGCCTCATCATCAGAAGTCTTTTCTCTAAAGGCAGAGATAAGTTCCTGATAGTATTCCTCAATAAAGCGCGTGGAAAAATTTCCTTCTATAAATTTAGGATGCCTGATTATGCTGAGAAGAAGCGGGGCAATGGTCTTAATACCCTCTACTCTTAAGCCTCTACTCAGGGCTCTATCCATAACTCTTAAGGCCTCAGTTCTGTCTGCCCCTGCAGACATAAGGAGCATAATCAGGGAATCATAATAAGGAGGCACATCAGCTCCTTCATAAACTCCCGAGGCAACTCTAATTCCAGGCCCAAGGGGAATTTCCAAGCGGGTTATAGTTCCAAAGGAGGGGTTAAAGGTGCGGGGATCCTCAGCATTAATACGGACTTCAATTGCGTGCCGATTAGGATAAATATCCTCTTGAGTGAAGGGCAGTTTCTTCCCCTGAGCAATATCAAACATAAGACTTACAATATCAAGACCGGTGATAAGTTCTGTTACACCATGTTCAACCTGAAGACGGGTATTTACCTCAAGAAAATAGAACTTTCTGGTCTTTGGGTCAAGAAGAAATTCAACGGTTCCTGCAGAATAATACCCAAGCTCTCTGGCCAGTCTTACTGCGGTAAAGCAGATCTCCTGTCTAAGGTTATCATCTATACTTGGAGAAGGAGCTTCCTCTAAAATCTTTTGGTTTCTCCTCTGAATAGTGCACTCTCTTTCAAAGAGGTGCACCACATTGCCAAATTTATCTCCCAGAATCTGAACCTCAATATGTCTTCCCTTTTCAATGTATTTTTCCACTAAGAGGGTATCATCACCAAAGGCCTTTTTTGCTTCAGACCGAGCCCTTTCAAAGGCAACAGGAATCTCCTCTGCTGAATCCACTCTTACCATTCCCTTTCCCCCGCCTCCGGCAGCTGCCTTTATAAGGATAGGGAAGATAACCTCCTCTTCTCGCATCCATTTTAAAATATCCTCTGGACTTTGAACATTTAACATACCTGGTATGGTTGGGACATTGGCTTTTTGAGCAATTTTTTTGGCTCGAATTTTGTCTCCCATCAGGCGAATAACCTGAGGAGGTGGGCCAACCCAGATAAGCCCGGCAGATTCAACCATCTCTGCAAAGGCAGGATTTTCAGCTAAGAATCCCCAGCCAGGATGGATGGCCTGGCATTTCTTCTCTGTGGCAGCTTTGATAATTTTTTCCATGTTGAGGTAAGAATCAAGAGGGGGAGCCTCTCCGATATGCACTGCTTCATCCGCTAAAAAGACATGATAGGCCAATCTATCAGGGGTGCTGTATATGGCAACAGTCTTAATTTTCTTGTCCCGACAGGTATTCATAATCCTTACTGCAGGCACTCCCCTATTGGCAATTAAGACCTTCCGAATGTCCTGTTCTAAAGCCATAGTTTCCCCCTTCGGATCTTTTAAATCAAAAATAACGAATTAAATGACACTTGTCAATACATATATATGCGTCCAAATCTTTTGAGACTCTATAGGATTTTTTCTTAGGGCGAAACACAAATTAAATCTCTCCACATACCCATTCCCCTTTGGAAAGAAAGGATATATAATCTGCAAAATCTTTCCTTAAGTAGGGGTTTAAAATTTTAAACCCCTACATGGGGCTTTTTTACCACCCTTCCTTTTTCTTGTAAGAATCTTAACCTATGCATTTTTTTTTGTTAGCTTGTTAAGGTAAGTTCTACAGGGCTGGAATTTTTTGTTAATATTGTTAAAATTTAAATTATGCAGGAGCTCTCAGGTTTGGGTAAATTTCTAATTCTCTTTGGAATAATTTTTATAGCCCTTGGGCTTTTATTGCTTTTGCTTCCTAAAATCCCCTTTCTGGGAAGACTTCCAGGGGACATCTATATAAAGCGTGATAGCTTTACCTTTTATTTTCCCCTTGGAACTTCCATTCTTTTAAGTATCCTTTTAACCCTTCTTTTAAATCTCCTTTTCAGAAAGTAAGAGCTTTATACACATACCAATATTTTCCTTTTTTGTAAGGATCAGGTAAGACAAGTTCTTGTCTGGCAAAATTCAGTTCTACAGGGGAGAGAACATAATGTCCTTGCTTTAAGATCTCTTTAGCCTCTTCTTCCTGTTTGATAATAGCAAGAGGTTTTTGCAAAATAAAAATAGCAAGGGGATGAGCTTGTTGATAAAAGAGGTAATCCTTTTTTGGATTAAGGTTTTCTATCCATAGAGATGTGTTTGTTTTTAAGTCTTTAAGAGGAAAATAGGTGGCAAGGGTAACTATCAAAAGATTCAGAAATAAGATTATACCCACAAATCTAATTAAAAATTTTTGGGAATATATTTTTAAAAGAATTTCAACAAAAAAGAGAGAGGCAATGGGATAGAGATATAGCAGATATTTGTCAAATTTTGAGCCTGTAAAACTTAAAAGTAAAAGAGGGATAAAAAGGGAAGAAAAATAAAGGGATAAAGGATGTGCTTTTAATTGGATGAGGTGATTTTTCCAGAGATGTTTAATTTTTATGAAAAGGAGCAGGAAATAGGGAAAAAAATTTAAAAAAAGGGCCTTAAAATAGTAATAAAAGGGGTCCTTTGGGGAGGCGAGTCTTTCAGATATATCTGTATGTAAAAATTCTTGAAAGATATGGAAGCCAAATTTCAGATATCCATATAGATACCAGGGAAAAATGAGGAGTAAAAATAATCCCCAGCCTACGGGAGAGAAAAGTAATCTGAATAGGGGTTTATTTTTGGTGAAAAGGGCCAAAAGCGCAAGGGCAGGAAGAAGAAAAAAGTGCAGAGGTCCCCGAATTAAAAAAGCTAAGGCCAAGCCTGTGTAAAAGGCAAGGGATAATTTTTGAGAGGGCCTTTCAAGATACCTTTGAAGAAAATAAAAACTCAGAGTTGTAAAGAAGATAAAAAGGGGTTCAAGGTCAATGCGGTAAATAAAACTTAAAAAACGAAAAGCTGAAAATAAAATAGAGAGGCAAAGGATGGATTTAAGCAGATTTTTATGGCAAAGTAAGTATATAAGATATGCTGTAAAAAGATAACTTAAAAAAGAAGGTAGTCTTAAAAAAAAGATTTCTTGTTTAAAGAGGTTTCCCAGAGCATAAAAAGGAAGAGATAGCCAGGTATGAAGGGGAGGTTTAGTAAAATAGGGCTCTCCATTGAGGAGAGGGATTAAAGATTTAAATAGATAGGTCTCCTGAATAATAATTGCTCTTCTTGCCTCCTGATAAGAAAGGAGGGGTAAGAAGAAGGAAAGGAGAAACAGGAAGAAAAAAACGGCCAAAAGAAGATAAAATAACCAGGCCTCTGAGCTAAATCTTTCAGTTTTCATAAAATTGTTGACCAATTATATTATACTCTTTTAATCACTTTGCAAAGATCCTTTCTGTTGGTTCAATGTAGGGGCAAAGAATTATTTGCCCCTATCGGGGGATTTACAACATCCCTACAGGTAAGGCTTTACAGGTTAATATTACAAGAATAATCCAATTTATCTGCCCAAAAATGGGTAGATTTAGGTCTCAAAAGATAAGGACATATACATATCCTTGCCAAACTTTAAAAAGAAGTTAATATTTAATAAAACGCCGAGGTGGCGGAATAGGCAGACGCGCTGGATTCAGGATCCAGTGGAGGCAACTCCGTGCGGGTTCAACTCCCGCCCTCGGCACTTTAATTATTCTCATGAGAAATCAAAAACTTCCACCCCCTGAGGTTATAAAAAATTCTTACTTAGCTGATTTTCATTTGCACTCAAAATATAGTCGAGCAAGCTCAAAAAATATGGAACCCCGGGCTCTCTCAAAAATGGGAGCTCTTAAAGGCCTTGACCTTCTTGGAACAGGAGATTTTACCCATCCCCTTTACCTTCAGGAACTTAAAGAATACCTGGAGTATGAAAGGGACTCAGGTTTCTATGTGGTAAAAAACGGAGATAAAGGTCCAAGATTTCTGCTCTCTGCAGAGATTTCTCTAATTTTCACTCAGAACCAAAAGACCAACCGCAGGATTCACCTGATCTTGATTGCCCCTAATTTTCAGGTAGTTGAAGAAATAAACCTTTACTTATCTAAATTAGGAAACCTCTCAGCTGACGGAAGACCAACTTTTGGGATTTCTGCTGAAAGGTTGACATTGGATCTTTTGAAGATTTCTCCAGATATACTTGTGATTCCAGCCCATGCCTGGACTCCATGGTATTCAGTATTTGGGGCCTTCTCTGGCTTTGATACCCTTGAAGAGGCCTTTGGAGAGGCTACTCCCTATATCTATGCCATTGAAACAGGGCTATCTTCGGATCCTGAAATGAACTGGAGGATCTCTGCCCTTGACAAAATTGCCTTAGTTTCAAACTCTGATGCTCACTCACCCGGAAAGATTGGCAGGGAGGCTACAGCCTTTTTTTATCCCATGACTTATGAAAACTTTTATCGATCTATAAAGGAAAATAAAATTGCCTATACCATTGAATTTTATCCTGAAGAAGGTAAATATCATCTTGATGGACATAGGTCTTGCAAGGTTTCACTTAATCCTAAAGAGACCATTGAGCTTGGATATATTTGTCCAGTCTGTGGACAACCATTGACTATTGGTGTTCTTCATCGGATTGAGAAACTTGCCGATAGACCCGATAATTTAATTCCAGAAAATAAACCCTATTCTGTGCACTTAGTTCCTCTTGTTGAAATTCTGGCTGAGGTTTTCAATCTTAATCCCAATACCAAAACTCTTCAAAAACTTTATGACCAATATGTTGAGAAAATTGGAACTGAGTTTGACATTCTACTAAAGAAAAATCTCAGTGAACTTTCTTCATTGTTACCAGAGAAGCTTTATCTTGCGATAAAACGCGTTAGAGAAGGACGGGTCTATGTCAAAGGAGGGTATGACGGAGTCTATGGGATAGTCAAGATATTTGAAGAGCCTGAACCTGAAAATTGCCCCTTTCCCAAACAAAAAAGTCTTTTTTAGAAAAAATTTTTTGACAAAAATGTCATTAACGGTTTTAAAATAAAAGGATTTTATTTAAATGATTTGGGTATAATTTTTGATAATTTATTTAAAAAAAAGGGAGGTGGCTGATGATGAAAAAGTTAAGTTTATGGTTGGGTTTGGTAGCTATACTTTTGGCCTTTAACCTTTCAAGCTTTGCAAGTGATATTAATTTGGGTATTTCCCTTGGAGATGGAAAACTCAGAAGTTTTTATTTTTCCTTAAGTGATTACTATAGAATCCCGGAAGAGCAAATCATAATCATTAAAAAGCGCTATCCAATCATAGTGGAAGAGGAACTCCCAGTTATTTTATTAATCGTCAGGGAAGCTGGTGTATCTCCAGATGTAATTGTTGAACTTAGAAGAAAAGGGTATTCCTGGTATGACATCCTGATCAGATTCAGAATTTATCCAGAGGTTGTCTTTAAAAGATACATTATTTATGGTCCACCTTATGGAAAGGCCTGGGGTTATCATAAAAAGAAAAAGGTTGTTTTTGTAGATGATGATATTATTTTTCTATCTAATGTTAAATTTCTTTCCGAATATTACAGAGAAGTCCCAGATGTGGTCATTAAATACAAAGAAAAACATCCAAGATTTGTAGATGTGCATTATGAAATCTATGAACATAAAAAAGGAGAAAGGGAAAAATTTAAAGAGAAAGAAGAGAAAGAATTCAGAGAGAGAGATAGAGAACAAAGAGATTACAGAGATTCAAAAGATTATATGAATCAAAAAGATAAAGACTTTTATAATGAAAAAGAAGGAAAAGGACCTAAAGAAAAACATCGGGGTAAAAAAGAAAAGGATTAAGTTATAAAAAAGAAGGGGGCATAAGCCCCCTTCTTACTTTGAGTTTTCTTACTTCTTTTCAGCGGGTTTTTCTGCCTTGGGTTGCTCGGCTGGAGCAGCACCAGTCTGATTCTCAGCAGGCTGAGCGGGCTGAGCAGGTTGAGCAGGCTGGGCAGGCTGTTCTGCCTTGGGCTGTTCAGGAGCTGGGGCAGGAGCTTCTTCTTTCTTCTTGCATCCAGCAGTAACTCCAATCACTCCAGCGACAGCAAGAGAAAGCAGTAAAGACATCAGCTTTTTCATGGCAACTCCCTCCTCCTATGTTTTTTAATTTTGGTTATATTATTCTCCTACTCTTAATTTTGTCAAGAGGGAATTTTTTAATTTCAGCTTTTAAACAAAAAGTCTTCCCAGTAAAAGAGTTCTTCTATAAATACGGGGCAAAATTTTTTCTATTGTCTTTGAATCCAATCCTGAAACCTCTAACAAGTTTTCTGGAACCTTATAATTAAAGGCATCTACACCACCAGTTATCCCAAGCAGAGAAACTATAATATTTGATAAAGCCACTATTGCTGAGACCTTAGATTGCACCATGAGGTCAGGATCATGGTGAGCTCTGACTGCAAAATAAATCTCCTCTGGAAATTTCCAGCGCTTAAGAAGATACCCTCCCACCATTCCGTGATCCACACCCAGAGCTAACCACTCAATTTGCATAAAATCCCACTTAGGGTTTTCCTCAGAAATCTGATGAAACCTTTTCTCCTCAAGATTTGTATAAAGGTCAAGCACAATCTTTCCAAGGTCATGCAAAATTGAGGCGATATAGAGACTTTCTTTTTTTTCAACTGATAATTTAAGTTCATGGGCAATTTCTTCTGCTGCAATCCCACATACAATAGAATGTAACCAGATATCCTCGGCACTTAACCCATAGCCAGTTAAGTCCTTAGAAAAATATTTGCCTGACACTGAAGCAAGAAGAATAAATTTTATCTGATCCACTCCAAGTAGCATAAAGGCCTTTAAAAGGGAATCCACCTTTTGGGGGAGAGAAAAGGCAGCTGAATTAACAAGTTTCAAAAAATTAGCTGCTATAGCTGGATCACTTTTCACAATCTCTTCAAGACTCTTATAATCTACTTCATCTTCTCTCAGAAGCTCAAGGGCCCTTTGGGCTGTTTTAGGAAAAGGCGGTAAGTTATCAACTTTCTCAAAAATCTTTTCCAAAATAAATTCACTCATATCTTTCCACCTTATTTTTGATTTTGATCTCAAAGTAACCTTCTTTTCCATTGAGATAAAGGCGAAGCGGGCTAGAAAAATTAACTTTTTTAATTACCCTTTCCCATATTCCATTTTTTTTGAACCAGGCCTCAGCAACCTTTAAATTTTTTTCCGCAAGATCTAAAAATTGCGGATTAACTCTGAATTTGCTGGCACCGACAATTATCCATTTGCAGTCATCAAAATTTATTTTTAACTTTTCAAGCTCAGTATTAAAGATGTTTAAAATTGTTTCTCCTGAATAAATCTCCCCTTCATCCAATTCCAAGTCATTTTCTTTATAAGGAAAAATATAGCTCAAAACCCCATAAATCATTTTATTGGGATTAATAAAGCCAATAGCTATCCCTGCTCCCAGAGAATCACTAACCAAAGTAATGGCCTTTTTTTGTATTATTTCATATGTCCCTTTAGCTACTTTAAGTATCATAAATACTCCTTTAATCCAGAATTCTTAAACGCTTAGTTTTCCCTTTTACTATATCCAAAGTATCAATCTCTTTCAAGGCTGAGATAACCTTTTCTTCTTTTGTTTCATGTGTTAACATTACAATTGGAACAGCCCCTTTTCTTTTTTGCCTCCCGATCTGCACAACGGAGGCTATACTGATTCCATATTTCCCGAGCACTCCTGCAATCTTTGAAAGAACTCCCGGCCTATCTACAGCAGAGAAACGAAAATAATACTTAAAAACTCCCTCCTCTATAGGTCTAATAAAGGATTCTTTTTCTTCCCTTTTAGGATAAGGGATCAAGGGATGATTTTTAGCAAAAAGATATTCCGCTGAAGACACAATGTCTCCAACCACAGCACTTGCTGTTGGTTCTTTTCCAGCGCCAAGACCATAAAGCAAGATATCTCCTACAAAATCTCCTCTTATTAATATTGCATTATAATTAAATCTTACAGAAGTCAAGATATGATTTTCTGGTAAAAGGGCTGGATGAACTCGAATTTCAATCTGATTTTTGATTTTTCTGGCCTCAGCAATTAATTTTACTATGTAGCCAAAATCTCTGGAGAACTGAAGATCCATTAAATCGACCTCATCTAAACCCTCAACATATACTTTGTTATAGGGGATGTAAAACCCAAAGGCAAGGCTGGCAAGAATTGAGATTTTATGAGCTGAATCAATTCCTCTAAGATCAAGGCTTGGATCTGCCTCTGCATAGCCTTTATTTTGAGCCTCTTCAAGGGCTTTCTCAAAAGAAAGGTTCTGCTCAAGCATTCTGGTTAGGATGTAATTAGTGGTACCGTTGATGATTCCTGTGACTCTTTCAATTTGATTTCCTATCAAGGCCTCTCTTAGGGTCTTTATAACAGGAATACCCCCACCCACAGAGGCCTCAAATCCAAGAAAAATTCTCTTTTTTTCAGCAAGCTCAAAAATTTCTGCCCCTGCCTCAGCCAGCACAGCCTTATTGGCAGTGACCACAAGCTTCCCTTTATCTAAGGCAGATAAGATATAGGTTTTAGCTGGCTCAACCCCACCCATAAGCTCACAGATAATAGAAATCTCTTTATCCTCCAAGATCTCCTTAAAATCCGTAGTTAAAAGTTCATCCGGTGCCTGACTTTCTCTTTTTTTGGCCTTATCTCTTACAAGTATTTTTTTAATATTAAATTCAAGGCCAAGTTTTTCCCCAAGATGCCTTTTATTTTTTTGTAAAAGCTCGTAAACGCCCTGACCAACGGTTCCAAATCCAAGTAAGGCTATCTTTATTTCTTTCAAGGTTCCCTCCTTATTGACATTTATCATATCCACAGGAACCACAAAAGAGGCAAGTTCCATGCACCTCAAGGTCTTCCCCACACTTAGGACATACCATTTTTCCACCCTCTCCTTTCTTAATATAGATTACCTGCTCGGGTTTTGAACCATATCTATATACTGTAACTCCCTTTAAGCCCCATTCATAAGCGGTAAGATAAATCCTTTTGATTTCCTCAGGGGTTGTATCCTCCGGAAGATTTATCGTTTTTGAAACAGCATTGTGAGTATATTTTTGAAAGATTCTCTGAATAGAAAGATGAATATCTGGGGAAATCTCAAAGGCGGTTAAAAAAAGTTTTTTAAGAGGTTCTTTAAGGTTTATTTTACTGATAAGCCCCTTTTCCATTATTTCAGCTTGAAGGGCTTCTATCTCCCTTTCACTGTAGCCTTCTTCTGAAAGGATCTCCTCAAAGAGAGGATGCACCTCTTTTATAATAATGCCCCCCAAGGTCTTTCTCTCATAATATATGCCAAAAAGAGGCTCAATACTTGATGAAACTCCAGCAATGAGTGATAGCGTTCCCGTAGGGGCAATAGTTGTGGTCGTGGCATTCCTTAAAGGGGGATACCCCCATTGATCCCAAAGGCTACCAGGAAAGGCAGGAAAGGCTCCCCTTTCTTCAGCTAAAACTGCTGAAGCCCTGAGGGATTCCTGATTTATGAAACTCATCACTTTTTCAGCTATCTCAAGAGCCCTCTCTTCGCTATAAGCTATTCTTAATTTTATAAGCATATCTGCAAAGCCCATAACCCCAAGCCCAATCTTACGATTAAGGGTGGTAATTTTAGCTATTTGAGGAAGGGGAAAGCGATTAACCTCAATGACATCATCTAAAAATCTTACTGCAAGCTCTATGGTCTCTTTTAGTCTATCCCAGTCCAGGTCTCCGTCTTTTACAAAGTTGGCAAGATTGATTGAACCAAGATTACAGGACTCAAAGGGCAAAAGAGGCTGTTCACCACAGGGATTGGTTGCCTCAATATGGCCCAGATTAGGTGTAGGATTAAAACGATTTATGGTATCAAGAAAGATAACCCCTGGGTCTCCTGTCTCCCAGGCCTTTTCTACTAAAAGATCAAAAAGTTTTTGAGAGGAAACCTCAGTTACTACCTTGCCTGTGCGAGGATTAATCAATGCATAAGGCTCCCCTTTTTTTAAGGCCTCAATAAAATTATCCTTTATGCCCACGGAGATATTAAAATTTGTAAGAACTCCCGTTGTACTTTTAATGGTTATAAATTCTTCAATATCAGGGTGATCCACATTCAGGATACCCATATTTGCACCACGCCTTTTCCCACCCTGTTTAATGGCCTCGGTTGCAGAATCATATACCTGCATAAAGGAAACCGGACCACTGGCAACCCCAGAGGTTGAAAAAACAATATCTCCTTTGGGACGCAGGCGTGAAAAATTAAAACCTGTTCCACCGCCAGACTTATGAATAAGGGCTGCATACTTCAGGGTCTCAAAGATAGAATCTAAGGAGTCATAAACAGGAAGGACAAAACAAGCTGAAAGTTGCCCCAGAGGTCTTCCTGCATTCATCAAAGTAGGAGAGTTAGGTAAAAAATCAAGGGCTGCCATTAACTCGTAAAATCTCTCCCCATAATACTCCCACTTAGAACTACTCTTACGGAAATTTTTTTCCCCTTCAGCCACACTAAAAGCAACTCTCTCAAAAAGGGCTTCCGGAGTCTCTACAATTTGATTTTCTTCATCTCTAACGAGATACCGCGCCTGAAGGACAATTAAGGCTGATTCCTTTAGCTTAGGGGTTATCTTTCTTCTCTTCATGCAGATAGATCAATCAGAATAAGGGTCTGGTACTTGGGATCAGGGGGATCTGCTGGGTCTGCAAATCCAAATTCCCTATCCCAAAGTTCAACCACAAAGTCAAGGTAATTTTTTAAAAGCTCTTCCTCTAAGTAATAAGAAGTCCTGGCTAATTTTACAAAACTTTCATATAGTCCTTCCTTTATAGCCTTTTTCATAAAGGTTTTTCCATCTTTAACCTCAACTATTTTTGCAAAAACCTCCTGCCACTTGCTTTTAGGAAGGGCTCTAAAAATAAACTCTTGATTATAAAGATAATTCGCTAAGGAGGTAAGAATAATTGAGCTCCAGGTCAAAGAATTTAAATCAAAGTTTCTATTAGCATTAAAGATCTCCTTAATCCAATTATTATGGGGCCCCAATCCCTTTTCAAGAAGTGGTGCCATATAAGCTATCTCTTCAAGATAACCTCTAACCATTCTTAGCTCGCTTACCCTGGAAAACTCTGTAAATTCTTCAGATGTTCCTATACTCACTGGATTAAAAAGTTTTACCTGATTCAATTTTTGAACAGTAACCCCCTGAAGATAACCAGCATAAGGCTGATCAAGATATTTTAAAAGGGCGGGATTAAAATCCTTACTTTGAAATAAACTTAAGGCAAACTTTCTAAGCTCTCTTAGGGCTGTTCCTGAAACCCGAAAGATCTCCTCAAGATAATAATTTTCAAGAAAATCTCTGGCTAAAATAACATTCCCTTCTGTTAAATATTCAAGTCCAAGATTAAGATGGCACCACATCTTAAATAGGCCCCTTTTTACTTCCTCTAAACCATCAATCACAGGATGATCAACAAGGATAACCTTAGTTGCAAGCCAGGCAAGCTCCTGATGAATTCTTTCTCTCTGAAAAGGATCTTGTATCAAGGACAAAACCTTGACAATAAAGAGTTCTTGAGGGCCTTCATAGGGTATAAGATGTAAAGTATGAGGAGCCCTCTCTTCCCCTGTGAGAGCAAGTGTTCTGGGATCAATTTTGGAAAGTCTTTTAGGATGGATATAGGTATAAATCTCAAGGGAGGTATAATAATCGGGTATTCCCTCATCAGCCAGTCTTCCATTTCTAAATCTAAAGGCCCTTTCCTCTACCTCTACAGGAAGTTCCCAGATAAGGGATTCCATAAGGGCAAAATAGGTCTCCGGCCACTCTTCCCTGATAAGCTCAATAATTCTTCTAAAATAGAATTCCAATCTCTCCTCCTTAAACTCCACAAAGTAAACATCATCAAGAGTATAAGGAGGAAGAAAATCGTAAGCCTCTATAAGCTCAACATCATCAGGCCTTTTATGAATCTTTACAAATTTCTGAAGCATAGCTATAACAAAATCCCAATCTGCTATAGCTAACCATTCAAGGACTCTACCTTCCCCTGCCTCAAAGAGAAGAATAATCCAGCTGGCAACCCTTTCAGGGCGAATCCTATCTTTAAACCAGACATCAAAATCGAAGAGGAACTGAATCTGAGACCCCTTGGCATAGGATAGAAGCTCAACTGCAAGATCAAGGGAGCTTCCTTTAAGGGTAAAAAAGAGCTCAACAGGGGGAAGATTTCTAACTAAACCCTCTGGATAGGGTGAGGCAAGGATTAGTTCTGCCCTTTTTTCCCAAGGAGCAGAAAGAACAAGCTCAAGGGCCTCCTCAAAGCGGAGAGGAGCTAAGGCCTCCTCTAAAGCCTTTTCCTTTAAGCTTAAAATCCTTTCAAGGTCTATCTTTAAAGAGGTCGCTTTCTGCGAAAAAGGCTGATTCATAATGCCTAACCTTACCCTCCTCGAGATTGACTACCACCACATCAAAGCGGATACTTTTTATTTTACTTAATTTTTGAAAATTTTTAAGTAAGAAAAATTGAGCTGTCTTTTGAATTTTGTCTTGTTTTCTAAAATCAACCTTTTCCTCAGGGAAATAACCTCTATCTGAGGATTCACTTTTTACTTCAACAAAAACCAGAGTCTTATTTTTCTTAACCACAAGGTCAATTTCTCCAGTCTTTGTTCGAAAATTTCTGGCAAGGACCTCATAATCTTTCTCTCTCAAGTAGTCTTCAGCTACTTTCTCAGCTGAAGTCCCAATCTCTCGAGTAGATTTTTTGAACATTCCCTTCAAAATCTCTCAAAACACTTAAAAGCCTTGCGATGGACAGGACTTGGGCCAAACCTCCTTAGAGCCTCTAAATGTTCCTTTGTGGCATAACCTTTATGTCTGTCAAAACCGTATTCTGGATAAAGCTCAGCCAATTTTTGCATGTATCTATCCCGGGAGACCTTGGCAAGAATAGAACCTCCAGCAATAGAGAGGCTCCTTCTATCTCCTTTAATCAAGGCCTTTTGAAGCCCTCTATAATCAGGTATTCCAAAAGGACCATCTATAAGCAAAAGGTCAATCTCCTTTATTGAAGAGAGTGCCCGTTGCATGGCTAAAAAAAGAGCTCCCATAAGCCCAAGGGCATTTATTTCCTCAACCTCAGCCTTAGCTATACTATATGTTATTGCTTTGGAACAGATGACTTCAAAGAGTTCATTCCTTTTTATGGGAGTCAAAAGTTTTGAATCCTTGATTTCGGGAGAATAAAAATCTGGAGGGAAGATAACAAGACCTACGAAAAGAGGGCCTGCCAGAGCACCTCTTCCTGCCTCATCAAGACCAGCAATTATTTTAAATCCACTTTTCCAATAATAAAATTCTACCGGTTTAGCTTGTGATATTTCCTTTTCAAAAAGCAAGGAATTTTAGCTATTCCATAACCTTATTATCAAATCTCTCTTTGAGCCTTGCGGCCTTACCTGCCCTTTCCCGGAGATAGTAAAGTCTTGCCCTTCTAACCTTGGCCCTCTTAACTACTTCTATCTTTTCAATGCGGGGAGAATGAAGAGGGAAGGTTCTTTCTACACCTACTCCAAAAGAGACCTTTCTAACTGTAAAGGTTGCTGAGTTTCCTGAGCCTCTTCTTCTAATAACCACGCCCTCAAAGACCTGAATCCTTTCTTTTTCTTCACCCTCTTTGAGTTTATAATAAACTTTAACGGTATCTCCAGGGGCAAGTTTGGGAAGATCCTCTCTCAAATAGGCCTTCTCAACTTCTCTAATTTGGGGTAACATAGATCCATCCCTCCTTTAGCTTTGAATAGGCAAAATATAGCATAGATTCATAGATTGTCAAATTACCCCGAAAAATAACTTGTTTTTTTTTAAAAATCTGGTAAAAAGATTAAAAAATCATTGAGGAGGGAGTTATGTCTGTTGAGGAGAAGGTGATTGATATTATTGCTCAAAAGCTCAATCTCTCAAAGGATCAGATTAAACCAGAGGCCTCATTTGTTGATGACCTGGGGGCTGATTCCTTAGATTTAGTAGAACTTGTCATGGCTATGGAAGAGGCCTTTGGCCTTGAAGTGCCTGACGAAGATGCCGAAAAATTAAGAACTGTTAAGGATGTCCTTGATTATGTAAAATCCAGAGTGGGGTAATCCGTGGAGAAAAAAAGAGTTGTTGTAACCGGTCTTGGGGCAGTCTCTCCCCTTGGGATTGGTGTTGAGGAGACCTGGGAAAGAATTATAAAAGGGGAGTCTGGAATTAGCAGGATTACAAAATTTGATGCTTCAGGGCTTCCCAGTCAGATAGCAGGTGAGGTCAAAAATTTTAATCCAGAAGAATTCATGCCTGCCAAACTTGTCTCCCGCGTGGATCTCTTTATCCAATATGCTATAGCCTCTACAGAAATGGCCTTGACTGATTCCGGGCTACCCAAATCTGAGCTGGGAGATGAGGTTGGAGTTATCATTGGAGTGGGAATGGGAGGCGTTGGTCTGGTAGAACACTATACCCGCGTTCTTGATGAGAAAGGTTATAGAAGAGTTACGCCCTTTTTTATTCCCATGATTATTCCCAATATGGCAGCGGGACAGATTGCCATTTTATATGGAGCTCAAGGCCCCAATATGGCTGTTTGCACCGCCTGTGCAGCAGGAAATCATGCTATTGGAGAGGCCTTTAGGCTTATTCAGGAAGGCAAAGTAAAGGCTATGATCTGTGGAGGAACGGAAGCTCTCATTACTCCTCTTACTGTAGCGGGCTTTTCCGTCATGAAGGCTCTCTCCACAAGGAATGATGAGCCTGAGAAAGCCAGTCGGCCTTTTGATGCTAAAAGAGATGGTTTTGTTATTGCTGAAGGGTGTGGTATTCTAATTCTTGAAGAGCTGGAAACCGCTAAAGCAAGGGGGGCTAAGATCTATGCTGAGATCTTGGGCTATGGATTTAATGCCGATGCCTACCATATGACAGCCCCATCTCCTGAGGGAGAAGGAGCTGCCAAATGTATGGAACTTGCCTTAAAATCAGCCAGCCTCAAACCACAAGAGGTTGATTACATTAATGCCCATGGAACAAGCACACCTCTTAATGATGTTTCTGAAACTAAGGCCATAAAAAAAGTCTTTGGGGAGCATGCTTACAAACTTATGATCTCCTCAACCAAATCCATGACCGGCCATCTCCTTGGTGGGGCAGGTGGTCTGGAAGCAGTGTTAACTGTCAAGGCTCTTGAGACAGGAATTATTCCCCCAACCATAAATTATGAAGAGCCTGATCCTGAGTGCGACCTTGATTATGTCCCCAATCAGGCAAGAAGAGCTGAAATTAAAATTGCGCTCTCTAATGCCTTTGGATTTGGTGGCACCAATGCCTGTCTGGCCTTTAAAAAATGGGAAGAATAAAAGCGAGGTGAAAAATGAAAATTGTTATAGCCTCAGATCACGCAGGATTCTTCCTTAAAGAAAAGATCAAAGATTTCCTTATCAATGAAAATTACCTGGTTGAAGATGTAGGAACCCATTCATCTGTCTCCGTGGACTATCCTGAGTATGGATTTAAGGCAATTCAAAAGCTTCTTAATGGAGAGGCTGATAGAGGTATTCTCATCTGTGGAACAGGTATAGGAATGAGTATTATTGCCAACCGTTTTTCTAAAATAAGAGCTGCCCTTTGCCATGAGCCTTTTTCAGCCCAGATGGCAAGAAGGCACAATAATGCCAATGTTTTAGTTCTGGGGGGCAGGCTTATTGGGGACGGTATGGCTGTTGAAGTTGTAAGGGCCTTTTTAGAGACTGAATTTGATGGAGGCAGGCACGAAAGAAGGATCAACCTAATTGACGAACTTTCCAAAACCAGATGAATCCTCTTGGGATTGGTATAGATCTTGTCTATGTTCCCCGTATAAAAAAGTTAATAGAGACCTATGGAGAAAGATTCCTAAGAAAGGTTTTTACTCCAGAAGAAATTCACTACGCTCAAAATAAGAAAAATTCATATCAAGCTCTGGCCTCGGCCTTTGCGGTAAAAGAAGCCTTTTATAAAGCCATAGGGGGATATCCAGGTTTTCGTTTTAGAGATATTTCCCTCCTGCGAGAAGAATTACAGGGAAGACCATTTTTAAAACTTTCAGGCCGAGCTGAAAAGATTTTCCAAAAAAGAGGGGGGCAAAAAATTGATCTTTCCCTTTCCCATGATTTTGACTATACTATTGCTATAGTTCAGATCTGGGGATGGCCATGAAACTTTTTGTGGCTACAGCCGAAGAGATGCAAAGGCTTGATAGATATGTAATGCAAGATCTCGGGATTTTACCTGAAATTCTTATGGAAAGGGCTGGAGGATCTGTGGCTAAGGCTATCCTTGAGAGATTTCCTTTACCTGGATACTTTAAAGTCCTTCTTCTTTGTGGCCCTGGTAATAATGGAGGAGATGGCTTTGTCTGTGCAAGATATCTCTGGAATTCTGGTTATCAAGTGGAGGTGCTTCTTTTTAATGAGGAAGATAAATATACAGGGGAGGCTAAAAGAAATCTTGAAATCCTGAAAACTTTGAAAATACCTATAACCAGAATTCATAGTCTTGAGGAATTTATTAGCTTTGTTCACCACTTTAAACCTGAAATTCTGGTTGATGCCCTTTTTGGAACAGGGCTTAAGAGGCCTCTAAGTGGCTTATATGAGGAAGTAATCCTTTTTTTAAGGGAAGAAAAAAGAAAGGAATCCTTTAAAATTGTCTCTGTGGATATCCCTTCAGGTGTTTCCTCAGATACCGGGCAGATCCTTGGCTCAGCTCCTTGTGCAGATCTTACTGTTACCTTTGAGTGTCTAAAACCAGGGCATCTTTTTTATCCTGGCAAGGAATATTCAGGAGAGGTAGAGGTTGCAGAAATTGGTTATCCCTGGAGATTTCTACTTGAATTTACAAAGGATATAGTTCCCAGGAAAAAATATTTAAGTGAGGATCAAGCCAGAGAACTATTCAGGCCCCGAAGGGGATTTTATCATAAAGGAAAGGCTGGTTATGTATTTATCCTTGCTGGAAGTGTTGGGAAAAGTGGGGCTGGTTATTTAACTGCCCTTGGGGCTCTAAGAGCTGGAGCAGGCCTTGTTACCCTTGCTGGCCCTAAGAGCCTTCAATCCGTTTATTCAGGATTACTTCCTGAAATACTCACCCTCGGGCTTCCTGAAAGGGAAGGCGAAATTACAGAAAATAGTTCAAATCTTGTTATAGAAGCCTTAAAAGGTAAAAGATGTCTTGTAATTGGCCCTGGGTTTGGGCTCGGATCTGGACCCGAGAGGGTTCTTTTGGATTTACTTCAAAATGTTAGTTTGCCTGTGATACTTGATGCGGATGCCCTAACTATCTTGAGTGATTTTCCTGAAAAACTTAAAGATTTTTCTTATCCCAAGGTAATAACTCCTCACCCTGGTGAAGCGGCAAGGCTTCTCAAAAAAGAAACTCGGGAGATTTTACAGGACCCCTTGGATAGCCTCTCTCAGTTAATTAACCTTACTGGAGCAATAGTAGTTCTCAAAGGGCCACATACTCTTATTGGGGGCCCTGATGGAGAGGTCTTTATTTCATCTATTGATGAGCCCGGCATGGCACAGGGAGGAATGGGAGATGTGCTTACTGGCATAATTGGGGCCTTCATTGCTCAAGGGTATTCGCCTTTTGAGGCTTCGGCCCTTGCAGTTTATGTGCATGGAGCATCAGGTAGTTTCCTGAGAAAAACCTCTGGCCCCTATGGTTTCACCGCAAGCGAAGTTGCCAATTATATCCCCCAAATATTAAAAAAATTGGAGACCAGAAATGCTTGAAAGAAGAAAATTTCACAGGTATCCCACCAATTTAAAGGCCTATTTTCCTAATCAAGAAGAGGGTTTTCCTGTCAAAAATGTCTCCTGGAAGGGTGTATTTATAATCACTCCAGATAATTTTAGGTTTGAAAAGCGCTTAATTTATTTTGAAATAGAAATCCCTGAAATTGGAAGAATACCTATCTATGGCTACATCGCCCATTATGGGACTCCATCTGAACCAGGTTTAGGTGTTGAAATTATAGAAATAGCCAATAATCTTGCCCCGGTTTGGGGGTTATATATCAAGGCTATGAATTTTTTAAATGAAGCTAAGGAAGAATATGAAAAAATTATAAATAGATTCTCCCAATCACAGGAATGATTTTCTGGGAGAGCTTCTTTATCTTCCTAATAGGTCTCATTCTTGGAAGTTTTTTAAATGTAGTCATTTATAGACTTCCACAGGGTAAATCTTTAATTTTTCCAGCCTCCCACTGTCCGAAATGCGAGACACCCCTAAGGTGGTATCATAATATACCTCTCCTGAGTTTTCTTTTTCTTAAAGGTAGATGTGCCTATTGTAAGGCCAGTATCTCTTGGCAGTATCCTTTAGTTGAGTTTTTGAGTGGTCTTTTATTAGTTTTACTTTATTTAAAGTTTAAACCCCATTACGGAGTAATTGTTTTTTCTTTTTTTGCCTTTTTTGGATTAAATCTTTTATGTCTTTCTTTTATTGATCTTTTTCATAAGGAGATTCCTGATAGCTTAAGTTTTTCTCTAATTTTTTCAGGTTGGATCCTTGCCCTTTTAAGCAAAAATCCCCTCAGTTTAAGTTTTTTAGAAAGCCTTCTTTCGTCCTTTGCCGGAATAGGGCTTCTTTTTTTTATTAATGAGCTTTATTATCTCTTAGCTAAAAGAGATGGTCTTGGAATGGGAGATTTTAAGTTAATGGGTGGATTGGGCGCCTATCTTGGATATAAGAGTTTTTTTAATGTTCTTTTTTTTGCCTCCTTAATAGGGGTAGTATGTTTTATCTTAATGAGAATTTATCAAAAACTGAGCAGAGAGGATCTTGAAACCAGCGAAGACCTTTTAAAAAAGGAAATTCCCTTTGGACCTTTCTTAAGTATAGCTGGGCTCATATATCTATTTTATCCTCAAAGTCTGCTATAAGTGGGGCGTGATCTGAAGGTTTGGGAAGGCCTCTTGTCTTAAAATCAACCCAGACATCCTTCAAATAATCCTTAAGAGGAGTGGTAATTAAGATATGATCAAGGCGCATCCCTAAATTTTTTTTAAAAGCTGAAAATTGGTAATCCCACCAAGTAAAGATGCCTCCTTTATCAGGGTATTTTAGCCTTAAGCTATCCCATAGGCCCCATTCAAGGAGATACTTAAAGGCCTTCCTTTCTCTGGGATGAAAGCAGATTTGTCCATCCAGAAGCTGAGGATCATAAACATCTTCGGGCTCGGGGGAGACATTAAAGTCTCCAGCCAAAATTATCTTATCTAAAGGGGTAAAATGTTTTTCCAAAAACTCTCTCAGACGATATAGAAATTGGATCTTGTAATAGAAGTAATCTGAATCAACGGGGCTTCCATTGGGAACATAAATAGTAAAGATAAAGAGTTCCCCGAACTGGCCTCCCAGTAATCTTTCCCTGGCTTGAGGGTCATCATCAGCCAGAGCTTCAAAACCTCTCCAGAACCTACTTGCCTTTCTCTTACTTAAGATTCCTACCCCGTTTCTTCCTTTCCCCCCTGCATGATAAAATATATAACCTTCCCTTGAAAAGATATCTTCAGGGATTTTCTCCGTCTTTGTCTCCTGCAAGAGAAGAAAATCTGGGCTCTTTTCCCTTAAAAAGGCTTCAACCTGAGCCCTTCTAACATTAAAAGAATTTACATTCCAGGTAACAAGACGCATCTTTAACTTAGAGGCCTCTGTGGATAAAGGTAAACAGTGCGGATGGGGAAGGGGATTTCAATTTTTTCCTCTTTATAGCGCTTATGAAGTTTCTTGATGAATTCATGGGCTATAACAAAACGGGAAGAAGGCTCCTTAGCTCTTAAGATCACATTGAAATTTATACTGAAATCCCCAAAGGTATGGAATCTTAACAGGGGTTCAAACTCTTCAACTCCTTCGGGATGCCCTTGCATAACCTCCTTAGCCACCTCAAGAGTAACCCTTTCCACCTTTTCAAGGTCACTGGCATAACTAACTCCAACTTGAACCAGAACTACCAGTTCCTCGGATGGAAGTTGATAATTTATAATCTGGCTTCCTGCAAGCTTGGAATTAGGGATAATTATCATATTATTGGAAAGCATACGAATGGTAGTTGTCCTCCAGGTGATATCTTCAACAAAGCCTTCATCTCCATTTTCAAGACGAATAAAATCCCCGGGTTTAATCTGCTTGGCCATAAGAATATAAAGCCCAGCAAAAAAGTTTTCCAAAGTATCCTTCAGGGCAAGACCAACGGCAAGACCTGCCACTCCAAGGGTGGTAATAAAAGGGGCAATATTAATATTTAAGACATTGAGAATCAAGATAAAAGCTATGGAAAAGACAAGAACTTTGATGAAAATCTCAAAGAGAGTTACCTTAGCAAGGGTTTCTGCCTTTTGAGTAATATAATGATCAAAGATATTAATAAGCAGCTTTGAGCCACAAAGACTTGAGGAGAGGATGAATAAAATGAGAAGAATTTTATTGACCACACTAAAGATGTGTGGGGGAATGTGGGTAAGACCTAAGGCTAAGTGAATACCCAAAAGAAGGCCCCAAAAGGGAAAATATCCCTTAAGGGTTTTTAAAACTATTTCGTCCCAGGGCCAGCGAGTTTTTTTGGCAATTCTTAATAAATATTTGAAAACAAATATTCTTATTATATAAAAACCTAAAATTACAAGAAAAAAAATAAGAACTGGATAGATTAATTCTTTCCAGGCCATAGACATTTTAAAGCATACCAAAATAACCAATCCCTGTCAACTCTTTGGATGCACCCATATCTTTTGAGACTTATATTTCCCCTTTTTCCCCTTCCTTTTTCTTGTAAGGATTTTTACTCATGTAAAAGGGTTCTCAATCTGATTTAATGAGGTATAATTCTCTTTGTTTTATATGTTTAAGAATCAGAATTCACAAAGATTAGAGAAGGTAAGAAAACTTCTTTGGGAAAAAGAGCTTGATGGTTTCTTATTTTCTTCAACACCTAATGTCTTTTATCTCACTGGCCTTAAGGCAAGTCAGGCTTATGTAGTAATTACAGAAAAAGAGGCCCTTTTAGTAACGGATGCCAGGTATTATGAAAGAGCCAAAGAAATTGCTTCTCCTTCCTTTAAGACAAAGCTTATTCTCGGAGATCCTACAAAGTTTTTAAAAGATCTTTTAAAATCCTTAAAGATAAGCCGAGTTGGTTTTGAAAAGGATAGGGTAACTTGTGAGTTAAGAGAAAGGCTTAGAAGTAGGAGCTATCAACTAATTGGCCTTTCTCAGCCTTTAAGATCTTTGAGGATGAAAAAAGAGGTAATTGAGATAGAGAAGATTAAGAGAGCTGTTGGAATTACTGATGAGATCTTTCAAAAACTTTTGCATATTTTAAAGCCAGGACTTTTTGAACTGGAGGTTAGGGGGAAAATCGTTGAGCTTGCCTTTAAAAGGGAAGCCGAGGGCGAGGCTTTCCCATCAATTGTAGCGTCAGGTGAACATTCGGCTATACCTCACTGGGAATCCTCAAAGAAAACTATTTCAAAGGGCCCCCTTCTTATAGATATGGGAGTTTTGTATGAGGGGTATTGCAGTGATTTTACAAGGACCCTTTATCTGGGAAAGGCAGATCAAGAGTTTAAAAAATATTATGAGATTGTAAAAACAGCCTGGTTTAAGGCCTTTGAAAGGGTAAAAACAGGTGTTCCTGTTTATGAGATAGATAAAAGAATAAGAGAATATTTTCAAAAAAAAGGAGTTCTTTCCTATTTTACTCATTCTACTGGACATGGTCTTGGAATTGAAATCCATGAATTTCCACGCATCTATTATCACAAAAGCAAAAAATACCTTAAAAATCAGCCTTATCTTGAGGAGGGGATGGTTTTTACTATTGAACCAGGTCTCTATTTTCCTGGAAGATTTGGAATAAGGCTTGAAAATGTTGTTTTTGTAGAAGAGGGAAGAGGTAAAATTTATTCAGAAAACTCTCTGGAATTGTTAGAGCTTTGAGAGGCTTTTTGAATTTTTTGGAGCTCCCTTTTTAAGAGCCTCTGGGTATCTTTAAGTCTTTGCAGGAGGTTTTCAGCACTTTTTAATTCTCGGGAGAGTTTTTCCAAATCCCTTTCAAGTTCAAAGGTAAATTTTTCAATACCAGAAAGCCCCTCTGTAAGAAGACTTTCATCATAGGTTTTACCAAAGCGGTCCCAGAAAAAGTGTATAAAAAAGAGAACGGGAAGTAGTAAAGAATAGGGCACTAAAAGAATTTTATCCTTTTCCAGTTCTTCAAAGACCCTTTTTTGAAGATGAGGGAAAAGGCCATCTGGGCAAGTCATTACTGCAAGACCAGCTGTTTTATCATCTCTAAGATAAGGTAAAATCTCCTTTGCGCGGGCTTTGATTCTCTTTATAAGCTCCTTTTCTTCATAGGAATTCAAGAATTCTTGACTTAAAAATTCAGGGGCTATAAATTTTGAATCTACAGGTAACAATCTTCCATCTGAGAGTATAAGAGCAAATTCCACCTCTCCGCCTCCAATTTTAACCTCTCTTTTCAGAAAATGTGGAGGGACCTGGGATAGGATTTCTTCAAGGGCCCTTTCCGCGGATTTTCCTGATTTTCGGCTTGTAAAGATGTTGCTTAAACGGAAGATTTCATCACGCAGGGTCTTTAAAAGGTCTTCTGCAAGATATAATCTTTGCAAGTCCCTTTTTATTTCTGTAAGATCCTGAAGGCGTTCTTTAAGGGTGAACAGGGGGTCTGATAGTCTTTTCTCTAAATGATCCTTTAATCTGAAATAAATAAAGATCAGGGCTATAAAAATAAGAAAGAAAAGTAATCCAGGAAAAAGGAAATCAGACATCGGGCTCACGGATTAATTATTTCTTAAATGAATACAGTCTCCGGAAAAAATTCTTTTAAGACTGTGGTCTTCAAGCTCAAGGAGAAGAGCTCCTTCAGCATCTATGTCAAGGGCAATCCCTATAAAAGTGCCTTCAGGGGTCTTAACTTTTACATGAGACTTTAAGGTCTCGCTAAGGGCCTTCCATTCTGTAAGAATCTCATTTTTTTTGGAGAATAGTTTTTCAAAGTGATGAAGAAGATCTTTGAGGAGAGGAAGCCTTTTAACCTTTTTACCAAGGGCCTCAGAGATTGAGATTCCTGGAATTAGAAAAGACTTCTCTTTAACGGAGTTATTAACATTTATTCCAATACCTATAAGAGCATAAGATAGGGCATCAATTTCAGCCTTAATTTCTAGAAGGATACCAGCAACCTTTCTTCCCTGGATGAGGACATCATTTGGCCATTTGACCTTGGCTTGAAGGCCATAAGTTTCTTGGATAGCTTTAGCTACTGATACTGATGATAAATAAGTAAGGAGATAAGCCTCTTTAAGGGGAAGAGGCTCCTGCAACACCAAAGTTAACCAGAGCCCTCCTTTTTCGGATTCCCAGGTTCTACTGAGTCTTCCCCTTCCAGAGAGTTGTCTTTCAGCAATTACCAAAGCCCTTTTTTTCTTTTCTGCAAGCTCTTTAGCAAGATCCATGGTTGAGCCTGTTTCTGGAAGATAATGAATTTCATCAAAAAGAATAAGAGAGGAAAGGATTTGATTTAGCTCGTCTTCAAGAAAAAAATCTTTGTCCTCTAAAAAATATCCTTTTTTAGAGGTTTCTATAGTATAACCTCTGGATTTAAGTTTTTGCATACATTTCCAGATAGCAACTCTACTCACATTAATGATTTTAGCCAGTTTTTCTCCTGAGATAGGTTGATCAGCTTCTTTTAAGATTTTGAGAATCTTATTTTCAAGATGCATATTTTTTAATTCCACGGGCCTGGGGGGATTTGAACCCCCGACCTCAGGGTCCGGAGCCCTGCGCTCTGTCCGCTGAGCTACAGGCCCAATTTAATTAACTATAACATCCTATAACCTCTCCCAGAAAAAGCCTTTGATATTCCTCTCCCCTGAAGAAAACTCAATCCCAATAAGATAAATCTCCTTAGACTTCCCCTCATACTTCTTATGATACCCCTTCTCCTTAAGTTGAGCTAAGGCTTTACCTTCTACCCCCTCTCCCTCAACCACCTTGAACTCAAAAAGATAAGCTCTTTCTCTGTATAGCACCGTCAAATCTATTTGCCCCTTATTTGTTATATCCTCAGGGATTACCTCAAGCCCTGACCCACATAAAAAGGCATAAAAGCAACTTGCATAATACCCCTCATAACGGGAAAGCTCATTCTTCCTGAACCAATCATGGGGTATCCCTGCATAAAGCCCCTCAAGAACCTTCTTCATCTTCTCAAACTGATTTCCCTCAAGAGCCAAAAGAAAATCCCTTGTCTTTAAAGGAACTTCCCCTGTATCCCCTGTAAAATACTCAGCAAGCACCTCATTTAAAGCTACCTTTACCTCCTTATTGGGATAGGAAAGCTCATAAAGAATCTTATCTGCAAGGCTAAATATTCTTTTTATGGTAAGATAGCCTGCTTGAAAAAGGAGATTCTCAGGCCTAACCCTATCTACATCAAAGGATCCAATAAGTGTGTCTGTTGCTACAAGATTTTCAAGCTCAGGAAGATAAAAACGTTTCTCAAGAAGAAGCTTTACAAGAAAACTTGGAGTTCCTGTCTCAAACCAGTAAGGGTGGAATTTTTTTTCCTCTAAATAGAGAAGGATATCAAATGGATTATAAACAGGCTCCCCAAGCCAGGAATAACCATTATACCAGCATCTTATAAGCTCTAAATCTTTATCTTGCAATTCTTCTCTGAAAACTTCTTCAAGCTCCTCTTGAGCAAATCCGCAAATAGTTGAATACTTTCTGCTTAAAGTAATATCATTTAAGAAATTTAAACCTGAGAAAATTGAAGACATATAAAATTTTAAAACCCCTGTTAAAAGAACAAATTTGAGATATCTATCAAGGGGCTTTAGAATAATGTAAAATTTTACAAGAATATCTCTTATTCTTTTTGCAGTTTCTCTATCCTCAATGCAATCAAGAATAGGTTTGTCATACTCATCAATAAGAACAACTACCTTTTGTTTATATTTTTCATAACTTTTAAGAATCAATTCTTTAAAACAGATATCATAAAGGGTTTTTTCTGAACAGGGGACTCCAAGAGTTTCTTGATTTTTCTCAAGTTGTTCAAGAATATAAGTTATTAAATGTTCCTCTCCTTTGAAGGTTCTTCCCCCAAAATCAATATGTATAACAGGATACTTAACACTCCAGTCCCAGTTTTTCTCAAGATAGAGCCCCTGGAAAAGCTCCTTTCTTCCAAGGAAGGCCTGCTTCAGGGTGTCCACAAAAAGGGATTTTCCAAATCTCCTTGGGCGAGAGAGAAAATAATAAGTTCCTTCTTCAACAAGCTTTGCAACAAATGGAGTTTTATCCACATAATAATAGGGCTCACTTCTAATTTTTTCAAAACTTGAAATCCCGATGGGAAGTTTTTTCTCCATAGCTTTATTTTAAGCCTAAAGTATTCAGATTTCAACCTTGTGTTTTGTTTAAAGCTAAAGCATTCTCTTTTTCAGGGGAATTAATTTAAAGACCTTTTCAATGCTTCTTAAATATCGCTCATTTTCATAAAAAACTACTAAAGGTTACTTAAATGTTTTGAGCAAAAAAGTATTTCAAAAACCTAAGGACTCTTTTAGAAAGATGGCAAGGTCTCTAATTTCTTCTTGGGCTTGAGGGATAGCCCTTTTACTTATAAAATCTCTCCAGACTAATTCAGGACCAGTAGCAAGAACAGTAGTTGCAACTCCCTGAGGAACTATAAATCTTGCACTTTCCCGCTTCATATTTTTGCAGAGCTCTTCATAAATAGCCATCCCATTTTTTATAGTTTCCTCATAAAGTTTCACCTGAGACTCTGTAAAGGCTTTTGGAATAACAAACTTATCCACCTTAGTATAGCGATGGGATCTTTGATTAAAATTCAGCCAGGTATGTCTTACAAATTGATGACTAAAAATCCTTGAAAAGTTATGAGTAATGACTCCGATCCAGTTAAAGGGATCGCCTTTTCTGCTTTTAAGAATTATAATCTCAGGCTCTGCAAAAAGAGATTTTTCTTCATAGAGAAGCTCGTTTTTTAGCTCAGAAAGAAGACCCTGGTAAAGAATTCTGGAATTTCTTGCTAAGCTAACCTCAATCTCTTCAAGGGCTGGTTCAGTATTTATCAAATAAAGAAAGGTTTGATCATCGAGATTTTCTGCAAGATGTCGCAAATTAAAGAGGGCTAACCCCTTTTCTTCATCCCAGAAAACCTTAAAAAAGGTGCTTGCAAGGTCAAATTTGTCTTCCAATGAAAACCCAGAAGTATTTATAAAGATAGGGGTATGCGCAAAGACACTGAAGTGCCCAGCCTTTTTAAGATGAAGGAGAAAGCTTTTAAACCTCTCAAAGTCTCTAAATTTTTCCTCTTCAAAAAGCGAAAGAGGATGAGACTCCGCATAGCAAATACGAGCTCCAAGGTAGCTGAAAAAGATAAAAACTTGTAGTGTCGATCTATCCAGATTTTCGTAAACCTTATTAATCAGGATCCTTTGCTTTTTTCTTAATTTTTCAAGATTCATTTATAGCCTCCTGTTGATCCAAAGCCTCCTCTTGAATTCTGGGGTAATTCTTCAAGGCCTACTTCTTCAATTTCCGGAAAGGTAATTTTAATAAAAACAGCCTGAGCAATCTTTTCATGTTCAGCAATAACAACGGATTCATCCCCTAAGTTTACCACAGGTATCATAACCTCATCGGTCTCGCCGCAATAATCAAAATCAATAATTCCTGCGGAATTAGGAAGAATGAGTTTTTTCTTTTTGAAGAGAGAGGATCTGGGGAAGATAAAAAGGGCGTAGGGTGGTTCAGCTTTTATAACAAGGCCTGTTCGAATAAGTTTAAATTCCTTTGCTCCAACTACCGTCTCTTCAAGGGCAAAGAGGTCATATCCAACTGAACCAGAAGTGCTTCTTACTGGTAGCTTGGCCCTGGAATCCCTTCGCCAGACTTTTACTTTTGGGGTATTCAATTGTCAACCTCAGGAAGAACCTTTTAAGAAAAAGGAAAGTTTGGTTAGGGCCATAGAAAAAGTAAAATTTTCAATTTTTATATCAGGATTATCTGTGTAAAAAGGAGTTGGACTAAGGTTTAAGATTGCCTTCAGACCGTGTTGCAAAAAGGTTTCTAAAAAGATTTCTGGTTTATCTTCCGATGTGATTACTCCCATATCTACCTTGATGGCCTTGGTTACATATCCAAGTTGATCCAGATTATAAACCGATACTCCATTGATGATTTTTCCAATTTCTTCAGGACGAGTTTCAAAGGCTGCCATAAAGTAAAAACCCTCCCGTTGAAGGTCTTTGCTATGCAGTAAAAATTCTCCAACAGGACTTATACCACCCAGAATTAAATTCCATTCCTGCGTTCTACCCAGAAATTTTTTTAAATTATATTTGAGGCTTTTAACACTATATCCCACACCCTTTGTTCCAAGATTACCAACAAAACTTAAATCCTTTCTGAGTTGCGCGGAATTTACTCCACACCTTTTAGCAAGGTCATCAGAGCTAATGGATTCAATTTTTTTCTTTTCAAGGGCATCCAGAACATTTAAATAGATAACTAATCTGTGTAAGGTATTTTCAGGAAGTTCTTTAAATTTAGCCATTTTTTAGCACATTTAAGATATTTTGGCTAAAGGGAGGCACAATTATTCCTTTCTCTGTAATAATAGCAGTTATATTTTCTGCGGGTGTAACATCAAAGGCAAGATTCATAGCCTGAGCTCCAGCAGGTGCAATTAACTTTCTTTTACAGGTAAGGACTTCTTTTTCATTTCTTACTTCAACTGGTATCCCTTCACCTGAAGCAAGGGTTAAGTCAAAGGTTGAAGAAGGCGCAGCTATATAAAAGGGAATTCCATGTTCCTTAGCAAGGACAGATAAAGAATAGGTCCCGATTTTATTAGCAGTATCTCCGTTGCTTGCAATTCTGTCTGCACCTACTATGATGGCCCTAACTTTTCCTTTTTTCATAAGATAGCCCGCTGAATTATCAGTAATTATTTTATAAGGAATTTTTAATTTAGACAACTCCCAGGCAGTGAGCCTTGCCCCTTGTAAGAAAGGGCGGGTTTCATCTACCCAGATAAAGATTTTTTTTCCCTTTTCGTAAGCCCTGCGAATGACCCCTAAGGCAGTTCCATATCCTCCTGTGGCAAGGGCTCCAGTATTACAATGGGTAAGAATTCCTCCTTCGGGTAAAAGATTACTTCCATATTCACCCATTTTGAAATTGGCAAGAATATCCTCTTCCCAGATTGATAGAGCCTCCTTTTGAAGGGATTTTAAAAGCTCTTCAAATGCTCTCTGGCCAAGATTCCCCTCTGGAATTTTGTTTATAAACCCTTGAAAGACTCCTTTCATTCTTTTTAAAGCCCAGAAGAGATTGACTGCAGTAGGCCTTGCTGAGGAGAGGCTTTTTTCAATGCGAACAAAAAGGGATAAAAGGTTTTTTTTAGCTAAAGGAAAGGTTAACTTTGATTGAGCCTCTTTTAGACCAATATAAACGCCAATAGCTGTAACGATCCCGATAGCTGGAGCGCCTCTTACAAGCATCTCCTTTATGGAATATCTGACCTTTTTTAGGGTATTTGCTTTATAATATATTTCCTTTAAAGGAAGTTTTCTTTGATCAAGAATGAAAAGGGAGGAGTTTTCCCAGTAAAAGGCCTTGATAAAGTCTGCCTCTTTGGGTTCAATAAGGTTATCTTTTATTTTTTTCAATTAGCTCTCCAGAAGCTCTGTTAAAATCTTATTAACCACTTTGGGATTGGCTTTGCCCTGGGTTTTTTTCATCACCTGTCCTACAAAAAAGCCAATAAGCCCCTTTTTCCCAGACTTATACTTTTCAACCTCTGAGGGATTTTCCCTAAGGACCTCTTCACAGATTCCCTTAAGCTGGGCCTCTGAACTCTCCTGAACAAGATTTTTTTCTTCTACTACCTTTTTAGGAGAAACCCCCCTTTCATAAACCTCAGGAAAGACCTGTTGTTTGGCAAGGGTAATTGAGATAACCTCTTTGTCAACCAATTCTAAAAGTTCAGCCAGATGCTCTGCTTTAAGTTTGCTTTCCCATATGTCAATACGATCTCGATTTAAATATCTCAGGACCTCAGTGAGGATAAAATTTGATATAGCCTTGGGGTTAGAATAAAACTTAAGGGACTCTTCAAAGAAATCTGCCAGGGTTTTTTCTTCGGTTAGGATTCCAGCCTCATAAGAAGTTAACCCATAGGCCTTTTCAAATCTCTCTTTTTTGACCTGAGGAAGTTCAGGAAGAGAATCTTTTATTTTTTGGACAAAAGATTCCTCAAGTTGAATCTCAATTAGATCAGGATCCGGGAAATAGCAATAATCATGAGCCTCCTCTTTACCTCTCATGGGATGGGTTGTCTGAGTAGCCTCATCATAAAGCCTTGTTTCCTGGACTACTTCTTTACCCTCAAGGATCAATCCAATTTGACGCTTTATTTCATAGGCAAGGGCTTTTTCCACATGTTTAAAAGAATTCATATTTTTTAGCTCAACCTTTGTTCCAAAAGTTGAGCTCCCTTTGGGCCTTACTGAGACATTGGCATCACATCTCAGGCTCCCCTCCTCCATATTACCATCACAGATTCCTAAGTATCTTACTATGCTTCTTAAGGTTTTAAGATAGGCTACAGCTTCTTCAGGGGAGGTAATCTCTGGTTTACTAACTATCTCTAAAAGGGGAACACCCGTGCGATTAAAATCCACATAGGAATAGGGTAGTTTTTCATCATGCACTAATTTTCCAGCATCTTCTTCTAAATGGATGCGGGTAAGGCCAATTGTTTTCTTAAGACCATTTAATTCAATTGCCACTTCTCCTCCCTCTGCCAAGGGGAGCTCATATTGAGAAATCTGGTAATTTTTGGGAAGATCTGGGTAAAAATAGTGCTTTCGTGCCATAACAGAAAGGAGGTTTATTTTACAGGATAGGGCAAGCGCCAGCCGAAGGGCATATTCTATAGCTTTTTTATTGATGACAGGGAGAACCCCAGGCTGACCTGTGCAGATAGGACAAACTTGAGAGTTTGGCTCTGCCCCAAAACGGGTTGAACAGGAACAGAAAAGTTTGCTTTGAGTGCTAAGTTGAGCATGGACCTCAAGACCGATAACCGCCTCAAATTCCATAAAGACCCCTCTCGGGAAAAGATTTTTTTAAATTTACCAAATTTTATGGCCCTGTCAATCTGCTGTATGCGTCCAGGTCTTTTGAGACTTAAATAGTAGGGGTTTAAAATTTTATACCCCTTGAATTTTTTTGTGGCTCTGTTGTAACACAGGCATTCTTGTCTCTGTTTCTTTCATACATTGGAGTGTAATTTGCCTCCACAGGCAAGATTGCCTGTGTTACTTTTATAGACTTGTAAAGCCTCCCTTGTATAGATATCTAATTCCTCTTTTACCCCACTTCCTCCTTCTTGTAAGGATCTGAACTTATGCATTTTTTCAATAAATCTCTCCTCCATTTTGGCAATTCCATCCTTTGCCACAACAGGAAAATCCTTTAAGATATCCTCCTGAAAATTTTATAAACATGTTTCCTTTGCTTAATTTTAAAAAACGAGGGACAAGAACTCCATTTCACTTAGGCTTAAAAGCCCCAAAAGGAGTCAGTTCCTCAACCAGAAATCTAAATACAAAAGGAGGCTTTTGGATTTTTGATTGTTTCTATCGGCAATTTAGGGAGGATTTTTTTCCTCTTGACTTTTGTTTTATAATTAAGTATTTTTAAGAAAAATAAAGGGGGATTTTTATGGAGCTTGATAAGAAAAAGGCTGTTGAGGCAGCGATCACTCAGATAGAGCGCCAGTTTGGTAAGGGCGCCATTATGAAGCTTGGGGAACATGAAAAAAAAGTAGAGGTAAATGTTATTCCTACAGGTTCTTTGGCTCTGGATTTAGCAACCGGGATTGGTGGGATCCCCCGGGGAAGGATAACTGAAATTTTTGGAGCAGAGGCCTCTGGTAAGACAACTTTAGCCCTCCATATGGTAGCAGAAGCTCAGAAATTAGGGGGAGTAGCTGCCTATATTGATGCTGAGCATGCCTTAGATGTGAATTATGCCAGAAAACTTGGGGTTAATGTGGATGAGCTTCTCATTTCCCAGCCAGATACCGGAGAGCAGGCTCTTGAGATAGCAGAAGTCCTTGCCAGAAGCGGGGCCGTTGATATTATTGTGGTTGACTCTGTAGCTGCCCTTGTGCCCAAGGCCGAGCTTGAAGGGGAGATGGATGAACAGCAAGTTGGCCTTCAGGCAAGACTTATGTCCAAAGCCATGCGAAAACTTACCGCTGCCATTTCCAAAACCAATACTGCGGTTATCTTTATAAATCAGACCCGTATGAAAATTGGCATGATGAGTTTTGGAGGGCCTCAGGAGACAACTCCTGGTGGCATGGCCCTTAAGTTTTTTGCCACTCTTAGAATGGAGATAAGAAAAATTCAAAGTATAAAAGAAGGGCAGGAGACCCTGGGAAATCGTGCCAAAGTCAAGATTGTGAAAAACAAGCTTGCTCCACCCTTTAAAGAAGCAGAGTTTGATATCTATTTTGGAGAGGGGATCTCCCGTGAAGCAGAACTTATTGATCTGGGGCTGGCTTTCAATCTCATTGAAAGAAGTGGAGCCTGGTATTCTTATAAAGGCGAAAGATTGGGGCAGGGTAAAGAAAATGTTAGAAAATTTCTTAAGGAAAACAAAGCTATAGCAGATGAACTGGAGAAAAAGATTAGAGAACTCACAGGTCTTCCCTTTTTTGAGAAAACTCAACCTGAAAAAACTCAGAAAAAATCATCTTGATATTCATGTTATCCAAAATTAATCTTTCCCAGCTTGAGGAAAGCCTTTCTAAGGTTAAGATCCTTGTGGTAGGGGATCTTATTCTTGATCGTTATTTCTGGGGTAGTGTGGAGAGGATTTCTCCTGAGGCCCCGGTTCCAGTTTTTGACTTAAAGGAGATTACCCATAGTCTTGGAGGCTCTGCTAATGTCTCTGCCAACCTAAGAGGCCTTTCAGTTCAGACTTTTCTTATGGGGGTTGTGGGCAAAGATGAAAAGGGAGATCTTCTTATAAAGATTGCCGAGGAATGCGGGATTAATACCCAGGGTATTTTGAAGGATCCGGAAAGGCCTACTACACTAAAAACCAGAGTGATAGCTCAGTCTCAACAATTGCTTCGTATTGACAAAGAGGTGAGACTTCCCCTTTCTTCAGATATAAAAAAAGCCTTTCAAGAGATCTATGAAGAGCTTTTATCAAATGTAGATGGTGTGATTCTTTCTGATTATGCTAAGGGTATGTTTCTCTCGGATAGTTTTTGTAACTGGTTGATTGAAGAGGCAAAGAGACATAAAAAGTTTATTATGATTGATCCCAAAAGTGCTGATTGGAAAAAGTATCAAGGGGCTACCTCCATTACCCCTAATCTTAAGGAATTTAAAGAGGTTTTGCGTTACGAAAACCTTAAAGAAGAGAATCTGGATGAGGCATCCTTTTATTTAGTAAAAAAGTATGAGCTCGATTTTTTAGTAGTAACCCTTGGTAAGGAAGGTATCTATTTGTTTCAGCCAGAGAAGGGAGGGCTAAGATTGGCCTCACAGGCAAGAGAGGTTTTTGATGTCTCCGGTGCCGGGGACACAGTTATTGCCAGTTTATCTGCCTTTTTTGGAGCAGGATTTTCCATTGAAGACGCGGTTACTTTAGCCAACATCTGTGCTGGAATCGTTGTAGGCAAAGTGGGAACTCAACCTGTTTATCTTGAGGAACTAAAAAAATTTTTAAAAGAGGGGGGGAGCCATGGGAAGAATTGCCAGAATTAGAGCCAGAGAGATCCTTGATTCCAGAGGTAATCCAACCATTGAGGTTGAGGTGCATCTTGATAGTGGGTTTTATGGTAGGGCTTGTGTGCCCTCTGGGGCTTCCACAGGAAAACACGAGGCCCTTGAATTGCGGGATAAAGATAAAAGTCGTTACCTTGGAAAAGGCGTTCAGAAGGCGGTTTTTAATGTAAACGAAATAATTGCCCCTCAACTTGAGGGACTTGATTCTTCCAGGCAAAGTGAGATTGACATGCTCCTTTGCGAGCTTGATGGAACAGAGAATAAATCTAAGCTTGGAGCCAATGCTATTCTTGCTGTTTCCATGTCCCTTGCCAGAGCAACAGCTGAAGAGCTGGGAATACCTTTATTTGCCTACCTTGGAGGAGTTAGAGCAAGAGTGCTTCCGGTTCCCTTTATGAATGTTATCAATGGAGGAGTTCATGCAGATAATCCTCTTGATTTTCAGGAGTTTATGCTTGTTCCCTGGGGAGCTGAGTCCTTTGCTCAGGCCCTGAGAATGGGAGTTGAAACCTATCACACCTTAAAAGGCCTTTTAAAGGAAAAAAAACTTTCAACCTCAGTGGGAGATGAGGGAGGTTTTGCCCCTCAAATTGGCTCTCCTGAAGAGGCCCTGGACCTTTTACTTTTTGCTATAGAAAAAGCTGGATATAAACCTGGTGAGGAGATTGCCCTTGCCATGGATGTAGCTGCTTCTGAACTCTACAAAGAGGGCCTTTATCACCTTCCTGGCCTTGGAAAAATCCTCTCAAGAGAAGAGCTTACAGAATATTACGGGAAACTTTGTGAGAATTATCCCATTGTTTTACTTGAAGACCCCTTTTCTGAAGATGACCCAGAAGGATTTAAACTTATAACTTCTAAACTTGGAGGTAAAATTCAAATTGTAGGGGATGACATTCTTGTCACCAATCCCAAACGCATTAAATGGGCTATTGAGGAAAAACTCTGCAATGCTGTGCTTATAAAACTCAATCAGATTGGGACAGTTACTGAAACCATTCAGGCTGTTGAGCTTGCTTACAGGGGAAGCTTTAGAGCTATGATCTCCCATAGATCAGGAGAAACAGAGGATGCCTTTATTGCGGATCTGTCTGTAGCTTTAAATACCGGCCAAATTAAAACAGGAGCTCCTGCCCGTTCAGAAAGAACCGCTAAATTTAATCAGTTGCTGCGCATTGAGGAGTATCTTGGAGATGGTGCTCTTTTTGCTGGAAAGGAATTTATTAAAAAATGATAGAAATTGTTGAATATTTAAGGGAACTTACGGAAAAAGAGAGGGCTCTTGAATTTTATCTGCTGCAGGAAAAAGGAATTAGTTACGAGTGGAGAGATACTCGTCCCTTTCTTGAAAAGACCTTTGATGAAAGAACTCTTGCAGTAAGATATTTGAATTCTCAGGGCCTCTGCGGAATAAGTTATACCCTTGATTTATCAAGGGAGGGAATAAAAGCTGCCATTGAGAGATCTAAAAGCTTATCAAGAGCAGGGCTTCCTTCAGTGTATCCATCCTTTTCTGAAGAGTATCCTCTGATTGAAAGAAGACCTTATTTTGAACTCTCTAAGGAGAGTATTCTTGAAATCCTTGAAGAGGAAAGAAAAATCCTTTTGGAAGATAAAGCCATAAGGCGTATAGAAAGGGAGGCTTTTTCCTGTGGGGAAGAAGAAATCTTTCTAATAAGAGAGGGAAGGGTTTTTTCCTTTTCTGTTCCCCTTTATAGTTTTTTAATCTCAGTGGTTGCAGACTCTGGAATGAAAAGTGCTTCTGCTTACACCTATCAAAGTGCCATCTCCTTTGATAACCTTGATATACTTAAGCTTTCTCAGGATGCCAAGAGAAGGGCTAAAGCTTTAAGCCTTGCTGAAAAGGGTGTCTCTCTTAAAGCCAGGGTTTTATTTCCACCTCTTGCCTCCCTTGATCTTCTCTCTCTCTTGTCTTTTTCTTTAAAGGGGGATGAGGTTATTAAGGGTAGATCTTTCTTGAAAGACAAAATTGGGAAAAAGATCTTTTCAGAAGAGCTCTCTGTGATTGATGACGGCCTTAATCCCTCTCTTCCCGAAACCCGCCCCTTTGATGATGAAGGGCTGCCCCAGAAGAGGAAAATTCTTATAAAAGAGGGAGTGGTTGAGGGTTTCATCTGGGATGCCTTTTATGGGGAGAAGACGGGTTTTTCTTCAACAGGGAATGCAAGAAGACCTGACCCATCAAGCCCCCCCAAGGTGGATTTCACAAACCTTTATATTGAGAAAGGCTCAAAGAGCCCTTCCGAGCTCCTTAACTCTTCAGGCTTTGTTTTTGAGGTGCTTGAGATTCTTGGGGCTCACACCGCAGATCCCATCTCAGGGGACTTCTCCTTTGGGGTAAGTGGGATTCTCTGGGAAAAAGGAGAACCTGTTAAGTATCTCTGCGAAATGGGGCTTTCCGGAAATATTTTTGAGCTTTTTAGGGACCTTGAAATCGGGAATGATCTTACCTTTTTTGGAGATACAGGGGCCCCGAGCCTTTTTTTCCCCTCCATGGATCTTGGATAGATGGATCTTGAAGAGGCCCGGGTTAAGATTCTTCAGGTTTTCAGAAAGTTTCTTGATCCTGAAAAACTTTTCCTTATCCTTATAGGTTCACAAACAGAGAAGAAGAGGCCTCTTTCTGATCTTGATCTCCTCTTTTTTTATCTGGGTTCAGTGGATGATCTAACCTTCCTTAAATTAAAGGAAGCCTTAAATCAACTTGAAGAAATACCCGTGCCTATAGATCTTATTGAGGGAAATAAAGTAAGTGTTGAATTTTTAACCTTTGCCTTGAATGAGGGAAAAATATGGCATATAGGGAAAGACTTCGTAAAAAATTTGAAGACTTTGAAAGAACCTTAGAAAAATTCTCTCAACTTTCAAAATTGAATCTTGAAGAAGAAATTCTTTTTGAAGTTTCAGCCAAGCGTTTTGAATACACCTTTGAGGTTCTCTGGAAACTTATTAAACTTATTCTTGAAGCCAAAGGAAAACCCTGCGCAACCCCCCTTGATTGTTTTAAAAATTATTATCTCTCAGGTAAAATTACAGAAAAGGAATATCACGAGCTTGCAAAATTTACTCGTATAAGGAATGAAATAGCGCATATTTATGACTTTTCTACAGCCAGAGAGATTTATCTTTATGCAGTAAGGGAGCTTCTTCCCCTCTTGCAAAAAATTAAAGACCCATTAAAAAGAAAGATTGAGGAACTAACTTCTGAGGAGGCCCTATGAATTTTAGAGAGGCAACAGAACTTCTCAAAGAAAAAAAATCCCTGACCAAAGAGCAGAGTTATATACTTTTTAAAAAACTTGCCCTTGAGGATTTTGATGAGGCAGAGGTTGAGGAGTTTCTTAAGGCCTTAAAAGAAAAGGGGGAGACCTGGGAGGAGATTTCTGGAGCTGTTAAGGCTTACAGGGAAGTTATGAAACCCTTTGAACACGGGCTTTCTGAATCTGCTATTATTGTGGATACCTGTGGAACAGGAGGAGATGCCAAACATACCTTTAATTTTTCCACAGCAGTTGCCCTTGCCCTGTCAGTTGAGGAGGATGTCTTTGTGGTAAAACACGGGAATCGTTCTATTTCAAGTAAATCAGGATCTGCAGATCTTATTGAAGCCCTTGGGATTCCCCTTGATCTTCCAGAGGAGGCTTTAAGAGAGGCCTTACAAAAGGTGCGCTTTGTCTTTCTCTTTGCCCCTCTCTATCATTCTGCCTTTGCCAGAGTGGCTCCAATCAGAAAACGCCTTGGAAGGACCATTTTTAACCTCCTTGGTCCCCTTTTAAATCCTGCAAGGCCAAATCATCAGCTTCTTGGAGTTTATGATTTTAAACTTACTGAGAAAATAGCCTATGTGCTTGATGATCTTGGGGTGAAAAGGGCCATGGTGGTTTGGGGTGAAGAGGGCTATGATGAGATAACCATTACAGGTTCAACCAAGGTTTCAGAGCTTGAAAAGGGAAGAATAACCACCTATTATCTTGATCCGGAAGACTTTGGCTTTGAAAGGTGTGTTAATGAGGAAGAACTCAAGGTGAAGGACTCAAAGGAGAGCCTTGAGATTTTTTACAGGCTTTTTGAGAACTCCCTTGAGGGTCCTATCAAGGATATGTTTCTTTTAAATTTAGCAGGGGCCCTTTATGTGTGTGGAAAGTCCATAGATTTTAAAGGGGCTTTAAAAAGGGCAAGAAAATATTTGGAAGAAAAAATATTCCTCAAACAACTTGAAAAAATTCTGGACTTCTATTCCAGAAAGAGACATTAATTTTTAAAAAAATTTGAAGAAAATTATCAAAAATTTTTGAAAAATTTAGCATTTGTTTTTTAAAAAAGAATTTTATAAATTTTTAGATTGTTTCTTGTCCAGATCAAATTTGACCTTTTTTATTTTTAAAGATATCTTTAAAAAAAAGTTAAAAAAATATTCAGGAGGTGAAGGAAATGAAAAAGGGGAAAATTTTTTTAATTAGCGGTATGGTTCTGGGTTTGCTTGCAGGTCCTACTTTTGGAGCAACTCAGGATGAACTTCTTCAAAAGATTGAACAGCTTTCCAGGGAACTTGAGGCTTTAAAGTCTCAGCTTAAAGAGGTAAAGGAGAAACAGGCTTCTCAGGAAGAGAAGGTTTCAACGGTTGAGAAAACAGCAAAGACCCTTAAAGACAATCTTGCAGGAATCAAGATTTCAGGAGATATAAGAACGAGAATTGATTCAACCCGTGCAACCATTCCAAGAAATGCTTTTATGGTAGGACTTTTTGGTGATCAAACTTTTCTTTCTAATATGCGTACTATGCTATCAAACTTTAACATAAGTCCAAACTATGTTGGAAATACAACTGCTCCTTTTGGATTAACAGATATTCACGGAAATAGATTAGATCTTACAGAGTTTAACAAAAAAACACGCTCTCATAAAGAGGAAAATGATTCCCTTTGGACCAACCGTTTGAGACTTGATTTATCCTTTAAACCCACGGAGAATACTGCTGCTAAGGTTCGCCTTGCCTATAACAAGGCCTGGGGAGAGGGAGATGACTATTTTGGGCCCTATCTCTTTTTCCCCATGAAAAACAATTTCACCTATGGGGTGAGGCCTGATGATTCCCGCCTTTATGTAGATAGAGCCTATTTTAATATCAGCTATCTTTTTGATAAACCCATCTGGATCTCCTTTGGTAGAAGGCCAACCACCCATGGCACCCCTCAGGAATTCAGGGAAGGTCGCGAGAATAAGGATGCAACTCCCACTGCTATAAATATTGATGTTCCCTTTGATGGGGCAACGATTGGTTATGACTATGAATGGGGAAGAATCAGATTCTGTTATGGAAGGGGCTTTGAGTCCGGTTTTAAAATGCCCCTTGATAGAGCCAAGGATGATGTGGAGTTTTATGGGTTTAACTGGGATGTCTATGATGTAGATAATAAATTCCTGAACTTCCAGGCTTTCAAAGCTCAGGATATTATGGATTTCCCCAATGGGGATCTTTATATGTTTAATCCAGCTTTTGGAAGGTATATGCCAGCTCCTATGAGAGGAAGAACCAATCTTGGTGATATTTATGAAATCGGGCT
This sequence comes from Caldimicrobium thiodismutans, assembly GCF_001548275.1. GTDB lineage: Bacteria > Desulfobacterota > Thermodesulfobacteria > Thermodesulfobacteriales > Thermodesulfobacteriaceae > Caldimicrobium > Caldimicrobium thiodismutans. The sequence goes on from NZ_AP014945.1 coordinate 288,718, forward strand.
TACCTGGACTCATAAAAATATCAAACTCTTTAATCTTGATGGGGTTGACTACTTTATCTCTCTTGGGATGAGTATAGCTGAGCCAAAAGCCATTGGAACATTCCCAATGGATATCTATTTTTCAAACGGAACAGATTATTTTCATGCGCAAGTGCCTTTATACTATACTCTTCTTAATGGCTTCAGCATGGATAAATCTCAAATTAAGAAGGATACTCGCACGGGTTATGCTGTCTATGCTGGTGTAAGAATCCCCATTCCTCAGATTAATGGAGCTAAGCTCGGGCTTGAATATAACTATGGCTCCAAGTGGTGGATGCCCTTCCACATTGGCTCAGATGATCCCTATATGAACAAACTCTCTACTCGTGGCCATGTGGCAGAAGTTTACTGGCAGCAAGATTTACCTGTTGGGCAGAAACTTACCAAGAATGCAAGAGCCCTCTTGAGACTTGGCTTCCAGTATTACTGGTTTGACTACTATGGTTCAGCTAACTGGCTTGAAACCCCAAGAGATATTGATGATATTAAAAAATGGGTAAAATCAACCAATATGATGGATCAAATGAAAGCTATGACCATGTTTGTGCCCATTGAAAAGATGTGGAACCTTTACGGCTCTCTTGAGCTCTCCTTCTAAAGGGAACTCTCACCTGAATTCAAAAGGGGGCTTTAAGCCCCCTTTTGATATTTTTAGGCCATCAATCTTAAGCCCTAAGTCCCTCTCTGGGAAAAGTAAGAGGCTGTGCTAAAATAATTTAGTATGCGTAAGAAATGGTTTCTTTGGGCAGGAATTCTCTTTTTTCTATTTGTAGCCCTATTTTTACTCAAAACTGACCCTTTTAAGGGTATAGCCGGGATTTTTTTACAACCCTTCTGGAGGGCAGAAAGTTATTTAGCTCAGGAATTAAGAGATTTTTTTTCCAAATATCTTATTTTAATTGATGTCAAAAGGGAGAACCAGGCTTTAAAAGAACAGGTTCTTATTTTGAAACAGGAATTAGCTTATTATCAGGAAAGGGAAAATTTATACCAGAGATTGGAAAAACTGTTTAAGATCAGTGAAGGCTTTAAGCATCCTCAGGTTGTAGCCCGAATTGTTTATAAGGCTATTGATCCATACCTTGATCAAATAATTATTGACAAGGGGTCTAAGGATGGTCTTATGCCTCAGATGCCGGTGTTATCTCTTGTAGGTAATGAAGGGGTAGGCCTTGTGGGGCAGGTAGTTGAGGTTCACCGTAGTTGGAGTAGGGTGATTTTAATCACCGATCCCTCTTTTTCAGCAGATGTTAAGGTGTTAAGGACTCAGGAAAGAGGAATCCTCAAGGGAAAGGGTGAGCCTTATATAACCCTTGAGTTCCTACCCCTTTATTCCCAGGCTAAGGAAAGGGATATCCTTGTCACCTCAGGTCAGGATCTTCTTTTTCCACCTGGACTTCTGGTGGGAGAAATGGTCTCTGTTAATAAAGATGTGCAGGGCCTTTTTAAAAGAGCAGAAGTCAGGCCTTCTGTAGATATTTATAATCTTAGCTGGGTGGTAGTGCTACTCAAGGTTCCGGAGATTCCTATTTAAGATATGCCTGGAAAGGTTTTTTTTCTGAAATTCTTACCCTTCCTGGTTGTAGCTATCTTTTTAAGGGGTTTTTTTTCTCATATCTTTTATAATTTTCCCCTTGATTTTTTTTTAGGCTTTGTCCTTGGCCTTATCCCCCTTCTTACTTTTAACTTTTTTGCCCTTTTATCCATAGTTTTGGTATCCCTTTTAAAGGCTCTTGAAGAAAATTTACCCAGTTTTTTCTGGCTTTTTTATTACTTTTTTCTCTTCTGGGGTTTTTTTCAGCTGAAGAAACTCTTTAAAATCGAGACCAGAATTTTTAGATACTCCTTTTGGGGCTTAAGTGTGCTATCTTTTTTGATAATAAAACTCTTTTCTTTCTTTAGTTCCCTTGAACTTTATACCCTTACTTATTCTTTCTGGATTCATCTCCTTGTGAAGACCTTTTTCTTTGGGCTTTTTAATTGGCTTTTTATCATAGTTTTTCATGCCTTTCTTTCTAAAATTTTAGTCTCTCCTGAGTAAAGGTTATGAAGATTGTAGATTTCAAGGAAAAGTGGCAAAAACAAGAAAAAGTTGAGGAGGTTTGGGAAAAAAGGCTTTTTTTTATTAAGTTGTTGATAATTTTTTGTTTTGGTCTTCTCTGGCTAAGACTTTTTTATCTTCAGGTTATCAAACATCCTTACTATATGCAAAAGGCCAAGGCAAGATCCTTAGCAAGTTATGTAATTAAGGCCCCCAGAGGTGAAATCATAACTGCAGATGGAGTGGTGGTAGCAACCAATAGAGCCATCTTTCAGCTTTATTTAGATCTTGAAACCTTGGAAGATGAAGAGGAGACCTTAAAAAAGTTGAGCCTGCTTTTAAAAGAGGATTTTGGAGCCCTAAAGGAGAGATATTATCTTGCCAAAAAGACCTATCTGGGAAGGATTCTTTTAAAAAGGGATTTGACCTGGGATGAGGTCTCAAGAATTATGGTGCGAAGGTATTATCTTCCGGGGGTATTGGTTGAAGCTGAGTCCGAAAGATATTATCCCTATGGGGAGGCCTATTTTCACCTCCTCGGGTATGTGGCAAGAGTTAATAAAGAGGAATATGAAAACCTCAAAAATAAAGGGTATTCTCCAGAGGATCTCATAGGGAAAAAAGGAATAGAGCGGATTTTTGAAGATTACCTACGGGGTCAAAATGGCCGCATTGAGATGGAAAGAGATGCTTATGGGCGGTTGGGTAAAGTTGTGGGAAGGACTTCTCCTGTGTCTGGAAATGATCTTATAATTACAGTTAGACACGATCTACAGATGAGGGCTTATGAACTCTTGAAGGATAAGAGAGGGGCTATAGTTGCGCTCTCACCTCAAGATGGTGCTCTTCTTACTCTTGTGAGTGCTCCTTCAGTGGATGCCAATAAATTTATTTCAGGCTTTGAACCAGGGGAATGGGAAAAGATCGCCCTTGATCCCAAAAAACCTCTTCTTAATAAGGCAATTCAGCCTTATCCTCCGGGTTCTACCTTTAAAATAATTACTGCTCTGGCTGGGCTTGAGGCAGGAGTCATTAAAGGATTGAACTGGGGGGTATTCTGTCCAGGGTATTTTAACTACGGAAATCATATCTTTCGTTGTTGGGAAAGGAAAGGTCATGGAGGGGTTAATCTTATCAAGGCTATTGCTCAATCCTGCGATGTTTATTTTTATACGGTTGGTTCAAGAATAGATATAGACTTTTTGGCTAAGGTTTCTCGTTCCCTGGGTCTGGGTAAGGTCTCTGGTCTTGGTTATAGTGATGAAAAGCCAGGCCTTGTGCCAGATAGAGCCTGGAAACAAAAACGCTATAAAGAACCCTGGCAACAAGGAGAGACAGTTGTTGTGGCCATTGGTCAGGGGTATATTTTGACAACTCCCCTTCAGATGGCACGAGCTTATACGGTGGTTGCTAATGGAGGGTATCTCTACCAACCCTATGTGGTTAAGGAGGTCCGTTCTAAAACAGGAAAAATTCTTTATAAAGCAAGTTCTAAGCTTGAGGCCAAGGTAGAGTTCAGGCCTGAGCACCTGGATTGGGTTAGATCAGGGCTCAAAGAGGTGGTTGAGAGTGGCACGGGGAAAGCAGCCCGGGTTCCTGGACTTTCTGTTTGGGGAAAAACCGGAACCGCACAGGTTGTGGCCCTGCAGAAAAGGACCAAACAATATGAACATCATGCCTGGTTTGTAAGTTATGCTGGGAATTCTACTCCAGAGGTTGTTTCCGCTGTTTTAGTTGAACACGGAGGAGGTGGGGGTGCTGTAGCTGCACCTATAGCTGGCGAATTGTATAGAGCTTTTTATAAAATACCCTCACTCTTAAAGCCAGAGTTACCAGAAAATATAGAGGAGCTTCCCCAAGGAACTGAGGAGAATTATGGAAATTCTACAACGCCTTAAAATCTTTATAAAAGAGAACTTCTTAGCTGTTTTAACTCTTCTTGCCCTTGTGGGTATAAATATCTTAAATCAAATGAACATGGGAGATTCAGGCAATTTTTTTTGGAAAAATCTTATCTGGCAAACTTTTGGATTATTGATTTTTTTGGTGATCACCCTTTATTTTGATTATCGGCGCATCTCTTTGGAATTAATCTGGATCTTATATGGCTTAATGTTACTTTTATTGATAATTCTTGCCCTGTTTAAAAAAAGGTGGCTTGTCCTTGGTCCCTTAAGTTTTCAACCCTCTGAGTTTTTAAAAATAATAATAATCTATCTTCTTAGTCTCATTATGGAGAAAAAGAAAAATCTAAAATTAGAGACTGGAGAGGCCCTTTTTTTGCTTGTGGTAATTGCTTTGCCTTTATTGTTTTTGCTGCCTGTTGACCTTGACTACGCCTTTATCATTGGGCTAATGTTTGTAAGTTTTCTCCTGGCCCTTGGATTTCCCAAAAGGCTTTTTATAGGGCTTTGTAGTATATTTATTCTTATTATGGTTATTGCGGTTCCTATTGTCTGGAATAAATTGAAGCCTCATCAAAAGGGCAGAATCTATGGTTATCTTGATCCTGAAAAGTATTACAAGACCTGGGGATACCAGCTCAATCAGTCTCTTATTGCTATAGGTTCCGGAGGAGTGAAAGGGCAGGGATTTCAAAAAGGCTGGTCAACGAGATTAAATTATTTACCAGCTAAAAATACAGATCTTGCTTTTTCTGTCTGGGCTGAAGCCTTTGGTTTTCTGGGAAATACCCTTTTTCTTTTTCTTTATGGGTATCTCCTTTTTTGGGGATTAAATCTATCCCGAAAGGCAAAGGACTACTTAGGAAGATCCCTGAGCCTTGGAATAGTAATTATCTTTTTATGGCAGGCCTTTTTTAATATTGGCGGAGCAACAGGCCTTCTCCCTATGACCAGTATCCCTCAACCCTTTCTTAGTTATGGTGGATCTGTTACGATTTCAACTTATTTAATGCTGTCAATTTTATTTAATATAGCCTTTAGAAAGTATTTTTTTAAATAGCTTTAATTTTTAATAAGAAAGGAGGCTTGACTTTCTGAAAATTTTTAATAATCTGATGTGGTTAAAAGATTTAGAAAATTTTTTTTAGAAGGGGTGAAGGGATGCTCAAGTTTGATATAACACTTCTTGTGCAAATAATTGAGGCCTTAGTCCTTGCTTTTCTTTTAAACATTATTTTGATCAAGCCGGTGATGAGTTTCCTTGAAGAAAGAAAAAGACAATTTGGAAGCTTGGAAAAGGAGATTGACGAGCTTCTTTCTCAGGCAGAAGAGGGGCTTAAGAATTACTATGAAGCCTTGAATCAAGCCAGATCTGAAGGAGCTTTGAAAAGAGAGGCTTTAAAGGAAGAGGCAAGAAAAATTGAAAAGGAAGAGCTTCAGAAGGTGATGAAAGAGATTGAGGCCCAAAAAAGAGAATGGGAAAATGCCTTTAAAGCTGAGTTTGCAAAGCTCAGAGAGAGTGTCCTTGCTCAAAAGGACTACTTTGCCAATCTCATGGTTGAGAAACTCCTTGGGAGGAGGGTATGAAAACCTTCAATAAGATCTTCTTTCTTTTTGTCCTTTTATTTGGTTTAAGTGTTGGTGTTGGGTATTCTGCCGAGGAAGGCGGACATGGAGTTACACCTTCTCAGATTAAAAATCTTATCTGGTGGTCTGTAAATTTTCTTGCCCTGATAGTTCTTCTTTATAAACTTCTTAAAAAGCCAGTAGTTAATTTTTTTAAATCCAGACAGGAAAATCTTCTGAAACAATATGAAGAGCTTTTGGCTAAAAAGAAAGAGGCAGAAGCAAAGTATCTTGAACTTCAGGAAAAGGTTAAGAATTTAAAGGAAGAGGCAGAGACTATTTATCAAAATTACATAGAGCAAGGCATTAGAGAAAAGGAAAAGATTCTTGAAGAGGCTAAGCTACAGGCAGCTCGACTTAAGGAACAGGCTCAACTTTATATTTCTCAGGAGATGGAAAAGGCTAAGGATATTTTAAGGGTTGAACTTGCTCAGGAGGCGGTTAAGCTTGCAGAGGAGATACTTAGAAAGAATGTTACTGAGGAGGATCAGAAGGTCCTTTATAAAAACTTTGTAGAACAAATAAAAGGGAGGAGTCTGAATTGAGAGCCGTAGCCACTGCCCTTAAGTATGCTAAAGGTCTATTTATTGCAGCTAAAGAATTAAATAAGGTAAAGGAATTTGGAGAAGAATTAGAAAATTTAGCGACAGGTCTTAAAGGCTATCCAGAGATTTTGCAGGCCCTTCAAAGTCCAATTTATCCCCCTGATATTAAGCAGGAGATCCTTCAAGAGATTTTATCTTATTTTAAGGTTGATCCAGAGATAGAGAGATTCCTAAAACTTCTTGTTGAAAGAAGAAGGATTCAGTTTCTTGAAGAGATTGTAGCTATGTATCAGGCTCTTCTTGATGAGGAGCTTGGAAGGGCAAGGGGAGAAGTAATTACAGCTTTTCCCATTAGTGATGATGAGAGGGTGGAGCTTGAAAGGGCCCTTCAAACGCTTTTAAAGAAAGAGGTCATTCTTGAAGCCAAAGTGGATCCCGAAATTATAGGTGGGGTTAAAGTAAAAGTTGGAGACTATATCCTTGATGGAACCCTTAAATCTCAGCTTGAAAAATTTAAAGAAATCATTATAAAGGGGGTATAACCGATGGAAGCGATTAAGGCTCAAGAACTCAGTGATCTGATTAAAAAGAGAATTGAGGAGTTTGAGAAAAAAATAAATCTTGAGGAGATGGGAGTTGTTATATCCGTTGCAGATGGTGTTGCCCGTGTTTTTGGTTTGAGAAACTGTGAATATATGGAATTGGTTGAGTTTCCTGAAAGTGGAGAGGTAGGAGTCGCTCTTAACCTTGAGTTTGACAATGTAGGTATCCCGGTAATGGGAGATTATACCAAGATTAAAGAAGGGGATACCGCCAAAAGAACTGGCCAGGTAGCCTCTATTCCCGTTGGAGAAGCTGTTATTGGAAGGGTCATTGACCCAGTGGGAAGACCTATTGATGGAAAAGGGCCTATTGAGTCCAAAGAATACCGCAGAATTGAGATTAAAGCCCCTGGAATTATTCAGAGAAAACCCGTTAATGAGCCTATGATTACAGGAGTTAAGGCTGTAGATGCTATGACCCCTATAGGAAGAGGCCAGAGAGAGCTTATTCTCGGGGATAGGCAAACAGGTAAAACTGCAATTGCCATTGATGCTATTTTAGCCCAGAAGGAAACGGATGTCTATTGCATTTATTGTGCCATCGGGCAGAAAAAATCAACAGTGGCCCAGATAATTGAAATTCTTCGCAGATATGGAGCTATGGAATATACAACCGTTGTTGCAGCTTGTGCTTCAGATTCAGCTGCCCTTCAGTGGATTGCCCCTTATTCAGCTTGTGCTCTTGGAGAATACTTCCGGGATACAGGAAGGCATGCCCTTGTGATTTATGATGACCTTTCTAAACAGGCAGCTGAGTATCGTGAAATTTCATTGCTTTTGAGAAGACCTCCTGGTAGAGAGGCCTTCCCGGGAGATGTCTTCTATAACCATTCAAGGCTTCTTGAAAGGGCAGCTAAACTTGATGATAAATATGGTGGCGGTTCTCTTACTGCCCTTCCCATAGTTGAAACCCTTCAGGGAGATGTTTCTGCCTATATTCCTACTAATGTTATTTCCATTACTGATGGACAGATCTATCTTGAGCCAGGGCTATTCTTTGCTGGTATTCGTCCAGCTATTAATGTAGGACTTTCTGTATCTCGAGTAGGAGGATCTGCCCAGATCAAAGCCATGCGTCAGGTAGCAGGAAGGCTCAGGCTTGAGCTTGCACAGTATAGAGAATTAGCAGCCTTTGCTCAGTTTGGATCAGAGCTTGATAAGGCTACCCAGAGAGTTCTGCACAGGGGGGCAAGGCTTGTTGAAATTCTAAAACAGCCTCAGTATCAACCCCTTCCTGTTGAAAAACAGGTCTGTATCCTTTTTGCCGGAACCAGAGGCTTTCTTGATGAGATGCCCCTTGAGGTCTTAGCTCAGTATGAGAGAGAACTTTATGAATTTATAGAGAGAAAATATCCTGAAATTTATAAAGAAATTAAAGAGAAAAAGGAGATAACCCCTGACCTTGAAGAAAAGATGAAGAAAGCCTTAGGAGAATTTAATGAGGAATTTAAAAAATCCAATAATGTTGAACCTGTTCCTGTTCCATAAGGGGGTAATGTAAGATGCCAAGTTTAAGGGATTTGCGTAAGAAAATAGATGCCATTAAAAAGATTGGCCAGATTACTAAGGCTATGAACATGGTGGCCTCAGCCAAGCTGAGGACACTGCAGGGGCGTTTAGAGGGATTTAGGCCCTACGGGCAAAAATTTGATGAGGTTCTTGCCCAGCTACTCAGTGCTCCGGGTTTAAATAAAGGTAGAATTCCTTATTTACAGGCCAAGGATTCTGTCAAAAAAGTTGGATTAATTTTAATCACAGCTGATAGAGGGCTATGTGGAGCCTTTAATAGTAACCTTATTCGTGAGGCGGAGCTCCAGATTAAAAAATTTCAGGGAGAAGGGAAACAGATAGAGATGATTCTTGTGGGGAAGCGAGGTATAAGTTATTTTAGGAGAAGATTCCCTGTAAGAGAGGCCTTTGGAGATGTGATGAGTAGAGTTTTAATGCAGGATGCCAGGCGTATTGCCAGATCTGCTATAACCGCCTTTCTTGAAGGGGAATGGGATGAAGTATATCTAATTTATGGATATTTTGTAAATCTTATCAGGCAAAATCCCAGGACAGAGAGATTTCTACCTCTTTCTTTTGAGGTTAAAGAAAGAAAGGCAACGGGCTCATATATGTATGAACCCGATGAGGAAGAGCTTTTACCTCAGATTTTACCCCTCTACTTGAATACAAAGATCTTTTCTGCAATGCTTGAGACAGCAGTTAGTGAACAGGCTGCTCGTATGACAGCTATGGATAATGCTAACAGGGCTTGCACTGATATGGTCAAACAGCTAACCCTTTATTATAATAAAGTAAGGCAGGCCAGCATCACTAAGGAGCTTATGGATATTGTTGGTGGTGCTGAGGCTATAAAAGGATAAAAGTAAAGGAGGGAGTGTTCTATGGCTGAAAAGGTTATAGGTAGAATAGTTCAGATTATGGGAACGGTGGTGGATGTGGAATTTCCTCCTGGGCAGGTTCCCAAGGTTCTTGATGCTTTGAGGGTTACCAATCCAATGATTGATGATAGAGAATGGAATTTGGTGCTTGAGGTCGCTCAGCAACTTGGTGATAATGTGGTTAGATGTGTGGCCATGGATTATACCGATGGTCTTAAAAGAGGGCAGGAGGTCTTAGCTACAGGTGGTCCTCTTCTTGTTCCTGTTGGTAAACCAACCTTAGGAAGAATTATTAATGCCACTGGAGACCCGGTGGATGAAGCTGGTCCTATTAAGACTGATAAAATGTATCCAATTTTTAGGCCAGCTCCAGCTTTAACGGAACTTGATGTTCAGATCAAGGTTCTGGAAACAGGTATTAAAGTTTTTGACCTCCTTATTCCTTTCCCCCGTGGTGGAAAAATGGGGACCTTTGGTGGAGCAGGGGTTGGTAAGACCGTTGTCATGATGGAGATGATTCACAACATTGCCATGGAGCACGGTGGAATTTCCGTTTTCTGTGGAGCAGGAGAGAGAACCCGTGAGGGAAATGAACTTTATCTTGAGATGAAAAAATCTGGGGTTATTGATAAGGCAGCCCTTGTTTATGGACAGATGAATGAAACCCCGGGTCATAGGGCAAGAGTTGCCCATACCGCTGTTGCCTTGGCTGAGTTCTTTAGAGACGAAGAGGGTCAGGATGTGCTCCTCTTTATTGATAATATTTACAGATTTACCCAGGCCAACCAGGAAGTTTCCGCACTTCTTGGAAGAATGCCTTCTGCAGTGGGTTATCAGCCCACCCTTGCTACAGACATCGGAGCTCTTCAGGAGAGAATCTGTTCAACCACGCGGGGGTCAATTACCTCGGTCCAGTGCGTTTATGTGCCTGCAGATGACTTGACAGACCCAGCTCCAGCCACCACCTTTGCACACCTTGATGGAACAGTGGTTCTTTCCCGTCAGATAGCTGAGCTTGGAATTTATCCTGCAGTGGATCCCCTTGATTCTCAGTCCAGAATTCTTGATCCCAATATTGTGGGAGTAGAACATTATAATGTTGCCCGTCAGGTTCAGCAGGTGCTTCAGAGATATAAAGATCTTCAGGATATTATCGCCATCCTCGGAGTAGAGGAGCTTTCTGAGGAGGATAAGATTATCGTTGCTCGTGCCAGAAAGATTCAGAGATTCCTTTCGCAACCCTTCCATGTAGCTGAGCAGTTTACAGGGCTCGCAGGTAGATATGTAAAGCTTGAAGATACCATTAGAGGTTTCAAAGAAATCCTTGAGGGCAAGCATGATGACCTGCCTGAGCAGGCCTTCTATATGGTGGGAACCATTGAAGAGGCAGTGGAGAAGGCTAAGAAGCTCCTTGAGGCCTAAGGAGGAATAATTATGGCAAGGATTTTTCTTGAGATCATCACACCCGATAGGGTAGTGGTGAGTGAGGAAGTTGACATTGTTACAGCTCCAGGGGTCGCAGGTGAGTTTGGTGTGCTTGCTAATCATGCTCCTATGGTTGCAGCTATAAAGATTGGGGCCTTGAGATATAGAGTGGGAGATAAAGAGGAGTGGGTAGCTGTAAGTGGGGGTTTCTGTGAGGTCTCTGGAAATAAGATTACCTTTTTAGTTGAAGCAGCTGAAAAGGCTTACGAAATTGATGTGGAAAGGGCCTTGAGGGCAAAGGAAAGAGCCGAAAAGAGACTTCAGGAGTATCAGGCCAAAGTTGAGCATATAGACCATGTAAGGGCCAGAGCCGCTCTCCAGAGGGCCCTAACTCGTTTAGCTGTAGCTGAAAGAGCAAAGTCAGGGCATCCACGCTAAATATAAGAAGATCCTTTTTTATTTTGAGGGCCGGTTCCAACCGGCCTTTTTTATTTTTACAGGTATTTAATGCATAAAGGAGAATTTCGGGAGTATTTTAAAAAACTTAGAGCTCTTCAATCAGATAAAGACTGGAAGGAGAGGTCTGAAAGGATTTGTCAGATTTTTCTCTCTTCTGAGTTCTATCAAAAATCTCAAAAGATTGCCTTTTTTTATTATATCAATAAAGAGGTGAATCTTTATTCTGCTATAGATAGAGCTTTAAAGGAAAAAGAGGTTTATTTGCCTTGTACCCATCTTGATACAAAGACTCTCAGTTTCCACAAATTTTTTGATTTTTCAGAACTTGTTAAAGGAGCCTTTGGTATATTAGAACCTCCCAAAGAAAATCCAGTTCTTTTGCCAGAGGCTCTGGATTTAATCCTTGTCCCAGGGCTTGCCTTTGATAGAAAAATGGGAAGGCTTGGCTATGGAGGAGGCTTTTACGATCGGTTTCTTGCTAAGACCAAAGCCCTAAAAATAGGGGTTGCCTTTTCCTTCCAGATAGTAGATCAATTACCACAAGACCCCTTGGATCAGAAGGTTGACCTAATTTTAACTGAAGAGGGTTTTTTCCGTTAAGTTTCATGGCAGACAGACCTACCTGTGCAGACAGGAAAGATATGAAAGTATACAATTCTCTGTAATGCCTCATTTAATTTTCTAAAGGAAATTATTTTACCTCCCCCTCCTTTTTATGGTCAATTTTTTCACCGAAAATAATTCCCTTTTTTCTCTAAATATGCTTTCTCAAGCATTTTATGATATCTCCTTATCTTTCTATAAATCTTTCTATAAAGCTCCTCACCCACTCTTTCCTTGAAATAAGCTTTGCGAAAGAACTAAGCTTGTAAATTTAAGAAGGGCGAAATAGATAGTTTTTTCGTGAAGGTTAAATAGAGGAGCTGTGGTTTTTTATATGAGGCAACGATAAAATTTCAAATAGATTTTTAATGAGGCAATTCGTTCTCTTGAAATACTTCTAAATTCTGGCAAAATACCTCTATGTCAAAGAAGAAACCTCCTGTTCCCTATGACCTTTTTGCCAAGGCCTTCCTCAAAGACCCAGAAAACTTAAAAGGCTTCCTCTCAACCTTCCTCCCTGAGCATATTAAAACTCATCTTGACCTTGACTCCCTTAGAATCATTCCGGAAGAACAAGTTTCTCTCTCAAGAAAAAAGCGAGAAATCCCGGACCTTGTTGCTGAGGTTAATCTTCTTAGTGAAGGAAAACCTTCAACTAAAGCCCATCTCTACATCCTTATTGAGCACAAAAGTGCACCTGATAAAAGAATTTACCTTCAGATTTTAAATTACATAACCGCATTAAATGAGAGGTCTTTCAAGGAGGGGAAGGGGTATGTGCCTGTTTTACCCCTTGTATTCTATGAAGGGAATAAGCCCTGGGGGTATCCTGAAAGGATAGAGGAGATATTTTCAGTGCCAGAGGGGTTAAAGGGAGAACTTTTTAAGGTTCATGTGGTAGATTTAAAGAGGGTAGAGGATGAGAAGATATTGAGGATATTTGATATTTTAGCAGGGCTTGGGTGTTATCTTTATTTAATAAAGGCGGAAGCAGGTAATTTTGAAGAGATAATTGAAGTTATTACAAGGGCGATAGAGAGATTAGTAGCGATAGGGGAGAAGGGGAGGTGGGAGATAGGGTTTTTGATAGAGATAGCAGTAATAAAGAGTGGGGTTGACGAGGAGGTAATCTGGTTTAATATATTAGATAGGTGTGGAGAAGAGGGGGTAAAGATGGAGTTAAAGAGCTTTTGGGATAGAGTGGGAGAGAAGTTTTATAAGCAGGGAATTGAGCAGGGGATTCAGCAGGGGAAATATCAGGGGTTAATTGAGGATGCAAGGGAGCTTGTGCTTGAGGCCATAGAGGTGAAGCTCGGGTATGTGCCTGAGGAAGTGAGGGAGAGGGTGGTAAGAGAAGAGGATAGAGGAGTTCTTAAGGAGTGGCTTAGGAAAATAATTCTTGCTAAGAGCTCTGAAGATATTATTAAACTTTTTACAAGTTGAAAAAGTCTCATCGAGTTTCAAAAGATATTGATATATAAAAGGCCTAACAGAGAAGAGGTAGAAAGGGATAGAGAAAAAGGGTCAAGAATAAGGTGTGGATATTTCAAAGGAATACTATACCACGCTAAAAAATAATCTTGAGAAGGTTTTTGAAAGGGTAGAAAATGCAGTTTTGCGCAGTAAAAGAAGGCTTGAAGAAGTTAAGATTCTTGGTGCAAGTAAAAAACAATCTCCCGAAAAAATACAAGTTCTCTACGATCTTGGAATTAGGCTTTTTGGGGAGAACTATGTTCAAGAGGCAGAGAAAAAGATTTCTGCCTTAGAGGGCCTTTCCATAGAATGGCACCTTATTGGAAGGCTTCAGACTAATAAGGTTAAAAAGGCTTTGAAACTCTTTAATGTTCTTGAGACCATAGATAGAATAGAACTTGCTGTGGAGATTGAAAAAAGACTGAAGGATTCTGAGAAGAAAATCCCTGTCTTTATTGAGGTAAATATTGGAGAGGAGGAAACCAAGGCAGGAGTTGGACCCAAGGATTTGTTCAAGTTTTGTGAAGAGCTTTCACAGTTCTCTCATCTTGAGGTGAGGGGGCTTATGTGTCTTCCTCCTTATGAAGAAAATCCAGAAAAGGTGCGTCCCTTTTTTGCCAGAATGAGAAGCCTCTTTGAGAAGGTTAAGCCCCTTTTTGGGCCTA